>CACGPA010000001.1 GCA_902574725.1 uncultured Pelagibacteraceae bacterium
ATACCAAGATTTGTACAAATATCATCATCAAGCTCAACAGCAGCTTTAGAATTTTTGTGCTTTGCTATATGATTTACCTGATCAAAAGTAAATTGCCTGACCAAATAAACTAACATCATTTCAAGTCTAAATGGTCCATAAATTTCTTCTCTATTTTTAATTCTAAATCTATCCGCTAAACCAAATTTACCAGATCCATAAACAGCTGTGGTTCTATATAAGTATCCAACATTAGATAATTTTTCTTTATCTGGTTGCTTTCCGTTTGATAAACTTTCTACAACATGTTCAAAAATTCTAACTGACTTATTTGCTCTTGATAAAGTTAATTCTTTATAACTCATTCTTCCTACTTCTTGTTGAGGAACATCATTTGACAATCTATCTAAATCTTTCTTTGTTGGAATTCCGTCATGAAGCACAAATGCTGCGTCCCATTTAGTTGCAATAACTCTATCCGATCTTTCGTGATCACTAATTTTATTTGCAAAGCAAACTAAAGAATAAACTCTACGATCTTTACTAAAAGAATAAACTGCTCTTCCAAATCCCTCTTCATTCAAATCAAACAAATCTCTATTATATTTCCAATCTTTAAATTCTTTTAAAAATGATCTTAAAAAAGATAATTTTGATTGATGAAAAGATCCCAATTTAGATAATTTCATTATTTTTTTTGGATCTCTTAATTTTGATTCCATTAATTAATTCCCTTGTAAAAATTAAACCAATTATTTCCTAATATATCGTTTGTATCTTTGTCGTTAAATCCAACTTTTTTTAATCCTATTTCTAAATTCTTAAAACCTCTCGCGTCTATGAACCAGTCTGGTTGCTGAGGAAATCCTGCTTTTGTTTTCGAACCTTCTCCAAAATTTTTTGTTTTAGTCCAAGTTCCATTTCTCATCCATTCCACAACATTGTCAGGCTGGTTTAAACAAAGGTCTGATCCAATACCTATATTTTTTACTCCCATAATTTCAGCAGTTCTTGCAGCCATTTCACAAAAGCTTTCAAGACTACAATTAGTGCTATCTTTTAAATGATGTGCATATAATGACAAACCAAGCATTCCATTACTTTCAGCTAAAGCTTTAAGAAGATCTTCTGATTTGTTTCTTTTCGCATTGTGCCAAAAAATTGGATTGGCATGAGTTATTGCTATTGGTTTTTCACTTATTTCAATAGCATCAAAAGTACTTTTTTCAGCTGAATGAGACATATCAATAACTATACCTACTCTATTCATTTCTTTTATTGCCTCTCTGCCAAAATTTGTAACACCACTATCATTTTTTTCATAACATCCTGTGGCTAACAAAGATTGGTTATTATAGGTAAGTTGCATAAATCGACATCCATGATTATGAACCTTTTCTATAAGAGCAATATCATCTTCAATAGGTGAGCAATTTTGAAATCCAAAAAAAATTGCTGTTTTTTTTTCTACTTTTGCTTTTTCGATATCTTTGTAAGAATTTCCAAGAAATATAAGATCAGAGTTTTCCTTAAAATGATTACTCCATTCATTTATTCTTTCAAGAAATTCATCATAATCCTCATGGTAAACAACTGTGACATGTACTGCATCTAAACCTGCGTCTCGATTTATTTGAAATACTTCTCGAGACCATTTACAATATTGAAGATTATCAATTTTATAATTCATATGATTAAATATATATTAGTGTCTAAATTTTTGATATTAAAACATATAAATGTCCAATAAAAAAAATCACAAAGTAACAATAGTAATGGGTAGTCAATCAGACTATTCAACTATGAAATATTGCGCAAAAATCTTAAAGATATTAAAAATTAAACATGAAACAAAAATAGTTTCAGCTCATAGAACACCTGATAGAATGTATAAATTTGCAAAAAATGCTGAAAAAAATAATATATCTGTAATTATAGCTGGCGCAGGAGGGTCCGCTCACTTGCCTGGAATGATAGCTGCAATAACTGCTATTCCAGTAATTGGTGTGCCTATCGTAAGTAAAAAATTAAATGGCCTAGATAGTTTGTTATCAATTTCTCAAATGCCAAAAGGCATACCTGTTGGAACAGTAACAATTGGTAAAGATGGAGCTATTAATGCAGCACTTTTGTCCGCTTCAATTATTTCAATCAATGATAAAAATGTTAGAAAAAATTTAAATCTTTGGAGAAATAAACAAACTCGATCTGTAAAAAAAAAGCCTAGTTAAAATGACTGCAATTAATCTTGGAATAATTGGAGGCGGTCAACTAGGAAGCATGCTAGCAAATGCTGCAAAAAAACTAAATATTAAAACTACTGTTTATTGTGATGATAAAAATGCTCCTGCACAAAATTTTTGTGATGATTTTATTTTTGGAAATTACCAAGACTTAGAGAAAATTAAAAAATTTGTAGATAAGATTAATTTAGTTACCTTTGAATTTGAAAATATACCTTTTGAAACTTTAAAAAAAATAAATGAAATAAAAAAAGTTTTACCAAATCCAGAAATAAACAAAATTATACAAAACAGATTAACTGAAAAAGATTTTGTAAATAAATTAAATATACAAACTACTAAATATAAATTAATTAAAAATAAAAATGATCTTGAAAAAAGTTTAGATTTTATACCTGGAATACTTAAAACCTCTACCCTAGGTTATGATGGAAAAGGACAATTTAAAATCAACTCTAAAAATGATTTAGATAATATTAAAATAAATTTAAATGAGGAATATATTTTTGAAAAATTAGTAGATTTAAAAAAAGAAATCTCAGTAATTATTACAAGGTTTGGATCTCAAAAATATGAAATTTATGAACCGATCGAAAATGAACATGAGGATCAAATATTAAAGTATTCTAAAATTCCTGCTGAAATTGATCAAGATATTTTTGAAAAATCAAAAGAATGGTCTAAAAAAATTTCTGAAGAATTAGATTACATTGGTACTCTGTGTGTTGAGTTTTTTATTGATAAAAATAATACTTTGTATGTTAATGAGATTGCACCAAGAGTTCATAATTCAGGTCATTTAACAATTAACTCTCATAATATAAGTCAATTTGAAAATCATATAAGAGCAGTCTGTGCATTAGAAAAAGTGGAAACTAAAAAATTATTTAATGCAAAAATGATCAATTTAATTGGTAAAGATATTTTAAATTACAGAGATAAAAAATTCTCTGAAAACGAATTTTTTTTTGATTATCAAAAAAAAGAAGTTAAGCCTAAAAGAAAAATGGGTCATTTTACAACACTTATTAAGTAAAAAATGACTAAAAAAAAAAATAAATTTATAATTTTTTTTATAATATTTTTTGTTTATAAAGCTCCATTATTTACAATGGAAAATAAACCTTATCATCATTTATCAGATGGGACCTTTAGAAATCCTGAGGGATCGCCAATGAGAGATATGAAGTTTAATTGGAGCTATAAAATATTTAATAAAGAAAAAAAGAAGCTGGATATGAATATTCCAAAAGACCACGTCATAGAAAAAAATAAAGTACTTAAATCATTAGAAGACAATCAAAATAACGATTACATATTCTGGATTGGCCATGCAACATTTTTAATAAAGTTGGGAAATACAACTATTATTACTGATCCAGTTTTTGAAAAAAATATGGGACCTTTAGTATTCGGCCCGAAAAGATTTGTTGATCCAGCAGTAAATTTGGATGAATTACCAAAAATTGATTTATTTCTTTTAACTCATAACCACTATGATCATTTAAGCACTAGAACAATTAAAAGATTCCCATACAAAAAAGCTAAAGTTGCCACTGCATTAAAACTTGGAAAATATTTTACAAAAAATGGTTTTAATGACGTCACGGAGTTAGATTGGTATGACGAAATAAAAATAAATGATATCAAAATAACATTTGTTCCGGCAGTACACTGGTCAAAAAGAAGTCTTTGGGATACCAACAAAACTTTGTGGGGTAGCTTTTTAATTGAATACAAGGATAAAAAATTTTTCTTTGCTTGTGACACTGGTTATGGACGAATTTATAAGGAACTTGGCGAAAAATATGGACCTATTGATTTAACTTTTATAAATATTGGAGCTTATAATTTTTATCCTATGGCTCCTAAAAAAGATAAATCAATTTACCATACCAATCCTGAGGAAGCTCTTAATATAGGGCAAGATTTAAAAAGTAAAAAAGTTTTAGGAATGCATTGGGGAACAGTTGTTTTATCTTTAGAACCGATCATGGAACCTGGAAAAAGGTTCAAAAATTCCTCTAACCAATATGGTTACCATTCTGATGATGTAATTATTTTTAAAATTGGACAAATAGAACCGCTAACAAAAATATTAAAATGAAATCTATAGAAGGAAATTTTGATAACCCTGAAGTAGATGAGTTATTAAAAAAACATTTTATCGAATTAAGATCAGTTTCTCCTGAAGGAAGCACGCATGTTCTAGACATAAAAGGTCTTAAAGACTCATCAATAAAATTTTGGAGTTTATGGGAAAATGATGAGTTAATTGGATGTGGAGCTTTAAAATTTCTAAATAAGGAACATGGTGAATTTAAATCGATAAGATTAGTTGAAAAATTTAGAAAAAAAGGAAACGGTATTAAAATAATCAAACATCTTATAGATGAGGCTAAAAAACTAAGTATAAAAAAAATAAGCTTAGAAACTGGTGCTGGCGAATTCTTTAAGCCTGCTCGAAAATTATTTGTTTTGTGTGGATTTAAAGTTTGTAAATCCTTTGCTCACTACAAAGAAGATATTAACTCTGTGTATATGAATTTAACTATTGATAATTAGTTCTACTTTATTAATTAAAAAAGTATGAATTGATCTTCTATGTTTAAATTTACCACTTTCTCAGATTTTTTTTCAGTTTTAGAAGGTAGTAAATTTTCTTTTTTTATTTTTAAAGATTCTTTAACATCGTTAATATTATCTGCAACAATAAGGTTCAAGTTTCCATCAAACTCATCATTAGGATCAAAAAAATTGGTGACATGTTCCATGGGTGTTTTTCCCGTTGCACTGTGTATAATACTATTAGTGGAGTAAGATAAACTAGCTTGATAAACATTTCCTGTAGTTCCTACAGATATAGCTGGTCCTAAAAATGCAGTAGTTTCAATACAACCATTTAAAGTTGTTAAACCAAATAACATAAAAAATAATTTTTTAATTTTCAAAGATTCGCTCCGATGTTTTGGTACAACTAATTAAATTTGAAAACAATAATGTAATTTAATTTACTAACAGTTTTATTAATTAAACCTATACTCGAATTTAATGAATCAATTAAATATTTTTATAACCAAACTCTAAACAAGCATCAGTTACCGAGTGATATAAAGACTCTCCAAAACTTCTAAGTGCGAATAGTCTTATTTTTATTGAGTTATCTTCAATCATATCTATTGTGATTGTAATTCCATTAAACACAGAATTTATACAAACATTTTTCTCAATTTCGTTAAAATTGAATGGACATCCTTTTTTTAATACTTCTATTGAATTTTTGCCCTCTAATTGAATTATTGCCCTTGAATGTGATAAATCGGTAACAGCAAAATCACTATCTTTAAAATCATTTTTAATATTTTTTAAAATTTCCTTTTTTTCTGAGACTAATAACCAGTTATTAGGTCCAGTCCATAAAATTCTTGTATCTTTATTACTAGTTACTTTTAGTGCTTCGCTACTTAAATTAAGTCCGTCAATCTTTATATCTTTTAAAGAAACATTTGATTTTTTATATTGGACTACTTGAACTATTAATAAATTCTTTATTTCAGAAATCTTAATTAAATCTTTTTGTTCTTTAGATTCATGTTCTCCAAAAAGTCCTTTTTTGTGAATATTTTCTAATGCAGATAATGGTGTCATGATCTTACTCTTTCTCCTTTCGGATCCACATAATGTGATGAAACAATTTCTACTGGTATTGATTTATTTTTTACTGGACATAAAGCAAATAATTTTTTTCCTATCATATTTTTTCCATCCTTAAGAATAGCAAGTGAAAATGGGTTATTATATTCAACACTCCAACATGAAGCAGAAATATGACCTAGTTTTGGATTTGGTAGTTTTGCATTTGCATCTTTTACTAAATGAGATCCTTCTGGAATACTTGTTTTTTTATCAAGTGGAACAACACCAACTACTTTTTGTCTATCTTGTGCTATAAATGCTTTTCTATTTAAAGATCTTTTTCCAATAAAATCTTTCTTTTTACTAACCAATCCATCTAAACCATTATCATAGGGAATTGTTCTACCGTCTAATTCTGATCCCGCAACATGTCCCATTTCTATTCTTAATGTTGATAAAGCTTCAGTCCCATATGGTTGAATCGCAAACTCTTTACCTATTTCAATTATTTTTTCCCACATAAAATTCCCATTATCAGACTCAACATTTACTTCATAAGCAAGTTCTCCCGAAAACGAAATTCTAAAAATTCTTGCTGGAATACCGAATAGATTGCTTTCTAAATATCCCATAAATGGTAAACCTTCCTTCGAAACATCTGTATCAGGAAATAATTTTTGTAATAAATTTCTTGATTTTGGTCCAGCTATAGCTGCTCCAGCCCACTGTTCAGTAGTTGACACAACATTTACATTTAATTCTGGCCAAACTATTTGTAAATAATATTCCAAGTGAGATAAAACATTTGCAGCTTGCGCAGTAGTAGTAGTCATGTGGTAGTGATATTCTGAAATTCTTGTTGTTGTTCCATCATCCATTACTATTCCATCTTCTCTTAGCATAACTCCGTACCTTGCTTTTCCAACGGGTAACTTCAGCCAAGCATTTGTATAAACTCTATTTAAAAATTCTGCTGCATCAGGACCTTTTACATCAATTTTTCCCAATGTAGTCACATCACACACTCCAACATTTTTTCTTACATTTTCAGCTTCTCTTTTTGAAGCTTCAAATAAACCTTCATTGCCCTGTTTATAATATCTTGGCCTTAACCAAATACCAGCATCAACAAAAACAGCATTATGTTTTTCGTGCCATGAATGCATTGGTGATTTTCTTGTTGGTTTAGAATGTTTACCAATCTCTCTTCCAACAATTGCACCTATAGAAACAGGAGTGAAAGGTGGTCTAAATGTTGTATGTCCTACAGAAGGAACTATTTTATTTTCAATACTTGAAACAAGTTGCAATCCATTAAGATTGCTTGTTTTTCCTTGGTCAGTTGCCATTCCTAATGTTGTATATCTTTTTACATGTTCTATTGATCTGTATCCTTCTCTAAGAGCAAGCTCTACATCAGCAACTGATACATCATTTTGAAAATCTAAAAATCTTTTATAATTTTTTTCTTTTGGAAGTGGAACACACCAAAATTTATCATGTTGTGTAAATTTTTTTTCAGAAACTTTGGGAACTGAAATTTTATTATCCTTATTTGTTAGTTTTTTTGATATTTCGTGACCTTTTTCAAAAGCTGTTGTTAAAGTTTTTTCTAAAGAAAATATCCCATTAGCAGAACCAACTGTTGTTTCATTTTGTTTTGATTTACCTGGAACAAAAGCATCTATTTCTTCATTAAATTTGGTTTTATTACCTGATTGAGAAGTTAAATGTATTGTTGGAGTCCAAAATCCTGAAACACATATACAGTCACAAGTAATATTTTCGATTTTACCTAAGTCTTTTTTATTTTCTGAAATATTTGCTATCTCAGCAGAGTTTACTTTTTTATAACCTTTCGCTGCAACTACCACATGAGAAAATTTTATTTCGATACCCATATTTTTTGCTTCACTAATTAATTCGGAATCTGGATTTTCTCTTGTGTCTAATATTATTGGATTAATATTATTTTTTTTAAATTCAATTGCAGTTTCATATGCACTATCATTGTTTGTAAATATTAATGGTTTTTTACCAACTAAAACTCCATAAACTTTTAAATATTCCTTAGCTGCAGACGCTAAAACCACTCCTGGTGTATCGTTATTTCCAAAAACAATTGGTCTTTCTATTGAACCTGATGAAATTATTACTTCTTTTGCTCTAATGTACCAAAGTCTTTGTTTTGGAGTATATTTTTTTGATTTTGGTAAATGATCACTTAATCTTTCTGACATCACAAGCATATTGTGATCATAGTAACCAAATACTTGAGCTCTATTTTTAACTATCACATTAGGCATTTCTTTAAGCTCAACTATTATTTTGTCTGCCCAATCTTTTCCATTTTGATTTCCAATGTTCACTTCACTAGTTAACAAACTTCCACCAAATCTTGGTTTATCTTCAGCTAAAATTACTCTTGCGCCATTTTTTGCTGCAGAGTATGCACTTGCTAAACCAGAAGGACCTGAGCCTGTAATTAATAAGTCGCAATATTCATATTTATGTTCATATCTTTCATTGTCATGCTTTGTAGATGCAACTCCAAATCCAGCTGCCTTTCTAATAAATGGCTCATAAATTTTGTACCAAAAGCTCTTTGGCCACATAAAAGTTTTGTAATAGAAGCCTGCTGGGAAAAATTTGTTTAAAAAATTATTTATTGCTCCAATATCAAAATTTACACTTGGCCAACAATTTACACTTTTTGCTTCTAATCCTTCAAAAAGTTCCTGTTCAGTTGCTCTAACATTTGGCTCTGTTTCGTTATTTCTATATAACTGAACTATGGCATAGGGTTCATCAACTCCTGCTCCAAAAAAACCTCTTGGTCTATGATACTTAAAACTTCTTCCAATAAGATGAACACCATTTGCAATTAATGCAGAAGCAAGTGTATCTCCTTCATAGCCAAAATATTTTTTCCCATTAAATTTAAAAGAAATTTTTTTATTTCTATTAATTAAACCTATTTTATCTAATCTAAATTCTTGTGACATAACTAAATATCTTCATTAGCCTTTGATGTTTTAAAAATTTCGTGTGTTGCTGTATCTCTTTCGACTTTAATCCATTGTCTACATCCTGAAATATGATGCCAAAGCTCTATATGTTTTCCTCTTGGACTTTTTCTTAAATATACAAAAGTATCCCACTCCTTATCTGGTACTTCTTTATTTAACTCAGGCCTTTTAACTGTTCCATCTCCACCATATGAAAATTCATTTTGTGATCTTAATCCGCAATGTGGACATTTAATATGTAGCATTTATGAAATCCAAGTTTTTGTACCAAGGCCTTTTTCATCAATTAGATGACCAGTATTAAATCTATTTAAACTAAATCCAGAATTTAATTCATGAACTCTATCTTGGGCTATTGTGTGAGCAAAAGTCCAACCAGAGACAGGTGTTGCTTTAAAACCTCCGTAACACCAACCACAATTTAAATATAAACCTCCAATATGAGTTTTATCTATTATTGGAGAGCCATCCATTGACATATCCATGATACCTCCCCAAGTTCTTAACATTTTAAGTTTACTTAGAAATGGAAGCATTGCGATTCCTTCAGTCAAAACATGTTGTAAAGTTGGTAGATTACCTCTTTGAGCATAACTATTGTATCCATCCAAATCTCCCCCCATTACCATTTCTCCTTTGTCTGATTGACTACAATAGAAATGTCCAGCACCAAAAGTAACAACATGATCTAATATTGGTTTAATTGGTTCTGAAACACATGCTTGTAACAAGTGAGTTTCTATTGGCAACGTTATGTTTAGCATGTCAGCAAGAATGGATGTGCTTCCTGCCACACATAATCCTATTTTTTTTGCTTTAATATTTCCTCTTGATGTTTTAATTCCTTTTATTTTTCCATTAACCACATCAAATCCATTTACTTCACAGTGTTGAATAATATCTACACCCATTGAGTCTGCTTGTCGTGCATAACCCCAAGCAACAGCATCATGTCTAGCAGTTCCTCCACTTGGTTGCATTAAAGCACCAAAAATTGGAAATCTTACATTTTCAGAAAAATCTAACACTGGAACTAATTTTTTTACTTCTTCTCTTCCTAAAAGCACAGCATCAATTCCATTTAATTTCATAGAATTTCCTCTTCTTGCATAAGCATTCATTTGTGCATCTGAATGAGCAAGGTTAATTATTCCTCTTGGGGAATACATCACATTAAAATTTAGATCCTGACTCATGCTTTTCCATAAATCCATACCTTTTTCATAGAACATGCCATTCTCATCGTGCATATAATTTGATCTAAGAATTGTTGTATTTCTCCCAACATTTCCTCCTCCTATCCATCCTTTTTCAACGATGGCGACATTTCTAATATTGTGTTCTTTAGCAAGATAGTAAGCGGTAGCCAAACCATGGCCACCACCGCCTATAATTATAACGTCATACTCAGCCTTTGGGGTTGGATCTTTCCAAGCTACTTCCCAATCTTTATGGCCTTTGAAAGCATTTTTTATAAGGCTGAAAACAGAATATTTTTGCATATTATATTTTGTTAAGTGTAATTTATTTCTTTAAAAATTAAATAATAAAGTATAGAAATCTCAACCATAATTACAAACTTTAATAAGATTGAAAATGGGCGCAGTTAAATCTGATATTGAGATAGCTAGAAAAGCGAAAATGCGTCCTATTAAGGATATTTTAGCTAAAATTAAAGTACCAGACACAAATAAAGCTTACAGTCCTATGGGACGTCATATTGCAAAAATCAATTTAAAATACCTTGAAACTATAAAAAGTAAAAAAGATGGTCACTTAATTTTAGTAACTGCAATAACTCCAACTCCAGCGGGTGAAGGTAAGACTACAGTATCTGTTGGTTTAAGTGATGGTTTAAATAAAATTGGAAAAAAATCGATAGTTTGTTTGAGAGAGCCAAGTCTTGGTCCTTCTTTTGGTATGAAAGGTGGTGCAGCAGGCGGTGGTTATTCTCAAGTTGTTCCAATGGAACAAATAAATTTACATTTTACTGGTGATTTTCATGCAATAACTTCAGCTCACAATCTTTTATCTGCATTAATAGATAATCATATTTATTGGGGCAATAAACTTGACATCGATGATAAAAAAATTGTTTGGAAAAGAGTTATGGATATGAATGATCGTGCTTTAAGGGCAATAAATATAAATACAAAAGGTGCGTCTAAAAATTTTCCAAGAGAAGATGGTTTTGACATTACGGTAGCTTCTGAAGTTATGGCTATATTTTGTTTATCCAATAATTTAAAAGACCTTGAAAAAAAAATTGGAAATATAACTATTGCTTACAAAAAGGACGGAAAACCAGTTTATGCGAAAGATTTAAATGCTCAAGGTCCTATGACAGTATTATTAAAAGAAGCAATAAGACCAAATGTAACTCAAACTTTAGAAAATAATCCAGCTTTTATTCATGGAGGTCCTTTTGCAAATATAGCTCACGGATGTAATTCAGTTATAGCAACTAAATCAGCTTTAAAACTATCAGACTACGTAGTAACTGAAGCTGGTTTTGGTGCAGATCTTGGTGCGGAAAAATTTTTAGATATTAAATGTAGAAAAGCAAATCTAATACCAAGTTGTGTTGTGATAGTTGCTACAGTTAGAGCTTTAAAAATGCACGGTGGTGTTGAAAAGGAAGATTTAAAAAAAGAAAATATACAAGCCGTAAAAAAAGGATTAGTTAATCTTGAAAGACATATAAATAATATCAAAAAATTTGGAATAAACCCTGTTGTTGCTATAAATCATTTTGTTTTAGATACAAAAGCTGAAATTAAAATTATATCTAATTTTTGTAAAAAGTTGAATGTAGAAGTCAGTGAATGTACTCATTGGGCAAATGGTGGAAAAGGCACAAAAGATTTAGCCAAAAAAGTTGTAGAAATATGTAAAAAATCGAAAAAAAATAATTTTAAATTTTTATATAATGAAAAAGAAACTTTGTGGAATAAAATAGAAACAATAGCTAAAGAAATTTATAAAGCCAGCAAAATTACAGCAGATGAAAAAGTTAAAGAAGAACTGATAAAATTTGAAAAAAATGGTTATGGAAAATTACCAGTTTGTATAGCAAAAACTCAGTACAGTTTTTCGATTGATCCAAAGCTCAAAGGAGCGCCTTCGGGTCATGAAATTCCAATTAGAGAAGTAAGACTCTCTTCTGGATCTGAATTTATAGTTGTTATTTGTGGATCAATCATGACTATGCCGGGTTTACCAAGAGTTCCTGCTGCAGATTCTATTAAAATAAATAATAAGGGTGAGATTGACGGGTTATTTTAATTAAGCAGCAGATTTTAAATAATTTAACCAATTTTTTAACTCTAACATTCTAGAATCTTTTTCTGAAACTTTAATTTCTTCTTCAATAAAATTTATGTGATCTTGTATTTCCTTTTCATCTTTAAAACATTTTCTTACATTTATTAATCTATCTTTTCTAAATTTAATTAAAGTAATCATTTTATGATATGTGATTTCTGGGTGATACTGCAAACCCCACACGTCACTTATTCCGGATTTAAAGTGAATACTTTGTATTTTGTTGATTTTATTTGATGCCAAATGGTTTGCTCCTTTTGGTAAAGTAACTACTTCATCAAAATTAAAAGCTGGTGAATTAAATTTTTTATTTTTTGATTTATACAATGGATGATTTAAACCATTTTCATTAATTTCAATATCTTTAGCTATACCGATATGAGCACCATTGGATGATTTTTTAACTTCACCACCTGCTGCTGTAACCGCAACTTGCATTCCCCAGCATATTGCTAGGATATTTTTAATATTTTTAAAACATTCTCTCATAAAAGAAATTTGTCTTCGGATTTCAATACAATCATTGTAAATATTTAAGCTGCTACCTCCCCAAATTAATCCCTGATATTTTTTAATATTAGGTAATATTTTATCAAAACTTTTTTCTGCACATGGGTTAAACACGTCAATGTTTAGATCGTTAGTGTAATATGAAAGACTTTCTTTTAAACTTTCTGCATGAGTTGGAATTCCTGAATTTTTAAAATTTTCATTCTCCTTTTGCAAATTTCCTTCGACAACTAATAAATTTAAATTCTTCATTAAAATAATTTCCCAGATATACTATGTTCGTATAAAATTTTCATATCGTCAATCGTCATTTTCTTCGGATTAGTGGCTGTAGATGGGTCTTCTAGAGCCATTTTTGATAATTTATCTAAATTAATTTTTTTTACATCGATAACTTCTGAAAGTTTATGTGGAATATTAAGTTCCTTTCTTAAGTCTAAGATCCAGTTTAAAAAACTTTGAAAGTTTTTTTCTAAATTAAGATAATCACAAATTGAAATAATTCTATCTTCTATTAAAGCTTTATTAAAAGTCAGAACATAAGGCATAAAAATTGCATTTGATAAACCATGATGAACATTAAATTGTGCATTTACAGGATGACTTAAAGAATGAATTGCACCTAAACCTTTTTGAAAAGCTGTTGATCCCATGCTTGCTGCTGCTAATAAATCTGCTCTTGCCTCTAAATCTTTTCCATTATTTACAGCTTTTATTAATGATTTTTTTATCAATTTCATTCCTTCGATAGCTATACCGTCTGCCATTGGATGAAAACCGGGTGCACAAAAAGCTTCCAAGTTATGTGCTAAAGCATCCATTCCTGTAGCAGCTGTTAATCTTGGAGATAAGTCAACTGTCAAAACTGGATCTAAAATAACAACTGAAGGCAAAAATTTTGGGTGAAAAATAATTTTTTTTATTCCTGTTTTATTGTTAATAATTGCTGAAGCACGTCCAGTTTCCGATCCGGTACCAGCTGTAGTAGGAACAGCAATAATTGGGGCAATATTTTTTTCATTTGCTCTTTTCCAGTAATCTCCTATATCTTCAAAATCCCATATAGGTCTAGACTGTGCCGACATAAAAGCTATAGCTTTACCAACATCTAACCCACTGCCTCCTCCAAAAGCAATAACTCCATCACATTTATTTTTTTTAAATTCTAAAACTCCTTCTTCTACATTTTCTCCTATAGGGTTTCCCGAAAAATTTGAAAAAATAGCTAAATTAGTAAATTTTTTTTTAACCTCTAAAATAATAGTTTTAGTCATTTCAAGATTTATAAGATCTTTATCTGTTACAAATAATGGGCTTGAAATTTTCAAATTTTTACAGGCCTCTGATAAATCTTTAATTCTATCTTCTCCTACCCATACAGAAGTGGGGTAATTCCAATTAGTTTTCATAATAAAATATTATTGTAATTTTTACTTTTTTGTTAGTAAAATACATTTATAAATTTGTGTTTAAATGAGGAAAATTCAATGACAAAAGTAGCTATTATTGGAACAGGACCTTGTGGTCTTTCAATGCTAAGAGCTTTCGAACAAGCCGAAAAAAAAGGTGAAAAAATTCCTGAAATAGTTTGTTTTGAGAAACAGGATGATTGGGGAGGGTTGTGGAATTATAGTTGGAGAACTGGATCTGATCAATATGGTGACCCTGTTCCTAACAGTATGTATAGATATCTATGGTCCAATGGCCCTAAAGAGTGTTTAGAATTTGCCGACTATTCCTTTGATGAACATTTTGGAAAACCCATTCCATCTTTTCCACCAAGAGAAGCTTTATATGACTACATAATTGGTAGAGTTAAAAAAGGTAAACTAAAAAATAAAGTAAGATTTAACACTAATGTTTCTAGCGTAGTTCATAATGGAAATAATTTTGAAGTTACTTATCATGATAAAAAAAATGATAAATTTTTAAAAGATGTTTTTGATTATATTGTTGTTTCTACTGGTCATTTCTCTGTTCCATTTATTCCAGAATATCCAGGAATGAAATCTTTCCCGGGAAGAATATTACATTCACATGATTTTAGAGATGCAGAAGAATTCAGAGGTAAAAATGTTATTGTTTTAGGAAGTAGTTATTCAGCTGAAGATGTTGCCCTTCAATGTCACAAATACGGAGCTAAAAGTGTAACCATAGGCTATAGACATAACCCAATGGGATTTAAATGGCCTAGCGGAGTAAAAGAAGTTCATTATTTAGACAGACTAGATGAAAATAAAGCAATCTTCAAAGATGGTCATAAGCAAGATGCTGATGCAATAATTTTATGTTCTGGTTATCTTCATCATTTCCCTTTTTTAACTGAAGACTTAAAATTAAAAACTAGAAATAGATTATATCCACCAAAACTATATAAAGGTGTTGTTTGGCAAAATAATCACAGATTATTTTATTTGGGAATGCAAGATCAGTTTCATACGTTTAATATGTTTGACTGCCAGGCTTGGTATGCAAGAGATGTAATAATGGATAAAATTAAACTTCCAAATAGTTCAGAAATTGAAAAAGATATAAATAAATGGGTTGCTATGGAAGAAAAATTAGAAAATCCTGATCAGATGATAGATTTTCAAACTGAATATACTAAGGAATTGCACGAGTTATCTGATTATCCAAAAATTGATTTTGAATTAATTAGGAAACATTTTAAAGAATGGGAGCATCACAAAGTAGAAGATATTATGACATACAGAAATAAGTCATTTTCTTCACCAGTTACTGGATCAGTTGGACCAATACATCATACTCCATGGGCAACAGCAATGGATGACTCTTTAAAAACTTTTTTAGATCAATCAAAAAAATAAATTTTATTTATAATCTTATATTTAATTTTTTATTTTTTAAGATAGTTTTCAATAAATTGGTCATCAAAGGAATTTTTTTTTTATTTATTTTTTTCAATATATATGGTGCTATCTCTCTAGCAAGTTGTTCTCCTTCAACTGTATCTTTGGGCATAAATTTTTTTTTTGCTTTTTTAAATGTAAATCCTTTTCCTAAATAACTTCCCATTTTACTATTTCTTCCTCCTGCCGCACTAACATATAAATCACCTACTCCTGCAAGTCCTAGAGTTGTTGTTTCTTTTCCTTTAAAATATTTAGTTAAATATTTCATTTCAATTATTGATTTTTGAAATAAACCTGATGACGTATTTAAACTCTGACCCGCTCCTATTATCATTGCATATATATTTTTTATTGCAGAACATATTTCTACACCAATAACATCGTTAGAAAATTCTATAACGTAATATTTTGTAGAAATCATCTTGCCTATTTGTTTCGCTATTTTAATATTTTTATTCGCTAGAATTACACTTGTTTGATTTTTTCTTGCTAATTCCTTGGCCAAACAAGGGCCTTTTAAAACTGAAATATTCATTCCATTATAATTCTTTTTTAATTGTTCTGAGATCGTTAGAATTTTATTATATTTTTTTTCGTATTTTAATCCTTTAGTAAGTACTAATATTGGATTTTTTAATTTTAACTTTTTTATTTCTTTACTAATAAAATTAATACCTGAAAGGCTTAAAGCAATTACAATTAAATCAAATTTTTCTTTCAATAAATCAGTGGAAAATTTTCTAAATTTTAAACCTTTTGGAAGGTTTATTTTTAAACTTGAATGAAATTTTTTTTTTGAAGATAAGTCTTTAATAAAAATTTTACTATAAGGTTCTGTAATAGTAACTTTATTTTTATTTTCTAAGCAAGGAATTGTAAATGCTGAACCCATTGCTCCACCGCCAATGACTAATATTTTTTTCATTTTTAATCTATGCCAAGATGTTTTTTTCTTTTTTCTACCCAAGTTCGAATTAAATTATCAAATATCAAACCTATAAAAGCAACACAAATACCAAGTACTAATCCTTTTCCCCCACCTGCTTTATCAGATAAAGCTTTTAGAATATATTGCCCTAAATCTTCTGTTCCAATAAATGCTCCTATAATTACCATAAACAAAGCAAATACGATTGTTTGATTTAAACCAAGCATCATGTGAGGAAATGCTAAAGGAAATTCTATTTTGAATAATCTTTGTAATTTAGTTACACCTGACATTGTAGCTGCATCATGCAAACCAGCTGGAACACTTCTTAATCCTTCAATAGTATACCTTGTGGCAGGTATAGTTGCATAAATAATAACTGCAATTAATACTGATGTATCTGTAATTCCAAAAAGCATCATTACCGGAATTAAGTATACAAACGAAGGAAACGTTTGAAAAATATCACAAACTGCCAACATAAAATTTGTGGTATATTTGTTTTGTTGGCATAAAGTTCCAACAACAAATCCGATTGTAGAAGATATAATAACCCCAAAAGTTGCCATGTAAGTTGTAACTAAAGCTCTATCCCACCACGGGCTTAGAGCTATAAATAATGCTAACGCGCCCACTGTAAAAGCTGAACGAATTCCACCAATAATATACCCTGCTCCAACAACTAATACTAAAGTAGCAACTGCTGGCATTCTTAGGTATAAAGCTCTCATTGGTTGAAGAACTTCTACTATTAACCAAGTGTTAAATATTTTTAAAGTTTGAAAAAAAGTATCCCAAATCCAATCAACACCTTTATTCCAAAAATCTGCAGTCGATATTCCTTTATTGTGAGGTACCTCATATAAATAATTATAACCATCTTTAAGATAAAAAGAACCAATGTAAGCAAGTACCGCTCCAATCAATACTGCGCCAGCAAAAAACAATGTATTTTTATAACGTTGAAAAAACGTCAGATTACCAAAATAGTCTTCTTGTTTATTTGCCCAAGCTAAGGACATTTTATCTAGCAGGATTGCAATCAAGCTAATACATAAACCAGCTTCTAATGCTAATCCAATATTCAATTGGTTTAAGGCTAACAATAAATTCCATCCTAATCCTTTAGCACCAATAAAAGCTGCAATAACTGCCATAGAAAAACACACCATAATGACCTGGTTTACTCCAATTAAAATATCTCTTCTAGCAGTTGGAATTAATACTTTGGTCATGAGTTGCCAATTATTACATCCACTCATTTTCCCAGCCTCAATAACTTCGGGAGGAACAGCTCTAAGACCTAATAAAGTTAATAAGATCATTGGAGGGATAGCAACAACCATTGTTATAATAACTGCAGCGTGATCTCCAATTCCAAAGAGAACCATTGCAGGAACTAGAACTGCATACTGTGGCATAGTCTGCATTACTAAAAGAATTGGATATAATGCTTTCTCAACACGTTTGCTCTTGAACGCCATAATACCTAAAGTCAAACCAAAAATAAAAGAAAGTGGCGCTGCCACTAATATAAAAGATAAGGTTTGCATTGAAGGTTTCCATTGACCAAATACGGAAATGTAAATCATTACTAAGCCAGCAAATATAGCTAAGCCCTTGCCACTCAGTTTGTAACCTAATATCGCAGCACTTGCTGCAACAATTGTCCAAGGTAAACCTGGCAGTTCTGCCCAAGGATTTTTATCTATCCAGTCCCAACTGGTAAATGCCACAACTGTCTCAACACCTCCTAATAAAATTTCTCTAATTAATTCAATTAGAAATGTCATAGATGCAGTTATATTTCTTGTTATTTGTAGTACTAATGGTCGAGTTTTAAATTCTTGAGTGTCTTCATTCCAAAATTCCATTGGCATCCACTCATTTAATAAGAAAAATAAAGCGTCATTTATCCAAATTGGCAACCATCCAAGTAAAGGAGGTAATCTCCAAAGTGTGTCAAATGCGTAATACCTTACTTCTTTGCCGAATAACGTGTAAGTACTTTGATTTGGATCTTTAATGAATTCAGCCTGACCTCTTATAAATTTGTAGGTTTCAGGAACATCAATTGCAAAACATAAAGCAAAAAAAACAATTAATAAAAACAACCATTGAAATAATTTTGGATATTTTTTTAATAATTCCATATTTTAATCGTTATTCTTTCTTCCTCCAAAAACAGTATGAATTATTTTTGAAGGTTGAACAGTTCCAACAATTTTATTATTTTCATCTGTTACACCTACTGATTTTTCTTGAGTTAAAATCTTTTCAGCTACATTTTCAATTATTTCATTTTTTGAAACTTTTAAATCGCTCAAATTCTCGGTAGTTGGTGCATCCATTATATCTTCTATTATTAAAACTTTTTCTCTTGGAACTTCTTCAGTAAATTTTTTTACATATTCTGTTGCTGGATTTAATACAATATTAGCTGGAGTATCTAGTTGTTCAATTATTCCATCTTTCATAATAGCTATACGATCAGCAAGTTTTAAAGCTTCATCAAAATCATGTGTAATAAACATAATTGTTTTTTGCAATTTTGCTTGAAGTCTTAAAAATTCGTCCTGCATTTCTTTTCTAATTAATGGATCTAATGCAGAAAAAGGTTCGTCTAAAAACCAAATATCAGGTTCAACAGCTAATGATCTAGCAATACCTACTCTTTGTTGTTGTCCGCCTGAAAGTTCTCGAGGAAAATAATTTTCTCTTCCATCAAGACCAACTAGTTTAACCATATCCATTGCCTTATTGATACTATCTTGAGTTTTAACTCCCTTAATTTGAAGTGGGAAAGCAATATTTTCCAAAACTGTTTTATGAGGAAGTAGGGCAAAACTTTGAAAAACCATCCCCATTTTATTTCTTCTTAGTTCAATTAATTCTTTATTTTTTAATGAGAGTAAATCTTGTCCTTCTATGTAAATTTTTCCATCAGTTGCGTCAGTTAATCTAGAAATGCATCTTAGTAATGTAGATTTTCCTGATCCTGATAATCCCATTACAACTAGCATTTCTCCTTTTGAAACTTCAAAAGAAGCATTATTCACACCTACTATACATCCATTTTCTTGAAATTTTTTTGCGTCTACATTTCCATTTGCTTCCTGAAGCATTTTTTTAGCATTTGCCCCAAAAATTTTATAAACAGACTCACATTTTATTATCGCATCAGTCATAATCTTTTAATAAGTTATACGAAATTTAATATAAATAATATCTATATAATTGTTGTTTTTCCTCCCTAAAAATTTTTAATAAAATAAACTCTGGTATCAATGCCGGTACTTAAAAAACTTAAAACTTCTCCAGTAACTGCTGCCTTTTTATTTACACCAACATTATTTCCACTTACAGTGTAACCAGCAAAACATTTTTTTTTCTCTTTGTCCCATTTAACAAATGTTTCATCAATTTTATTACCATTAATATTATATAATTCATAAGCTTCATAATTTAAAAAATGAGCAGCCATAATAGCACGTTGAGGAATAAGTTTTGTTGCATTGCAAACTGCCTCGTATAGTTCTTCGGTTAATTTATAATTATCAGTACCATCAAAGGTTACTAGAATACCTGATGGAAGTTTTGAAATCAGTTCATTCAATTTTTTTTCTTGTGCAATTCTTTCCTCTTCTAGTTTCATTTTTCTAATTAATTCATCACCCCCGCCCCAAAAAATATTTAAAATAGCAAAGGATAAAATTACAATAATTGTTAGAGTAACAAGACCACCAAACTGTCTAACTGGCTCAGGTAATTCTCTTAATTTATTTAAATATGTATATTGTGGCATTATTTTAATTATTCTTGTAGTTTTCCGTTTTTCCAAGTTCCTATTTTTTCTTTTCCATCTGACCAAGTAAACTTTCCTTTTCCATTCATAAAACCGTTGGCCCACTCACCTTCATAAGTTGCGCCGTTTGGAAAAGTTAAAATTCCTTTACCGCTCCACTCACTGTTTTTAAATTCACCTTTATAAATATATCCATTAGGCCAAATTTCAGTTCCTTGACCATGTTTTTTTGTACCTACCCAATTCCCTTCGTAAGTAGTTTTGTCTGTATAGGTCCACTTACCAAAACCATTTTCACAATCTCCTTCACAACCTGTTTTTCGAGCTGATACTGAAGTTGTTATTAAAAGACTTAAAATTATATAAAAGATATATTTTTTCATTTTTATATTTTACACAAAATTAAATAAAAAAAAATCCCCCCCAACTTTGTTGGGGGAGATTTTAATTTATTAACTTTTACCCTTACTTAGTAAAAGCTTGCCAAACGCTCTTATTATCAGCTAACCATTTTTTAGCTGCATCTTCGTGAGTCATTTTGTCAACATCAACTAAAGCTGCCATTGCACCAATTTGACCTGTAGAAAATGAAAGCTTCTTAAACATAGCCGCTGCTTTTGGATGAGTTTTTGGAAAGTCTGCATTAACAGCTTTTTTCAAATAACCATCTGGTGAACCACATTTTCCATCTCCACCATCTTCTGGTCTACAACCAGCAGTGTAAGGAGGGAAGTCTATAAATGTAAAACCAGCACCATCTGTAAAGTTTGGTGTCCAGTTAAAAATGATAGTTCCTCTGTCTTCTTTTTTAGCAGCTGCTAATTCTGCCCAAAGTGCATCTGCACTTCCAGCAAATTTAACTGTCCAAAGATCTCCTAATCCTAAAGCATCAATTCTTTGAGGTATTAAGTCTCCGTGCCAAGTTTGCGGTCCTTCTAACATTCGACCTTTTCCACCTGAGTCAGGTGTTACAAAGTTTTTAGCACAATCTTTATTTTTTAAAGCAGTCCAATCTGGTAGACCAGGACATTTTGCAGCAACCCAATTTGGATATCCCATATCCTCAAGAGTTCTTGCTTCATGATCTCCCCAGTCTAGTAAACCACCTTTATCAAGAGCTGTAGTAAATGATTTACCAAAAGCAGATTCCCAAACTTCGTGTGATATAGTTACATCGCCAATACGAATTGATTCATATACAGCTTGAGAGTCAGCCGGTACATATTTTACATTGTTTCCCATACTTTCAAAAATTCCGCCGATCACGTAAGCCATTACAACTTGACTTGACCAATTGTGTGTTGGGATAACAATAGGTTTCTTACTATCCGCTGAATTAGCTATTCCAGCAAACGAAACTACTGAAATAATCATAGCAGATAAAAGAGATATTATTTTTCTCATATTTTTCCCCTTTCCTAATATATTAAGTTTCTAAGTATGTGCTTAAGTAAAATTATAGTCAACTAGAACATATTTATATAATATATTATTTAGAAAATAGTGTCGTTCAAAATGAGGAAACATGAGTGAAAGCAGTTATAATGTAAGAGAACCAGGTTTAAATATTTTGCCACCTGGGGTTGAAAGATATGTTGTTACTGGTGGCGGTATTAATGTTCTTCAAATTTTTCCAGAAGATAAATTAGAGATCATAAATGATGAAGGTAAACAAACTTGCGAAATTATTGTTTTTAACTCAAAAGGAAAAAGCGACTTATCAATTTTTAATTTAAAAGAAAATTCAAATGGAGATTATTTAAAAAAAAATATTAATCAAGATCAAAAAATTTTGAATTTATTTAAAAAAAAAAATCTTGAATTAAATAAATCTAAATCTTCAATTATATTTAATGAAGATTGTCCTATGGGTGAAAAAATAATCATAAAATCAAAAGATGAATGTATCGTTATGGTTGCTTCCCCAGGAGTTAAAATGAACGTTCATAATCAAAACCCACCAACAAGTTTAACTATTTTCTTACATAGAGCTAAATTTGAAATAAAAAAAGAACAATATGTTTTGCCTGAACCTCTTTATGATCCTAATTCAGAAAAATTTATTAAAAGAATGACTGCTGAAACTTACGATGTAAAAGAAGGAGAGTATATACAAATTATTGATACAAGTGGAAGACAGTGTTCAGATTTTTTAGCCTTTGATAAAAAAAAACTTGATAAAGGAATAGAAAACATAATTGATCCTACTGCAACGAGAACATTTATGGGGGCTGCTTACCCTATGCCGGGTTTATTTTCTAAATTCTTTGATGCAAACCACGATCCTGTAATTGAAGTAGTAAGAGATACAGTTGGAAGACATGATACTTTTAATTATGCATGTACTGCAAAATATTATGAAGATATGGGGTACTTTGGTCATATCAATTGTTCTACAAACTTTAATGGTGTCTTAAAAAAATATGACGTAAAACCAAGAAAAGGCTGGATAGCAATTAATCTTTTTTTTAATACAGCAATTGATGCAAACAATGTTGCTTCTTTTGATGAGCCTTGGTCTAGGCCTGGAGATTATGTGCTATTTAGAGCTTTAAAAGATTTAACATGCGCTTCTTCAGCATGTCCTTGCGATGTTGATCCAGCAAATGGATGGAATCCAACGGATATTTTTGTTAGAACTTATTCTAAAGATAAAAAAATTTCTAAAGGAGTGGCATTTAGAGTGAATACAAGTTCGGAACCAAAAATTACTCAAGAAACTGGCTTTCATGCAAAGACTTCTAAGTTAACTAAAAATTTTATTAACTATAATGGATATTGGCTAGCAAATAATTATACAAAGTATGGCGCAGTTAAAGAGTATACCGCATGTAGAGAAAGCGCGATTGTTACAGATTTATCTCCACTTAGAAAATTTGAAATTTTGGGCCCAGATGCCGAAAATTTAATGCAGTACACACTTACACGTAATGTAAAAAAATTATCTGTGGGTCAAGTTGTTTATTCTGCGATGTGTTATGAAAATGGCTGCATGATTGACGATGGTACGTTAATGAAATTTGGACAAGATAACTTTAGATGGATTGGTGGACAGGAATATGGTGGTGAATGGCTTAAAGAACAAGCGAAAAAGAAAAATTTTAAAGTTTGGGTAAAATCATCTACCGATCAAATTCATAATATTGCTGTTCAAGGACCAAATAGTAGAAAAATTTTAGAAAAATTTGTTTGGACACCTGACACTCAACCATCAATTAAAGATTTACAATGGTTTAGATTAACAATTGCTAGAATTGATAGTGTTACTGGTACTCCAATTATGGTGTCAAGAACCGGATATACAGGAGAATTAGGTTTCGAAATTTGGTGTCATCCAAAAGATGCTTCGATTGTTTGGGATAAAGTTTGGGAATCTGGTAAAGAATTTAATATTTCACCACTTGGTTTAGAGGCTTTAGATATGGTTCGTACAGAAGCAGGACTAATATTTTATGGTTATGAATTCGATGACAAAACAGATCCTTTTGAGGCAGGAATAGGATTTACAGTACCTCTTAAAACCAAAGAAGATAACTTTATTGGTAAAGAAGAATTAATAAAAAGAAAGAACAGTCCTCAAAAGAAATTAGTTGGACTTGAGCTAGCTGGTCATGAGCCAGCAGCAAATGGTAATACGGTTCATATTGGTAGAGGTCAAGTTGGCATAATAACTAGTGCGATGTTGTCTAAAATCTTAAACAAAAATATTGCTCTTTGTAGAATAGATGCTAAATATTCAGAAATGGGAACAAATGTAGAAATTGGAAAAATTGATGGACATCAAAAAAGAATTCCTGCAAAAATTGTTCCATTCCCATTTTATGACCCAGAAAAGAAAAAGGTAAGATCGTAAATGTCATTTCCTACAAAAGCTAAATATGTTGTAATTGGTGCTGGTATTCATGGTTTAAGTACCGCTTGGCACTTAGCAGAAAAAATTAAAAAAAATGGAAATGGTTCAAATAACGACATTGTAGTTATAGACAAAGGTGGAGTAGCATCAGGAGCAAGTGGTATTGCATGTGGAGTTGTAAGAAATAATTATTTTCAACCAGCAATGAGAGAGCTGATGGCTCATAGTGTAAAAATTTGGGAAAGTGATCCAAAAAAATTTAGTTATCATCCTGTAGGTTATATGCAGATAAGTCCTGAAAGCATGAGAAAAGATGTAACGACTATTTATGAACAACAAAAAGCTATCGGTTATGAATCAGAATTTATTGAAGGAAAAAATGATTCAGCAAAATATATGAAAAATATGTTTCATGATTGGCAAGCAAAAGGAATTACTTCGGTCTTGCATGAAAAAAGAGGTGGTTATGCAAACAATTCTGCTGCAATTTATGGTATCGCGGACAAAGCTGAAGCTTTAGGAGTAAAAATTATTACAGGCACAGAAGTTACTGGATTTAAAAGAGGTAGTAACAGTAAAGCTGTAACTGGTGTTGTAACATCAAAAGGAACAATTGAATGCGAGCAAGTAGTTATAGGAGCTGGTCCATGGGTAAAAACATTTTGGGATAAATTAGAATTACCAAACAAGATTTCAATTAAAGATCAAAAAGGTGTTACTCACAAAGATTATCCAATGTGGATATACTGGTTTTTAACTGAAGGAGTTTTAGGAGTTGATCCAAATTTCCAAAAAACGGACGATGGAAAAATGCCTCCGGTAATCCATGTTGATAGTGATGCGCATTTATTTTCTGATGTTGATGGATCATTAATTACAGACAAAATGTGGGGTATATATTACAAGCCTGATTTTAATTTTAAAGGCGTTCAAGGAGGTGCTGCACCTTATAAAATAACTAAACCAGCTGAAAATGTAAAAGTTGATCCATATGGTATTGACTCGCCTGAATATCAAACAACCGATGAGTTTGCACATATGTGGTGCTCTGCTTTAGCTCACTGCCAAAAAAGATTTGAAGGAAAAATAAAAGTTTATCACAAAGGACCGTCAGGTGGTTTGGGTTGTTTTACCCCAGATTCATTTCCAGTGTTTGACCGTTTCTGTGAAAATGTTTATTTTATCGCAGACTCTAATCATGGATACAAAATGATTGGTGTTGGAGAATTAGTCGCTGACGAATTATTAGGTAAAGAAAGAGATTTATTAAAACCTTTCAGATTCAACCGATACGAGAAAGGTGAATTACACCCCACTTCGAGCAGTCCATTTCCGTGGAGCTAAACTTACGCTGTAGACACTAATTAAATTATCAGCTAACTTTTATTTTATAAAAAAATTTAAGGGGAAACATGACTGATCTAGAAAAACACGTAAATAAACCAGGAAGATCGAAACTTGTAAAAAACGTAAGAGAAAAAATTAACGAATTAGGAATTACATACATTTATTACCAATTTATATCTGTAACGGGACGTGTTGTTGGTAAAGGAATTCCCGCAGACCATTGGGAAAGAACTGCAGAAAAAGGTTTTCAATTAGTTTATGGATCTACTGCCAACCTATTTGTAGACAGACACAAAAATTATATCGGTTATGGTCCAGAAGCTATGGAACTTGTTGGTATACCTGATCCTGAAACTTTCTGTCAATTACCTTGGGACAAAAGAGTTGGAAGAGTTTTTGTTACATGTTTTAGAAACAGAGAAGAAAGACAAAATCCAGGAGGACATTTAACTTCTGATTGTCGAGGAAATCTCAGAATATTTATGGATGAATTTGAAAAAAAACATGGATTAGAATTAAGAGTTGGAACTGAACCTGAAATGATGTGGTTGACAAAAAATCCTGACGGAACTCCTACTGGAGCAGGTTTTTCTAAACCATACTGTTATCACATTGATCAATTTGAATCATTGAGACCTGTGTTTATGAAAGTAATTGAGTACGCTTCAGCAATGGGTCTAGATATGATCCAAGGTGACCATGAAGATGCTCCGGGACAATTAGAATTAAACTGGACATACGATAATGTTTTAAGAAATGCTGATAGACTTTCTACTTACAGACAAATTTGTGCACAAGTTGCTAGGGAACATAATTTAATTGCTTGCTTTATGACAAAACCATTTATGGGTGTGTCTGCAAGCGGTTGTCATACAAACATGTCTTTATGGAAAGG
Organism: uncultured Pelagibacteraceae bacterium; assembly: GCA_902574725.1. GTDB lineage: Bacteria > Pseudomonadota > Alphaproteobacteria > Pelagibacterales > Pelagibacteraceae > Pelagibacter. Next base: position 26,423 of record CACGPA010000001.1, read on the forward strand.
TGGAAAAGTTGTAACAAACAAATTAGGTAATAAAAAATTACCTGGAGTAGAGGAAGTTTTTGGTTATGTGCAGGGTGGAACGAATACTTTTATGCCTGATACTAAAGATATGCAGCTACCAGGTAAAATTGGTTTACAGTCCATTGCTGGAATAATGGAACACTTGCCTGCTTTAACTGCTTTGGGATCTTCAACAGTTAATTCTTACAGAAGACTTTGGGATCAAGGTTTCTGGGCTCCGGTTTATGCTGATTGGGGATATCAAAACAGAACTTGTGGACTAAGAGTATCAGCTCCTGGAAGATTTGAGTACAGATCAGTTGACTCAATGCACAATCCATATTTACTGGGTGCAGCTTTATTAAAAGCTTGTGACCATGGTATTTCAAAAAAACTAGTACCATCTAAACCTGAATCTAGAAGTATGTATGAAGCTAAAAAAGCAGGTAAAGAAGTTAAAAAACTTCCATTAAGTTTAGGTGAAGCTTTAGACAGATTAGCTGAAGATGAAGTAATTAAATCAGCAATGCCTGATGAAATGTATAAAGTTTTCCATTGGTATAAGAATGACGAATGGGAAAAATTCCTAGGTGCTACAACTCAATGGGATCTGGATACTTATTTGGATTGTCTACCATAGTAATTATTTAATAAAGGAAAAAGTATGTGTGGAATAGCAGGACTTATACATAGAGGTAAATCTTCTGACGTAGGTGAAGAACTACGAAATATGCTCCAAGCATTAAAACATAGAGGTCCTGACTCAACTGGATATGCTCTTTATGCCAATAATGATGGTCAAAACTTTATATTGAGATTTAAAGTAGGCGAAAATGTTGGAGAAGGTAGTACGTCAGTAAATGAAGATGAAAGTGTTTATGACGAAAGAAAAAAAATTGTAGATAAAAAACTTGCAGATTTAGGAGCTCCTATTATTAAGGAAGAAAAATTAACTCCCTATTCCTATAGATATGAGATTCAATATGGCAAAGATTTAATGTGGTTTTCAAAAGCAATTGAAAGTATTGAAAATGTTGAGATACTTTCTATTGGAAAATCTCTCGAGCTTATAAAAGATCTTGGTGATGCTACTGCTGTATCGGAAAGATATGGTTTAAACAAAATACAAGGAACTCATGGTATAGGCCACGCGAGAATGGCAACTGAGTCCGGTGTGGATATTAAGTCAGCCCATCCTTTTTGGGGTTATCCTTTTGCAGATGTTTCTGTGGTTCATAATGGCCAATTAACAAATTATTGGAACAATAGAAGAGCTCTTGAAAATAAAGGAATGCGTTTTATGTCTGAATGCGATTCAGAATTAATTGCAGTTTTCCTTGCTGAAAAAATGAGAAATGGAGCAACCTTAGAAGAAGGAATGAGAGAGTCTCTTACAGGACTTGATGGTGTTTTCACTTATTTTGTTGCAACAAAAGATTCTTTAGGAATGGCAAAAGATACAATGGCTGCAAAACCACTGGTATTATACGAGTCAGATGATTTAGTTGCTATGGGATCAGAAGAAATCGCTATTAGATCTATACTTCCTCAAGAGATAGATACTTACGATCCTTTTGATGGAGAGGTTAAAGTATGGCAAACTTAAAAACAGCTGAGAAAAAAACAAAAGCCCAGTCAATGGGAATGCACACTGAAGTTTTAACAGGAAAAACACAGCAAAAATTCTTTAATCCAGATGAAGCTGAAAATTTCTTCTACTGGGGAACTCATGATGTAGACTTTAATAAAAGAACTGAACTTGATGTTAAAGACATGGATTGTAAAGAAGCTAATAACAGAATTGATGAATTAATGGGTGAAGGTTACGGAACAATTGTAATTAAAAACCCTCAAGGAAAACATAGTTTAGGAGTTGGAATACTAAATAAACTTAATTTAATTTTTGAAGGAAGTTTAGGTTATTTTGGTGTTGGTTCTATAGATGGACCAATGGTTAGAGTTAATGGACGTGTTGGTTGGTCTTGTGCAGAAAATATGATGGCAGGTAAAGTTGTGATAGAAAAAAATGCAGGATCTTGTTTTGGTGCAGCTATTAGAGGTGGTGATTTAATTTGCAAAGGAAGTGTTGGTGCAAGAACTGGTATAGACCAAAAAGGTGGTTCAATAATTGTTGGTGGTGATGCTGGTGCATTTACAGGATTTATGATGCAAAGAGGAAGAATTGTTATTTTAGGAGATGTTGGAATAAATTTAGGCGACTCTATGTATGATGGAACAATTTATGTTGGAGGAAAAATTGGTTCATATGGTAGTGATGCTGTAGAAGCTCCTATGACAAAAAACGATATAGATTGGTTAGACAGAAAACTTAAAGTAGCTGAAATTGGTGAAAATTTTGATGTATCAAAAATGACTAAAGTTGTTGCTGGTAAAAAACTTTGGAATTACGATGCTCTAGAACCAACTGAGAAAAAAGGAGCTATATAAAATGGCAAAAAAGAAAAATGGAAATGCAAATGGAAAAAGTGAATTTGCAAAAAGAAATAAAAGTTTACTAGGTTATAATTCTATTTTTACACCTGAGGTAATTGACGATATTCATATTAAAGCTCAGTTAGGAAGATACAGAATGCGTGGAATGGCATTGATGAAAAAAATTCCAACATTTGATGATTTAGTTTTCTTACCTGGAACATTAACAAGATTTGTAATTGAAGGTTATAGAGAGAAGTGTGAAACAAAAACTGTAATAGGTCCAGAATGTGAGAATCCAATAGAACTAGATATTCCAGTTTACATAACAGGTATGAGTTTTGGTGCTCTTTCTTATGAAGCAAAAACTGCTTTAGCAAGAGGTGCAACAATGGCTGGAAGTGCTACTTGCTCTGGTGAAGGTGGAATGATTCCTGATGAAAGAAGATATTCTGAAAAATGGTATTATCAATGTATTCAATCTAGATATGGTTTTAACCCACATCATGCTCAACTTGCTGACGCAATAGAAGTTTTTATTGGTCAAGGACAAAAAGTTGGAATGGGTGGTCACTTGATGGGACAAAAAGTTACTGATCAAGTAGCCGAAATGAGATCTCTGCCTGCAGGAATTGATCAAAGATCACCTGCGAGACACCCTGACTGGCTAGGACCTGATGATTTATCTTTGAAAGTTAAAGAACTTAGAGAATTAACTAAAAACAAAATACCTATTCAATTAAAACTTGGAGCAGCTAAAGTTTATGATGATGTTCGTATGGCCGCGAAGTGTGAACCAGACTCTATCTTTTTAGATGGAATGGAAGGTTCAACTGGTGCAGGACCCCACATAGCTGCTGCGAATACTGGTATTCCAGGTATTGCTGGTATAAGAGAAGCTAGAAGAGCATTGGACGATGTTGGTAAAACAGGAAAAGTAACATTAATTTATGCTGGTGGTGTTAGGGATGGCGCTGATATGGCGAAAGCTTTGGCGCTAGGTGCTGATGCAATAGCAATTGGAACAGGAGCATTAATGGCTTTGAATTGTAATAAAGAAATTCCAGAATCTAATTTCGAAAAAGAAATGGGAGTGCCTGCGGGTCATTGTTATCACTGTCATACTGGTCGTTGCCCAGTTGGTGTTGCAACTCAAGATCCAAAATTAAGAAAAAGATTAAATCCGGACGATGCTGCATTAAGAGTTTATAATTATTTACACTCAATGACTTTAGAAGCACAATTGTTAGCTAGAGCTTGCGGTAAAACAAATATTCATTCGTTAGAGCCAGAAGATTTAGCAGCATTAACTATGGAAGCTTCTGCGTTAGCAAAAGTTCCTTTATCAGGTACAAATCATACTGTAGGAGTTGACGACTTTCACAAAATTTAAGTTTAAATATGGCTAAAAAGAAAAATAAAAATAAAAAAATAAAAAAAATTAAAGAAGTAAAAGGTCAGTTAGTAAAAAAGAAGGAATCGGCTAGAGAAAAAATGATTGGTCAAACTATCGGATACCGATATGATGTAAACTTGCTGCCTGATTATAAAAGACTTACGCCATTTCTAAAAAAATATATTGAACACATGGGTTGGGATGATCTTAATTGGTTAGAAGATGTTCATATGGGATATGAAGAAAATAGACCTGCTGTTTTTGATAGAAATGCTAATGGATGGGTTACAATTCCAAAAAAAATTAAACTTCCAGATAATCAACAAGACAGAGATATGATTGCAAGAGAACTTTTGGTAAAATTTCAAATGTCTCCCAATCATCCGTTAGTTGATCTTAAAAAAGCTTACAGAAAATTTTAATAAAAAAAATCTACCATAGGTTGATGAGTTATAAAAATTAGGCGTTCAGACTAGGTTTTTTACCATTGTACATTGTTATTGATAAAATTAAAGTAACAACATTGTTATAACAAAAAAAGGGGGTTTAATGACTGACGAACTAGGTGCATTAACAACCATATTTACAGAATTTTACTACTGGATAACAGTGGTACTGATGTTTTTAATTCACGTCGGATTCTGTATGTATGAAGTTGGAGCTTCTCGATATAAACATCATCAACACACATTAATGAAAAACACAATGCTGATACCTTTGGTAACAGTTACGTGGTTTTTATTTGGTTGGTGGATATATTGGGCTTTTCCAACGGGACCAGGGCTTGCTCCATCAATAATGAATGGAAGTTCAGCTCTAATAACAGATGAATCTACTTTTAGTGCCAAGTGGTACGTGCCAAACAGTAGTTTAATGGCCGTTAACTTAGGTGATCATATTAGTGGAGTATTCTGGGCAGCGTTTTTATTATTCTCATGGACAGCTGCTTCAATTGTTTCAGGTGCTGTAATTGAAAGAATTACAACTTTTGCATTTGGAATATTAGCGATAGCTATTGGATCAGTTTTCTGGACAATAGATGCTGCATGGGGATGGCATTTCGACGGATGGATGCTTAAATTACTTGGATACCATGATGCTTATGCATCAGGTGTAATTCACGCATGTGCTGGTGGATTTGCTTTAGGTATCTTAGCTGTTTTAGGACCAAGAATAGGAAAATTCACATCAAGTGGAGAACCAAGAAACATAGGGCCAAGAAATCCTTGGTTAGTAACAGTTGGACTGTTTCTAATTTATACAGGTTTCTGGGGATTCTATGCTGCTTGTAATATTCCTATATTCAATCTTGGACCTGAATACGGAATGGAAGGTGTAACATACTTTACCGCAACAAACATATATGTAACTCCAACAACATTAAGTGGTATTACTTTTAACTTCTTGATGTCGTTATCAGGAGGATTATTGGCTGGATATGTGATCTCAAAAGGAGATCCTTTCTGGACATACTCTTCAGGACTAGCGGGTGTAATATGTGCTTCTGCAGGTAATGACTTGTATCACCCAATACAATCTTTGATCATAGGTATGATCGGTGTTGTTGTTGCATACAAATTGCATTACTGGGTTGAACGTAAGTTCAAAATCGATGATGCTGTTGGTGCAGTAGCTGTACACGGTTATGCTGGTTTCGCAGGTCTTGTGATTTGCGGATTTGTTCTAAATGGATATCCTTCATCAGGATACAGTGTTGGAGCTATGTGGGACGGAGCTACATACGCATCAATCAATCCATTAGGAATGTTCATAGGAGCGTTAGTAATGTTCGTAGTACTTGGTTTTATACCAGGTTGGACCATAGCTAAAATACTTCATGGAATGGGTAAACTTAGAATTCCAAGAGAAGTTGAAATAGCAGGTTTAGACTACGAAATAATGGAGGCAGCAAGAGAAGATGAAAAATCTGTAGCCTCATCAACTAGGTAAAGGAGGACAATATGGCAACAGTAACTAATTGGATTGATCACTTAAGCGCTAAAGAAGTGCAAGGTGCTATATATCCAGGTGTTGGATCTGAGGGCATTTTAGTAATCCTTTTGTTCATCATTTGGATAGGTTGGCATGTTATTTCTGCAAAGCAAGAAAATGAAAGACATGAAAAGCTTGCAAGAAAAAGACATGGGCCAAACGATTGGAAAAGTAACGTTACCGATGGTTAATTAATAAAGAATTAAGGGCGCACAATATTTTTTGTGCGCCCTTTTTTTTATTTCTCAATGGAAGAAAATAAATCAGAAAATAATACAAATAAAACTCCTAGCAGAATGGCAAGGCTCGCTTGGCCAAAGGCAAAGTATGGCGCCATTATAGCTGTATTAATAATAATATTTGTAAATTTGATTTATTATAAAGATTTCTTTTTATCTTTTTTTAATTAAAATTATGCTAAGATAAATTATGTCAAAAAACTTAGCTCAAATTGCAAAAACAAAAAAAATTAAATACTTTCTAATAAGTTTTGTAGATCTATTTGGAATTTTAAGATCAAAATTAGTACCAGCTAGAGCTATAGCAGACATGCAAAAAAATGGAGCTGGTTTTGCTGGTTTTGCTACATGGTTAGATATGACGCCAGCTGACACAGATATGTTTGCAATACCTGATCCTGATAGTTTAATTCAATTACCTTGGAATAAAGAAGTTGGTTGGTTAGCTTCAGATTTATGGATGGGAGGTAAACCAGTTAGTGCTTCACCTAGAGTAATGCTAAATAATCAAATTAAAAATCTTTCTAGAAAAGGTTTAGAAATGAAATCAGGTGTTGAGTGTGAATATTTTTTAATTTCACCCGATGGATCTGGAATTGCAGATACTAGAGATACTCAATCCAAACCTTGCTATGATCAATCTGCTTTAATGAGAAGATATGATTTAATAAAAGAGATTTGTGACAGCATGATTGAATTGGGATGGGGTCCTTATCAAAATGACCATGAGGATGCCAATGGTCAATTTGAAATGAATTGGGATTATTCAGATTGTTTAATAACAGCGGATAGACATGTTTTTTTTAAATTTATGGTTAAAACATTAGCGGAAAAACATGGTTTGAGAGCAACTTTTATGCCAAAGCCATTTGAAAATTTAACAGGTAATGGATGTCATGCACATGTTTCATTGTGGAGTGGTAAAACTAATAAGTTTTTAGAGAGTGGAAACAGATATGGTCTAAGTAAATTAGCATATAATTTTTTAGCAGGTATAATGCAAAATGCAGAATCTTTATCTGCTTTTTTTAATCCAACAATTAATAGTTACAGAAGAATAAATGCACCTCCAACAAAATCTGGTGCTTCATGGTCGCCATCTAGTATTTCTTACTCAGGAAATAATAGAACACATATGATTAGAATACCAGATCCAGGAAGGTTTGAATTAAGATTAATGGATGGTTCAGCAAACCCATATATGTTGCAAGCAGGAATTATTGCTGCAGGTTTATACGGATTAAATATGAAACTCGATCCAGGCGAACCACTAAGTTGCAACATGTATACTGATTACAAAAATTATCCAGATCTAGCTAAACTTCCTGATGAACTTGAAGAATCTTTGGATAAACTAGATGAGAATAAAATTCTAAGAGAATCTTTTGGAGATGAAGTAATCAATAGTTATATAAAATTAAAAAAAGAAGAAATTAAAGATTTTTTTAGAACTGATTCTTTTGACAAAAGAAGTTCAGTTACTCAATGGGAAAAAAATAACACTTTAGATTGCTAAAATATGCCTTTTGAATCTGAAGTTTCTAATTGGAAATATTCAAATTTTTTAATAAATAAAAAAAATAAATTTAGTAAAAATGATATTCTATCTATACTTTCAAAAAGTGAAATAGATGAAGCTTATAGAGTGATATCAGCGTGGGATAGCTATTCTCCTACTCCATTAATATCTTTAAATAAACTTTCTGAAAAATTAAAACTAAATAACATTTTTTATAAAGATGAATCTAAAAGATTTAATCTAAAATCTTTTAAAGCTCTTGGAGGAGCTTATGCTGTTGAAAAGGTTTCGAAAGGAAATAAAGAGATAGTAATTTCAACTGCCACAGCTGGAAATCATGGAAGATCTGTTGCCTGGGGGTCAAAAAAATTAGGACTTAAATGTAAAATTTTTATTAGTGAATATGTAAGTGAATTCAGAGCAAAAGTAATGAGAAGTTTTGGTGCGGATGTAATAAGAGTAAAAGGGAATTATGACGCCTCTTTAAAAGAATGTGTTAAACAATCAAAGCAAAATAATTGGCAAATAGTTCAAGATGTAGCTTGGGAAGATTATAAATTGGTACCTAAATTAACTATGGCTGGATACTCAGTGATGATGAAGGAAATATCAGAACAAATTAATAATGAACAATTTTCACATGTTATATTACAAGCTGGCGTTGGAGGTATGGCAGCAGGTATGGTAGCAGGTATTGCTAGATATTTAAATTATATTCCTAAAATTATTGTAGTAGAGCCAGAAAGTGCCGCTTGTGTTTTAGAAAGTATTAAAAGTGGTAAAATTGAAAAAATTTCAATTAAAAAAGAAAGTTTAATGGGAGGTATGTCTTGTGATGAAGTATCTTTAGTTCCCTGGGAAATATTAAAAAATTCAGTAAGTCATTGTGTGACTGTTTCTGATAATTATATTGGTAAAACTGTAAAATCTCTTTCAAATTCTGAATTCAGTGAAGAAAAAATTGTTGGTGGTGAATGTTCAACTCCAGGAATAGTAAGTTTAATTGGGATGTATAATGATATTGAAATAAGAAAAAAAATTAATCTTAACGAAAATTCGAATATATTAGTATTTGGTTGTGAAGGCGATGCAGATGAAGAACTGTATCAAAAATTATTAACTGAATAAATTTCCAAAAAATTAATGAAAAAATTATACAAAAAAAAAATAATTGATTTAAATTTTTATAAAATATTTAAACCAGAGCTTACACCTAAAAAAATGTTGAAACTTGGAGTATTTGGAGGATCGTATTTTAATAAAAAACAAATAAAAGAATTTCCAAAATCTTGGCTTATAAATGCAAAATTAAGTAAAACTTTCGACATAAATATAAATCGTTTTAGAGTTAAATCTGGATTATCGAGAGAACACTGGTTAAAAAAAGGATGGATCTTTAAAGAAGATCCTTTGGGTTGGTTTCAATGGTACTGTAGATTTTGCAATGGAAGAAAAATTCCCCATATAGATGAAATTCAAATTAAAAGATGGAAAAATTTTAGAAGGCATGTTCTAGCAATTAAAAAAAATTGTGAAAGAGGAGATTTAAGTTGCAGAAGAAGACAGCGACAAGCTATTCTTCAATGGGCTTACAATCCTTTTATTTAATTATTTTAATAATTTTCTATAAGCAAATATAACAGCAAAAACTATTATTAAAGCAGCAACACCCTGTTCTCCAAGACTATTTAATAAACTAATCAAGTTTGCCGTAACTTTTGAACCAAAAAAAGCTACATTTGGTCCAAATAATATTTCTGCAATAACAGAAACAGCTAATAAAAGAACACCAACTTCAAGGAATTTGTTAAGATATGCTGTTATTTTATTTATCCATGTATTCATAATTCTCCTTGGTTTAAGATTCCCTAATTTTAGCGAAGAAAATTAGGGAATCAATTTAACTACTAGAGGGAAAAACGCTACCTCAACTCTTATGTGTAGCTATTTATATAGGTTCAGAATTATTATAGCTGCAACTAAACCTACGATACCCGCATCTCCTAGTCCTTGAACTAGACTTACTATATTCTCTGCTACTCCTCCTACAAATGGAACGTTTCCACCTAAAAGAGAAACAACGATACCTAGTCCAAGTAAAGCTATAACCACACTGGTTAAACTATTAATAGTCCCAGTAAGGCCTGATAATATTTTCATATTTAGCTCCCTTTGTTGTTTAACATTTGCTACCGAATCAACCAGTAGCTTTTTGTAAACGCTAACATAATTTATACCGATTGATATACTAATTAACTATTGGTAAATATGGCTAATAACTGCAAAAAACTACTCTCCCATATAATGGTGTATTAATGTTCTAGTATGTGATTCGAGCCTATGTTCAAATAAATAAAGGCCCTGCCAAGTTCCTAGCAATAATTTTTTATCTTTGATGCTTAAAGATATCTGATTATTAGTGAGTGCTGATTTAATATGAGCTGGCATATCATCTTTTCCTTCGGCTGTATGAATGTATAGGTCATTTTTCATTGGAGCCAGCTTATCAAAATAATTAATTAAATCTGTTTGAACATCTGGATCTGCATTTTCTTGTACTATTAAAGAAGCACTTGTATGTTGAATACTTATATTTATTAAACCATTATTAAATTTATTTTTTTTTATCCATTCCAGTGTTTTATCAGTAAATTCATATAGTTTTTGTCCATTAGTTGATACTTTAAGATTAAAAAATTTTTGAATCATTTAATCTTGCTCTTAAAATCTATTCCATATTCTGATCGTGGGCCTTTTCTTAGACCAAATGGACCTGCAATAAAAATTGTTAAAGGTTTTGTTCCAGGTTTTAAGTCCACTCTATGAAAATTATTAGCAGATCTAAAACCTATATAGCCTGCTGCCCTCCAAAATTTTCCCGTTTTAGTTGTTTCCCAGTAACCATCTCTTATAACAATTGTAATATAAGGGCATAAATGATTATGAACTCCCTCTCCATGATCATCATCTAACATTTCATGAATTAATATATTAAATGGAAACCATTTGGGTCTATATCTAAATAAAACATAATATCTATTCATCCAAGGCTTTGCTTTATTAAAATCCGGGTGAGATGGACCTCTATCCAATACAGTTTTTTTTCTACCTAACTTATCAAGTAATTTTAATAACATGTTAATTTAATTTTATTATAGAATTGTCTTTAATTATAAAAAGATTTTTTCCAAGAACTATTGGTCTTGAAATTTTTTCACCATCTATTTTTAATACAGATTTAGTAATACCAGTTGAAATATCAATAACAAACAATCTCCCATTTGTAGTAGTTAAATAAATATTTTTTTTAGCAACAATAAAACCAACAGGTTTAAATTTTTTTAATTTTTTCTTTTTAATATTTTTAAAAACATTCGTGCTTCTTATAAGATTTCCAGTTTCATAATCAATAATAACAAAATATCCTTCGTTGGTAATTGAAAAAACTAAATTATTAATAAATGTAGGTGTCAATTCAGAATTAATTTTTTGCTTCCAATTAATTATACCTGTATCAACATTAATAGAAAAAAAATCATTAGTATTATTTGATAAAAAAATAGAATTTTTTCCAACAACAAGGTCAGCATTTTTTAAAAATAATGCATCTTCATAAATTGCCTTTTTTTGTGTAGGTGTCTGCCAAACAAGATCCCCGGTATATAAGTCTAAAGCAGTAATATCTCCTAAAGAATTATTAAATATAACTTTATTATTTTTTATTACTAAAGAATTTTTTTTCTGTGATTTAATAAATGGTTTTTCAGTTTTAAAAGACCAAACAACAGAACCATCTTTTATTGAAAAACATTTTATAACATTTTCGGAGTCAACAATAAAAAATTTATCTTTAAATATTTTTATTTGAGAGTTAAAAGGGGCACTATTATTTTTAGACCATATAATTTTTCCAGAATTAATATCAAGTGCGTAATATTTTGCAACTGTATCTGCTACTATCAAATAATTTTGACTAGTTGAAAAAAATAAAATTGGATTCATTTTTTTTTCAGTTTTAGAGTAGTTATTTTTTTTCCATTTTAATTTTGCTTTATTGTCAAATTTTAATATATTTCCCTTGTTATCAAAAAAAATAATATTATTTTTATCTATAGCGATTTCTGGTTCGTATTGATCAAAATTTTGAATTTTTGAAAATTTATATCTAGAAATACTTTTCAGACCCCCTTCATAATTAGATCTTCCGCTATTATTAGTAAAATTTTTTAAGTAAGAATTTTCTTTTTTTAAATTTGATAGATTAATTTTTAGACTGGTGTTTAATTCATTTTCTAAAATTTTTTGTTTTTTGACAATCTGTTTTGTGTTTAAAATATTGTCCTTCTTAATTTTAACTTTTTTTGTCCACAGCGAAGAATTTGGATTAAAAGAACAGCTGCTTATAAAAATAATTAAAACAAATAATTTAACTAAATTTTTCACTAAAAATCTCTATTTAGTCTTTTTTGCGACTCTACCTTAATATTTTGGTTGCTATTATTCATTCCAACTATTTTGTTAAAAAATTCCTTTGACTTTTCTTTTTCATTTTTTGAATAAAAATACTCTGCCACTAAGTACAAAGCATGTGATTTCCAAATACTTTCTGAATTAATAATTGGATTTAAAATATTTAATAGTTCATTTTCAGATGTAAAATCAGAATTGAATAATGCTTTTTTATAAATAATTAAATTTTTTATTTCTTTATCTAATTTTGTTTTATTTATAACTTGATCAAATAATTTATTAATTTCACCGTTTTCAGTTAATATTTCATTATCAATTATAAAATATAATGCTAATGGAGAATAAGTAGCATCATTTTCAAAAATTACTTCGATCAATTTATTTTTAGTATCTTCTTTATTATTTATAGTATGTTCTATTTTAATTTTATTATATTTTTCAGCTAGCTTTATTTTATTTCTTTCTTTAATTTCTAAAAAAAGAAAATAAAAGATAGCTATTAAAATAAAAAGTGATGCAAACGTAATTATCTTTTTTTTATTAATTATAAAAAAATTTTTTATTTTTTCGTTTCTTGTATTCGTATTTATTATTTCGATATCTTCATCCATAAAATTAAATCATATTTCTTAAAACATACTGCAGAATGCCACCATTTTTATAATATTCCAATTCATTTTTAGTATCAATTCTGCATAAAGTCTTAATTTTTTTTATATCTCCTGATGCATATTTAATTTCAACATGAACACTGCCTGATGGATTTATTCCTTTCTCTATATCAATGATAGTTATAAGTTCAGATCCTTTTAGTTCTAGTTTAATTCTGTCAATATTATCAATGAATTGTAATGGTAGAATCCCCATTCCAATTAAATTCGATCTATGAATTCTTTCAAAGCTTTCAGCAATAACTACCTTTACTCCTAGAAGTTTTGTTCCCTTTGCTGCCCAATCTCTAGAAGAGCCAGTTCCGTATTCTTTACCTCCTATTACAATTAAATCTGTTCCTCTTTTTTTGTACTCTACTACTGCATCATAAACTGGCATAACCTTTCCTTCTGGATATAACTTTGTATACCCTCCTTCAGTTCCAGGTGCCATTTCGTTTCTAATTCTTATATTGGCAAATGTTCCTCTCATCATAACTTCATGATTTCCTCTTCTTGATCCATAAGAATTGTAATCTTTTGGCAAAATTTGATGTTCCATGAAATATTCGCCAGTTGGACTTTCTTTTTGTATGGATCCTGCTGGAGATATATGATCTGTAGTAACCATATCTCCCAATATTAATAATGGTCTTGCATCTTTTATTTTTTTAAACCCCTCTGGTTTGTCTGGAAGATTATCAAAAAAGGGTGGTTTTTTTACATAGGTTGACCCTTGATCCCAATTATAAATACTACTTTTTTCAGTTTTTATTTTTTGCCATTGAATTGGTCCCTTGGAAATGTTTGAATATCTTTTAACAAACATTTCAGCATTTAATGCTTCTCTTAAAGTTTCTTCTATTTGTTTGTTCGAAGGCCAAATATCTTTTAAAAAAATATCTTTATTGTTTTTATCTTTACCTAAAGGATCTTTATATAAATCCACCTCCATATGACCAGCTAATCCATAGGCAACAACAAGTGGAGGGGATGCAAGATAGTTTGCTTTTATATGTGGAGAAATACGACCTTCAAAATTTCTATTACCAGACAAAACAGATACACCATATATATCTTCTTTTTCAATTGCTTCCACTATGTTGTCTTGCAAAGGTCCAGAATTTCCAATACATGTTGTGCATCCATAACCAACTAAATTAAAACCTAGTTCATCTAAGTATTTGTTAAGGCCAGATTTTTCCAAATAATCAGTAACTACCTGAGATCCTGGTGCTAATGAAGTTTTTACCCAGGGTTTTGTTTTTAAACCTAATTCAACAGCTTTTTTTGCTAGCAAACCTGCTCCAATTAAAACATTGGGGTTAGATGTATTTGTGCATGATGTTATTGCTGCAATTAATATAGAGCCATCTTTAATTTCAAAATCAGTTCCTTTAACCTTTGAAATATGTTTTTCTTTCCTTGATGTAGTATCTGCAAATACTTTTTTAAATCCAGATGATGCTTCATTTAATAATACTTTATCTTGAGGTCTTTTTGGTCCAGATATTGTTGGAACAATTGAAGACATGTCTAATGAAACACTATCGGTAAATTCAATATTATCACTTGCCCATAAACCCTGTTCTTTAGAATATTTTTCTACAGTCGCTACGGTATTTTCATCTCTTCCAGAAAACTGTAAATATTTTAAAGTCTCTTCGTCGATTGGAAAAAAACCACATGTAGCACCATACTCAGGAGCCATATTTGCAATAGTGGCTCTATCAGCAAGGGATAAGTTTTTTAATCCATTTCCATAAAATTCAACAAATTTTCCCACTACACCTTTATCTCTTAAAATTTTTACAACAGTTAAAACTAAATCAGTAGCAGTCGTACCTTCGGGCATTTTATTTTTAAGCTCAAAACCAACTACTTCTGGAATTAGCATTGAAATTGGCTGTCCAAGCATTCCTGCTTCGGCTTCTATTCCACCAACACCCCAACCAAGGACTGACAATCCATTTACCATTGTAGTATGACTATCCGTTCCTACTAAGGTGTCTGGAAATAAATATTCATCTCCTTTATATTTTTCTGACCAAACAACCTTTGATAAATACTCTAAATTAACTTGATGACATATACCTGTACCTGGAGGAACAATTCTAAAATTATTAAAAGCCTGTTGTCCCCATTTTAAGAAAGAATATCTTTCACCATTCCTTTTAAATTCTATATCAACATTTTTTTCAAAGGAGTCTGGTTTGGCTGAACGATCTACTTGAACTGAGTGGTCGATGACTAAATCAACAGACGATAGAGGGTTAATAGTATCTGGATCTTTGTTTTTTTCTTTTACAGCTTCTCTCATTGCAGCTAGGTCTGCAACTGCAGGTATACCAGTATAATCCTGCAGCAAAACTCTTGCAGGTCGATAAGCGATTTCAATATTGGATTTTTTTTCTACTAACCATTTTTGAACTGACTCTATTTGATTTTTAGTAACTGACAAATCATCTTCATATCTAAGAAGGTTTTCTAATAAAACTTTTAATGACTTAGGTAAATTTGAAATACCTTTTAAACCATTTTTTTCAGCTTCAGATAAAGAATAATACTTATAATCTTTGCCATTTATATTAATAGATTTTAAAGATTTATAAGAATTTTTATTTCCTGGTTTCATAAATTTACATCTTATAGATTATTTCGGCTAAATTATGAATCAAATTATAGATAAAATGTTGCTATGCAAGCTAATAAAAGAAGTGACATAACGTAATTGAATCTCTTTATAAATTTCTCATTTGTAGCGAATCTTCTTAAAAATTTACCCACTAAGGTCCAAAAATTAATACTAATTATTGCAAATAGAAATGCTACACCAATAACCCAAAAAGAATAAAATAAAAAATCATTGCTTCTGTCAACATATGTTGAAACCATAATGACCGATACAATGACTGATTTTGGGTTTATAAATTGAAAAAAAAACGTTTCTATAAACTTTACTGGATTCTTTTTTTCACTATCTGAACTGGTTTTTGAAAAAGAAATTTTATAAGCTAAATAAATTAAAAAAAGCGTTCCAGTATATTTAAGGATTTCTTGAATAATTGGATATTTTTGAAAGACATTCACTAACCCAAAATTCATAATGGTAACGAGAGTTGTAAACCCAAAAATAACACCACACATATGCGGAATTGTTTTTAAAACACCAAAATTAAAACCAGAGTAAGATGCAACAATATTATTAGGTCCAGGAGAACAACTTGTAACAAACATAAACAAACATAAAGATATTATTTCTGGATGCATAACTTTATGCTATTGGCAAACCATTTTCAGCTTTTTGAGACGGATGAACTAAAGTGACTCTTCCTTCTTTATCTATAGATCCTAGAATTAAAACTTGTGATTTTACACCAGCAATATTTTTTTCTGGAAAATTACATACGCCAATCACCTGCTTCCCCAATAAATTTTCTTCATTATAATAGTGGGTTATTTGCGCTGATGATTGCTTTATTCCTATTTCTGACCCAAAATCAACTTCAACAACTAGTGAAGGTTTTCTAGCTTTTTCATTTTTTTTTACAGAAATTACAGTACCAAGTCTTATATCTACTTTTTCAAATGTATCGTAGGTTATTTGTTCTTTCATAAATTTAATATATAATTGATATAAGATATGAGTACAGAAAATAATTTAAAAACTTTGTATGAGGATTCTATTAAAATACTATCAGATTTAATAGCCTTTAAGACAATTTCAGGTGAAGATAATAATCAGTTAATTGACTATTGTGATAAAATATTAAAAAAATTTGGCGCAACATCTTTTAAAACTTTTGATGAAGATAAAAAAAGAGTAAATCTTTTTGCAACTCTAAAAGCAAAAAAATCAAACGGTAAAGTCCCAATTATACTTTCTGGTCATACAGATGTTGTGCCAGTATCCAAAGGATGGTCTACAGATCCATTTAAAGCAGTAATAAAAGAAGATAAACTTTACGGTAGAGGATCTTGTGATATGAAAGGATTTATTGCATGTACTCTAGCCTATGCACCAATTTTTTCAAAATCAGAATTGGATAGAGATATTCATTTTTCGTTTACTTTTGATGAGGAAACTGCATGTAAAGGAGCTCCAATTTTAATTCAAGAATTAAAAAAAAGAGATTTAAAAAATGGAATATGTATTGTTGGTGAGCCAACAAACATGAAAATAATTGACTCTCATAAAGGTTGTTATGAATATACAACTTATTTTGAAGGTTTAGCTGGTCATAGTTCTCAGCCACATAAAGGTGTAAGTGCCGTTGAGTATGCTGCTAGATACGTAAATAAATTAATTGAATTAAGACAAAAATTAAAAGATAGAGAACCAAAAGATTCTATCTTTGATCCTCCATATTCAACTCTACAAATAGGAGGAATTTTTGGAGGAATAGCTCACAATGTAATTGCAGATAAATGTTATATAAATTGGGAAACAAGACCTGTAGTTAAAGAAGACGGAGTATTTTTAAATACAGAATTAGACAAATATGCAAATGAAGTATTACTTCCTGAAATGAAAAAAGTTTTTTCTAAATCTTCAATTAGAAAAGAAATAATTGGAGAGATTATCGGGTTTGAAAGAATAAAAAACTCAGAAGCTTGTGAGTTTATATCAAATATAACTGGTGATAATTCTAGAGAAGTTGTTTCATTTGGAACAGAAGCTGGTTTGTTTCAAGAAATTGGCATAAGTACCGCAGTTTGTGGACCGGGCTCAATTGAACAAGCTCACAAAATAGATGAATTTATTAAACTAGAAGAAATTAATAAGTGTTTAAAATTTCTTGAAGGTGTAAAGAATCAATCGATATCTAAATAAAAAAAACCCGCCGCAAAATGCGACGGGTTTTTAACTTAATTAGTTTTATTTGTTTTTGTTTGATATTGCTAAGTGAACTATAGCACCTAAAGCTGCTCCAATAATCCAAGCATAGCCTCCGCCTCCACCCAAGTTAGCGAAGAAATCACCTAATCCGCCAGGCAAAATATTTGGCCAAACAGAACCAATTGCAATATAGCCAGAAATAGCCCAAGCCAACATTCCTTTTTGGTTAAAGCCATCATTGTAGTAATATTTTCCACCTTTTTTATCACTAAACAATGCATTTACATCAAGCTTCTCTTTTTTAATTACATAGTAATCAACAATCATGATTCCAAATACAGGCGCAAGAATAGCTCCAAGTGTATTTACAAAAGGAAACATTCCCATTTTTGTAATCACTGAAACCCATAAACCACCTATAACAAAACCACATATAGCTGTAATTAATCCACCTGTTCTAAAATTAATTTTTTGAGGCATTAAATTAGAAAGGTCATATGCTGGAGGAACAAAGTTCGCAACCATGTTAATTCCAACAGTAGCTGAAAAGAATGCAAATGCAGCTATAAGTGTAAAAAACATATTGTCAACTTTTGCAACCATATCTGTTGGTTGTGCAATATATTCACCAAACACTGCAATAGTTCCACCTGTGATCATTAAAGTTATGAATGAGAAGAAAATTACGTTACCTACTAAACCCCATAGGTTTCCTTTTTTCATTTCATTTTCATTTTTTACAAATCTAGCAAAGTCACCAAAGTTAATTACAACTGCAGCAAAGTATCCAACCATAATTGAAAATACCGCCACAAAAGCAGCAAAAGATCCTAAGCCTTCAAAGCCTCCTGAACGTGCTCCACCTGAAAAAATATTTCCTACTTCTGATAAAAGACTTCCACCAGCTTTTTGCCAAATAGCTAGCATTAAAAATATCATAACTATATAAACTGCTGGTCCTGCAAAGTTTAAAAATTTTTTAATTAAATCCATTCCTTGCCAGAATAAATAAATTTGGAAAGCCGAAACAAATATAAATGAGATCCACATTACTCCACTCATTCCTAAAAATTCACTACCTCCACTTATTCCAGTTACTCCTGTAATTAAAAGTGCTACAGCTGTTGATGCTGCATAAGTTTGCGCTCCGTACCAGAACATTGCAACAAGTCCTCTGGCCATAGCTGGAAAGTTTGCTCCAAATACACCCATACTAACTCTAGCAAATACCGGATAAGGAATTCCATGCTTAACACTTGGTTTTCCAGAAAGATTTACTAACCACATTATAAAAAATCCTGCAAGAATTAGTGCAAGAAATACGGCCCAACCATTTAATCCTGAAGCTAAAAAAAGTGATGCTGCCAAAGTGTATCCAAATAAACTTTGTACATCATTTGCCCATACGTTAAAGATTTCGAACCAACCCCAATTTTTTTTACCCTTTGGAGTGGGTGCTAAATCCACATTATACAATTTTTTTGATTTACTCACATTTCCCTCCTTTTTTTTATTAATACTTAAAGGTATTTTTTATATCAAGTATTTCAACTAAAATTTAATTAATATATCAATATCTAGCTATTATTGATTTTTTAAGCCCATATTGGCCATATAAAATTTAATTCCATCCACCAACAGTTTTGACTTCTAAAAATTCTATAAGACCTTCGGTTCCAGCCTCTCGTCCGATACCAGAATGTTTATACCCGCCGAAAGGAGAGCTTACAGCTATACCAACTCCATTTACATCTACCATTCCAGATCTAAGTTTTCTAGCTACTCTTTTAATTTTTTCCTTGTCTTGTGTTTGAATGTAATTTGTTAAACCATAATCAGTATCGTTAGCAATAGATATGGCTTCATCTTCATTTTCAAAAGGTATTATAGATAACACTGGACCAAAAATTTCAGTTCTTGCTATTTCCATTTGATTATTTACATCAGCAAAAACTGTTGGCTTTACGTAATAACCTTTTTCTAAACCCTTGGGTTTACCTGTTCCGCCTGCAACTAATTTTGCTCCTTCATCTATTCCTTTTTGTATCAAAGCTTGAATTTTATTAAATTGAACTTCAGAAACTACTGGTCCAATATGATCACCATCTTTTTGTGGGGAATCTACCTTGGTGTTATTTGCTAGTTCTTTTACTTTTTGAACAGTTTCATTATAAATTGATTTTTCAACAAGCATCCTTGTAGGAGCATTGCATGATTGCCCTGAATTCCTAAAACATCTTAAAACACCTCTTGCCACAGCTTCTGAATCTGCGTCCTTAAAAATTATATTTGCACCTTTCCCTCCTAATTCTAAGCTTATCCTTTTAAAATCTTTTGCGGCATTTTGAGAAATTAATGCACCTGCCCTTGTTGATCCTGTAAATGAAATCATATTAATATCAGGATGGCTTGTTAAAGCATCTCCGGTAATAGCTCCGTCTCCATTTATTAAATTAAAAACCCCTGGAGGAAACTTCACTTCATCAATCATTTCAGCTAACAACATTGATGATAAGGGTGCTACCTCAGATGGTTTTAATACTACCGTGCAAGCCGATGCCAATGCAGGAATCACTTTTAAGTTAACTTGATTTATTGGCCAATTCCAAGGTGTAATCAATGCGCAAACACCTTTCGGTTCATATAATAGTTTTTGATTATTTTTTTCCTCTCCTAAATCTTTTTCAAATTTAAAATCTTTTAATATATTTTTAAATGATTTGATGTGGCTAGCTCCAGTTGCAGCTTGCATTTCTGTAGAAAATTTCATCGGTGCACCCATTTCTAAAGAAATGAGCTTTGCCATTTCTGCCCACCTTTTTTTATAAACAACATATAATTTTTCTAATAAATCTAATCTTTCTTCTTTTTTTGAAAAAGCCCAAGTTTCAAAAGCTTTTTTTGCAGCGCTGACTGCTTTATCTACATCTTTTTTTCCTCCAAGACATATTTCAGCACAAGGTTCTTCATTTGATGGATCGATTACTTTATGACTTCTTGGCTCTGTTGCAGGAGTCCATTCACCATTAATATAAAAATTTTTTTTATCTATCATCGCGACGAAAATATATTATCTTTTTACTTTTGCAAATAAATTAGTTAATTCATAAATAATTGTTGCTGCAGCCAAAGAAGTAACTTCAGCATGGTCATAAGCTGGTGAAACTTCTACAACATCAGCAGAAATTAAATTCATTCCTGATAATCCTCTTATAACATTAACCATCTCTCTAGTTGTCATACCTGCAATCTCTGGAGTTCCCGTTCCAGGTGCATAAGCTGGATCTAAAACATCAATATCAATAGATAAATATAAAGGATTTTTACCAACTCTTTTTTTTATTCTATTAACTATTTTATCAATACCTTCTGTTTGAAATTCATCACAATGAATTATTTTAAACCCAAAACTTTCATCATTCTTAATATCGTCTCTACTATATAAAGGACCCCTAATACCAACATGCATTGAGGCGTTATCTAAAAATAAATTTTCTTCTCTTGCTCTTCTGAACGGGGTTCCGTGAGTATATGGAGCTCCAAAGTATGTATCCCATGTGTCTAAATGAGCATCAAAATGCACAAGGGCAACTGGTCCATTATTTATTTTATTAACTGCTCTTAAAAGTGGGAATGCAATTGTATGATCACCTCCCATGCTTATTATCCCTTTGGTTTGATTTAATAAATCTAGTGCACCAATTTCAATTTGCTTTATTGCTTCTTTAATATTAAACGGATTACAAGTTATATCTCCTGCATCAGCAACCTGTTGAACTTTAAATGGCTCAACATCATAACTTGGATGGTAGTTTGTTCTTAAATGTCTAGAAGCTTGTCTAATACTTTGTGGTCCAAATCTTGCACCAGGTCTATAACTAGTTCCAGCATCAAAAGGAATACCAACTATTGCAACATCACAATTTTCAACATCTCTTAATTCAGGAAGTCTTGCAAATGTACTAGGGCCTGCAAATCTTGGAACTTTAGTTCCACTTACTGGTTGAATTGGGTTTTTGTTTCTCTTTTTTTTCATCTATATTGCCTTATGAAATTTTTAAAAATAATTTTACTATTGTTTATATTAATTTCACCTAGCAATGCTAACACAATATACAATTTAATCAAAATACCAAACTTAGAAATATATAATGATAAATCTAGAAATGGTATCAAATATCTAAGAGCCAACAAACCTTTCCAAGTAGGTGTAAGAAATGACAATGTGACTTGTTTTAATTCGAATATTCAAACTATTGATGAAAAATTTAAATTAATTAAAAAAAATTTTAATAAATATAATTCTGACTTTTTAAAAAAAATTAATCTTAAATATATAGTTCTTTGTGAAAGCCTTTCAGTTTCAGAAATTGATGCTGGAGGAATTCCAAATCATCAAATGAAAACTTTAATTATTAATATAAAATTTGAAAAAGATCATTTTGAGAGAATTCTACATCATGAAGTTTTTCATTTGATTAATGATAGTTTCAAAAATTTTTTTGTGTATGATGATTGGAAAAACTTTAATCATAAAAAATTTAATTATGCTGAATGCTCAACATGTTCTTCAGATAGATTAAATCTATCACTTTTAGAAGAAACTAAAGGATTTTTGACAAAGTATTCAATGTCAACTCCATCTGAAGATATGGCTGAAATATTTTCTTTTTTAATCACTGATAAAAAAAATATAGAAAATAAAGCCTTAAAAGATCCCGTACTGAAAAAAAAAATATCCTATATAAAAAAAGCTTTGTTAAAAATTGATCAAGAATTTAAATATTAAAAATGATAAAAAAAATAAAACAAACTAGATTAGAAAAAATTTTACTTATATTTATAATAATTTTATCAATTATAACTTTCGGATCTTTGATAACTATGAAAAATAAATGTTTATTTGTAAAAAAATATAATCCTGAAAAATTACAATTTAAAAATTCTGAAAATATTGCAATATTAAATGCACCTTGTGGAAATGTTATTATTGAACTTTATCCAAATATTTCTCCAAATTCAGTTAAAAGATTTAAAATGTTAATTAATTCAGGTAAATATAATAATGTTGCTTTTCATAGAGTGATAAAAAATGTTCTAGTGCAAGCTGGAGATTTAGAGTTTGGTAAAAAAAACAATTTAAATTATACATTTATAGGAACAGGAAGTTCCGGTTATGGAACTATAAATTCAGAATTAGATAATAGTTTTGATTTTAAAAAAGGAAGCGTTGCTCTATCTAGAACAGAAACAAAAAATACTGAAGATAGTCAATTTTTTATATTACTTGAAGATGCTCCCTTGTTTGAAGGAGAATATTCACCTGTTGGAAAAGTAATTTATGGTTTAGAAATTCTCAAAAAAATTAAATACAATGATAAAGTTGAATATGTGTTAAGACCAGATTTTATAAATACCTTTAAAATGTTAAAATAATTTAATTAACCAGAGGCTTTCCTGTCGCGAGGGTATGTTTGATTCTTTCTTGTGTTTTTTTAGTTTGAATAAGCTTCATAAATGCATCAAGTTCCAATTTATACAAATCATCCTCTGATAAAGTTTTTTCAATTGTTGTATCTCCACCACTTAAAACATTAGCTAATTCTTTGCCTACTTCCATGCCATGGTCTAATATTACTTTATCGTTATAAAGTTTTTCTAAAACTTTTATCATTTTTTCTTTTAATGGTTTACCGGATAAATTAAATTTACATACTTCTGGTGGTTTAAAATTTTTATTTTGTTCTAATATTTTTTTAGAAACTGAAAATAAACTATTTCTATTCATTATTTTTTGATCTTCGGGTCTTAAATATTTTAAAGGTTCTGCCTCTATAGGAGAGGTTGCTGTTTTAGCATATCCAATAATGTCAAATACTTTTAACGGAGCAAAATCAGGATCATTTTTTGCTTCATCTGATTGCGACCATCTCCATAAAACTTCCTTGCATCCTCCGCCTGCTGGAACTAAGCCAACTAATGTTTCTACCAAACCCATCACAATGTTTGTGTGAGATACAACAAAATTACTTTGTAAAACAACTTCTTCTCCTCCACCTAAAGCCAAACCAGATGGGGCTGAAACAACTGGATTCTCAGAATATTTTAAATGTTTACATGTTTCTTGAAAATATTTTATAAATTTTTCAATAGATTTAAAATCACCTTTGTCAGCAAAATTCATTGTATAAGTTAAATTTACACCGGCTGAAAACTGCATACTTTCGTTTATAATTATTAATGGTTTATCTGTTGCTTTCTTTAAACAATCCATTGAATCATAATCTAAAACATTTGCTTTAGTTGTAAATTCAACAATATTAAAATCTTTAAATCTATAAATCTCAGCCGATTTATTTTTATCAGTTTTGATAGCTTTAGTTTTTACTTTTCCTAATGTTTCTATTTCAGTATACAATTGCCTCTCTCCATAGAAATTTTCATTTTTAGATTTAGCCAAATCTTCTAAAAACTTATTATTTTCAAAATTATCTATTTTTTCAAAAAAGTTCTTCACTCCTATTTCATTTAACATTTCGAATGGTCCTTTTGCCCAGTTAAAACCTAACCTCATGGCTTCATCAATATCGTTAAATTTATCTGTTATTCCTGGAACTAATGAAGATGCATATTTAATTATTTGTGAAATTACTGACCAAGCATATTCGCCATACTTATCTTTCCTATTAATTAAGTTATTTAAATCAACTTTTTCTGATTTTATTTCTATTTTTTTAGATATTGAATATTCTCCAGTTTCTAAATTAATAGCTTCTAAAACTTTTGCATTATCAGTTTTTTTTATTCTGTAAAAACCGCCCTTACCTTTTCTTCCTGTGTAACCTGTTTCTATTAATTTTTTTACAAGTGGTATTTCTTTAGCAACTATTTGAAATTCATCTGTTTTTGGTAATTCCTTTATAAAACTTTTTAGAACATCACCCATTAAATCAATTCCTATTAAATCATATAATCCAAATACTCCTGTTTTAGGTATTCCCATTGGTCTACCAAATATTGCATCTGCTTCTTCAATAGATAATTTAAATTTAAATGCTTCTGTCATCGCTACTTGCATTGCATAAACTCCTATTCTATTTCCAAGAAAACCTGGTGTATCATTGCAAACTATTGCACCTTTTCCTAATTCTTCTTCACAAAATTTTTTTAAGGAACTAATTTTATTTAAATCATTATTTTCGTTTTTTACGATTTCGAGTAAACCCATGTATCTAACTGGGTTAAAAAAATGTGTAATACAAAAATCTTTTTTCTCTTCATTGGATAATTTCTCTGATAAAATTTTAATTGGAATTGATGATGTATTTGATGAAACTATTGCGCCTGATTTTCTAGCTTTAAATATTTTTTCATAAATATTATGTTTAATATCAATTCTTTCAACCACTGCCTCCACAACCCAGTCTGCATCTTTAACTGTATTAAAATGATCATTAATATTACCTACTTTAATATTATTTATTTTTGATTTGTCGATTAATAATGGAGGTCTAGATTTAAGAATTCTTTCTCTTGCTTTTTCACTTATTTCTGTTTTTAAATCTAATAAAGTAACTGGAATATTTGCATTACAAAGTTGAGCCGCAATACCACTGCCCATTGTTCCTGACCCTATTATCACTACTTTTTTAATTTCCATAAAACTTAAGGCTTAATAAAAAATTATCTGTTAATACCTCTTATTCTCTCAGATCTTCTTCTAAGAAGTTCTGCGGTAACAAGTATTAATGTTGAAAGAACAATTAAGCAAGTAGCAACAGCAAGAATAGTTGGACTTAGTTGTTCTCTTAAGCCAGTCCACATTTGAATTGGTATTGTTGTATTGTCTAGCCCAGCCAAGAAAAGTACAACTACGACTTCATCAAAAGAAGTAACAAATGCAAATAAACCACCAGATATTACTCCTGGTAAAATTAACGGTAAAGTTATTTTCATAAATGTGTTAACAGGATCACTTCCAAGACTAGCAGCGGCTCTAGTAACACTATGATCAAAGCCTGACAAAGTGGCTGTAACAGTAATCACTACAAATGGAGTTCCTAAAACAATATGGGCCAAAACAATTCCTGTGTGTGTTGCCGCTAAGCCAACTTTGGCCATAAAAAAGAAAATTGCAACACCTGAGATAATAAGTGGAACAATCATTGGTGAAATTAAAGTTGCCATTATAATTCCTTTGTAAGGCATATGTCTGCTACTTAATCCTAGCGCAGCAACTGTTCCAAGAAGAACAGACCCTAATGTTGCAAAAATTGCAATAATAAAACTATTTTTTGCAGCTAGTCCCCATGGGTTTTTTGTTCCATAAACCATGTCATGGTACCATCTTGTAGAAAATGCATCCGGATCAAGTCTCTTCATGCCTTCTGAAAAAACTAAAAATTCTTCTGCGTTAAATGATAATGGAAAAATTACAAACAATGGTGCTATTAAGAAAAAAAATACACAACTACAAATAAATATATAGAAGTAGTGCCAAATTCTATAATGTGGTTCTGTATATTTTGGTAAAGCCATATTTATCCCAGTTTGATGTTATCAACTCCTACAAGTTTATTATAAATCCAATAAATAGCTAAAACTCCGGTCAATAACATTAATCCCATTGCCGATGCAAAACTCCAATCTAAAGTACTTTTCATATGAAACGCTATATGATTACTAATTAGCGTTCCAGATGCACCTCCAACTAGTGCTGGAGTAATATAATATCCAATAGCAAGTATAAAAACTAACAAACAGCCCGCGCCAATTCCTGGTATTGTTAAAGGAAAGTAAATTTTCCAAAAGGCAATAAATGGTGTGCCTCCTAATGATTTTCCTGCTCTCATTAAGCTAGGAGATATAGTTTTCATAACACTATAAAGTGGTAATACCATAAATGGCAAAAGAATTTGAGTCATTGCAACATATGTACCAACCTTATTATACATCATTTCAGGTCTGTTATCGTCTGTCACGAGTCCTATCCAAACAAAAAAATCGTTTACAATTCCTTGTTGTTGTAACAAAATCATCCAACTTGCAGTTCTAACAAGTAAAGATGTCCAAAAAGGCAAGAGAACACAAATCATTAATAAATTACTATATTTCATTGGAAGTGTTGCTAACAAATGTGCAATTGGATAAGCCATTAAAAAACAAAAAACTGTAACAAAAAAAGCTACCTCAACAGTTCTTACCCATAGAATTTTATGAATTCTTCTATCTTCAGGCACTTGAACAATTTTCCCGTCCTCATTTTCATACATATCTACACCCTTAAGATATTTTGAATAACTATAAGCAGGTGCTCTTCTTTTAAGTGCTCTCCAATATTCTACATCTGCCCATCGTTTATGGACTGACATTATTTGTTCTTTATAATTTCCTTCCTCAAATTTTTTCATTTTTCTTTTTAGTTTTTTCAAAATACTTTTAAAACCATTTTTTTCATAATTTAATTGAGTTGCTAGTTTTCCAAAAGTTTTCTCTTCGACTAATTTTTTATAATCTAAATAAAAACCTTCGAAAACTTCTTCTGGTGGTAATTCTTTTCCATCCCATTGTTCCATTGCTTTATAAGTTTTAGGAAGCATATTCGTAACCATTCGATCATCCACACTTCTAAAAAGCATATCACCTATTGGAAAAACGTATGTGATTATTAAAAATAGCAATAAAGGACAGACGAGTAAAAAAGCTTTTATTTTATTTTTTTTCTCTGCTTTTTTTAGACTTTCCTCTAAAGGAATTCCATCTGTTGTTAAAATTGTTTGTGTTTCACTGCTCATAAATAAAAAAGGGCGGTTATAAAATAACCGCCCTAAATATATTATATAATTTTAAAGTTTAAAACTTAAAATTATAGACCTGCTTTCATAGCTTCCCATTTTTCACCAAGTTCTGTACCGTTATCAGCCCAGAATATTGGGTCAACTAGGAAGTAATTTTTAGTGTTAGCTGGTGCTGTTGGCATGTGTGGTACCATATCAGTCTTACCATCTTTATACCAAGGCTCTCCTTTTTTCATAACATCGATAGAAGATTTTCTCCAAGGAGCGTAAGCAATATACTTAGCGCTTCCTGCTAAACCTTCTGTACTTGTCATCATTGCAAGAGCTTTTTTAGCGTCAGCTTCGTTTGGTCCACCTTTAACAAGTGCAAAGTATTCATAGTCAAGACCTTGTCCGTCCCAAACTTGAACGATTGGCGCACCTTCTCCAACTGTAGCGTTAAAGAATCTTCCATTCCAACCAGTTGCCATAACAACTTCACCACTCATTAATAATTCTGGCGGTTGAGCACCTGCAGACCAAAATACACATCCACCGCTAGGGTCTGTGCAAAGTTTTTTGATCTTATCTAAAGCTCTTTGAACACCTTTTTCAGTTTCTAAAGCTTTATAGATTTTTGCTCCACCTTTACCTGGTTTAATACCATCTGCTGCTAAAGCGATTTCTAAATTAGTTAGAGCGCTTTTATAGATAGCTCTTTTTCCAGGAAATTTTTTAGTGTTAAAGAAATCTTTTATAGTTTTTGGAGTGCCTTTAACATTGTCGCTGTTATACGCGTAATTCCAAGAATATAAAATATTTCCTACTGCACATTTAGAAGGCATGCTAGTAAAGAAATCTTTACTTGCAGGAGTTCCATCTGGTGCTGCTGGGAAGTCTTTATCGAAATCAAATTCAACAAATATACCTTCGTCACATCCAGTAATAGTATCCATAGCAAATACGTCTATGATATCCCATACGATTGCGCCTGCTTCTTTTTGTGCTTTTATTTCTGATAATCCACCTGAATAGTCCACCCAATCAATAGGCACACCTAATTTTTTTGCAGTAGGATCACCATATCCTAGCTTTTGAGATTCTGTATAAGCTCCACCCCAAGATGCAACAACTACTGCAAATGCTGATGAAGTTATAGAAAGAGCAAAAGATAGAACAAGTAACAATTTACTTAATTTTTTCATTTATCCTCCGTTTAAACGTTTTTTATAAAAACAGGATTACAGCAAGATATAATATAGGAGTCAACATGCCATTTCGGTGAAAATGGGTCTATTTTACTGGTGGATAGTTGGTTTTTTTTAGTGATTTATTTTGAGTCTAATGCTCTAGCATCAAAGCTATTCCAGCTAACATTAATTTGGTTTCCAAGTTTTATATCCATGTTGGCAGAACTATTAGGAACTTTTAAAATAAAATCTTTATTTCCAAGCAAATTTAATCTAACCCTAGTGTGGTCTCCGTGATAAATAACTTCTTCAATTTTTCCTTTAAAATTATTTTCCATTTTCTCTTTAGTATTAATTAAAGCTCTTTCTGGTCTTAAAGATACAATAGTTTTTTCACCGCTTGATTTTACTGCTATTGGATTTGCTAAGATTTCTGAACCATCATCTAGTTTTACTTTGCATTTATCTTTTGACACATCTGTAACCTGTCCAGGAAATCTGTTATTTTCTCCTATAAATTCTGCTACAAAAGAATTTACTGGTTCTTCATAAAGTTTGTCAGGTGATGAAAGTTGTTGAACTTTACCATCATTAAAAACTGCAATTCTATTTGACATTGTTAAAGCTTCCCCTTGATCGTGAGTGACATAAACAACTGTAACGCCAATGCTTTCGTGAATATGTTTAATTTCATATTGCATACTTTCTCTTAAATTTTTATCTAAAGCACCTAAAGGTTCATCCATAAGAACTACTGCTGGGTCAAAAACTAATGCTCTTGCAACAGCAACTCTTTGTTGTTGCCCTCCTGACAACTGACCTGGCATTCTATTTTCAAAACCTGTTAAAGATACCATAGATAGAGCTTTATCAATTTTTTTATCTGTATCTTCTTTAGAAACTTTTCTAACTCTTAAAGGAAAAGCTAAATTTTCATAAACTGTCATGTGTGGAAATAATGCATAATTTTGAAAAACCATTCCGATACCTCTTTTGTGGGGAGGAATGTTTGATATAGGATTTTTATCTAAATATATTTCTCCATTAGTTGGAGTTTCAAATCCTGCTAACATCATTAAGCAAGTTGTTTTACCTGAACCAGATGGTCCAAGCATTGTAATAAATTCACCTTCTGCAATATCTAAATTTAAATCTTTGACAACAAGTACTTTGCCATCGTAGCTTTTATCTACTTTATCAAATCTGACGAATTGTTCGTTATTTGGCATGGTGATTTAAAACATTTGTAGATAACTTTTTCAAGTTCTTATTTTATGTGTAAATCTCTTGAAAAATTGCAAAATAATTCACTTCCTTTGTCTGTAACCCTAACAGATTCAGATGCTTCCACTCCCCAATCACCAAATTGCATTACAGCAATCATGTGGAAGCAAACATTTGGTTCTAAAACCGTCATGTCACCTTTATAAATATTTAAAGTATGTTCGCCCCAATCAGGTGGATAACCAATGCCAATTGAATAACCTGTTCTAGATTCTTTTTTAATATTATATTTATCCAAAACAGCCCAAAATTTTTGTGCTACATCATCAGCTGTATTTCCAGGTTTCGTAGCGGCGATGCCCGCATCAAGTGCTTCGTTTGTTGCTTTCATAGCATCTATTTTTTTTTGATCTGGCTTTCCTAACAATACTGTTCTTGCCATTGGACAATGATACCTTTTATTTACTCCTGAAAGTTCAATAATTGTTGCTTCTCCTTCAACAAATTTTTCATCCGTTGCTGTTAAATGTGAAGCTGATGTTCCTTTGCCTGTTGGTAGTAATGTTGCAATACTTGCGTATTCACCTCCAATTTCAGGAGTTCCTTTAAATAATGCTTTTTGTATTTCAGCAACGGAATCGCATTGTCTTACACCTGGATTTATACTTTCCACGGCTACCTTCATACCTATTTGTGATATTTTGGCAGCCCCTTTCATAAGATTAATCTCAGCATCTGATTTTACTAATCTTGTCCAGTTTACTAATCTTTCTGAATCTTTAATTTTTGCATTTCGTAAGCCTTGTTTTAACTTCTCATAACAATAAGCCGTAAAATAATGACTATCCATCTCCACACCAATATTTAATTTATCCCATTTATTTTTTTTAATTAAATCTACCAATGAATCGTAAGGATGCATTGGCCATGTATGAATATATTTTTCATCATAAACAATAATATTTTCTTTTTTTAGATAAGTTTTTATATAGGCTCCACCTGCATCTTGAGCTCTAACAAAACATAAAGGTTCTTCAGCATTTACATGAACTATTACACATTGAGAATAATAAAATGACCAAGCATCATACCCTGTTAAATAATTCATATTGTTTGTATCCTGAGAAATTAATAGTTCAATGCCTTTTTCTTGCATTGATTTTTTAACTTTATTTAATCTTTGTTTATATTCTTCTTTTGTAAATAACATTTCTAATTAGATGAAAATAGTTTGCCAAAACCATTAATTGAATTATTTTTCCCAATTTTTTCAAGGGTATCCCAAATTAAAGCTTGATTGCTTGATAGAACAAATTTATTTATCTTTTTTTCCAATCTATCAATAATTGACAAAACTGGAAGTGCCGTACAAGAAACAAAAAGAGCATCAGCATCTTTATGATCCATATTTATTAAAACATCGTACAAATAATCTTGGTCAACTTTACCAATATCTATATCTGACTCTATATCAAAATATGAATTTGAAGTAATTTCAAATTTTTCATTTTTAAAAAAAGCTACAACTTCATCATTTAATTTTTTTGGATATGGTGTAAATACTGAAATTTTTTTAATATTTAATTTTTTTAAAGCTGTAATTGCTGCAGTACTTGGTGTTGTTACTTTTGCCTCTGGTTTTGCTAATTTTATTTTTCTTTCAATAGAGTCATGTCCAGCGGCAATTGTTCCTGAGGTGCATCCATAAACAACACAATCTATCTTCTCATCAGGCAATATATCGCTTGTAACATCCGTTACATCTTTAGACATTTTTATTAAATTTTCACTTGTTAATGGATTATAACATTTTATACGATTAACAAAAAAATCTATATTTTTATCTTTAATTATATTTACAAAATCCTTCTCGATCATAAAGTCACTTGCTAAAGCAATTAAACCAATTCTAGGGTTTGGTTTTTTTATAAACTGCGGTTTAATTTTTTTTAAATCCATAATTTCTATAGTTAAGATATCCAAAAATTAGTAAAAGTCCTAGAGAAAAAGGATAGACTAAACCTTTATTTGGTCTATTTAAATTTTCAATCTTGAATTCACTTATTATATCGCCCATTTCCATGCCATTCTTTTTAGCTAAACCATTCCATTGAATTGTATCAACTACTATTCTATTTTTATCTTCTGCTAAGTTAATCCCGTATTTTTCTAAAGTATATTTTTTCTCAAAAGAATTTTTATTTATAACAAATAATTTATACCTATCTCCATACTCACTTGGTCTGGTAACTCTTATATGTACCTCTTTATTTGGTTCTAATGTAAGTGAATGAATTTGATTTAAATCTTTATAATTATATTTGGGATAAATTTTATTAAGAGCAAATTCAGGAGATAAAAGAGATATTGATATTGCTAGAAATACTATAATTTCAAACCATCTTAATTTATTGAACATCCATCCTTGGGTTGATGCTGTAAACACTAATATTCCAATTAATGATGTAAAAATTACTAGTAATCCATGCCAAATATTTTCAATTCCGATTAATAACAGTTCATGATTAAATAAAAATACAATTGGTAAAATTCCAGTTCTTAAACTATACCAAAAAGCTTGAACTCCTGTCTTTAATGGATCACCTCCAGAAATACCTGCTGCCGCATATGATGCAAGCCCAACAGGAGGTGTAACGTCTGCCATTAAACCAAAGTAAAAAACAAACAAATGCACGGCTATCAATGGAAATATAAATCCTGATGCATTCCCAACATCTACCAAAACCATAGACATTAGTGATGCAACAACAACATAGTTGGCAGTAGTTGGAAGTCCCATTCCAAGCAATAAACACAATATAATAGTTAATAAAATTAAAATCATTACATTATCTTTAGCAACTGATTCTATAACTATGATTAAGTTTGTACTTAAACCCGTAGAGCCTACAGCGCCAACGATAACTCCAGCTGTCGCGATAGCTATTCCAACAGCCACCATATTAATAGCTCCTTTTTCAAAACCAACAATTGTTTGATTAAACCAAATTTTAAAACCTTCTTTAAGGTTTTTATTTTTTGATGATTTAATTATTTTATTTAATAAATTTACAAAAACTAATGCAATTGTTGCATAAAATATAGAATATGAAGCTGTTAATCTCAAATAAGTTAACAGATATACTAAAACAAAAATTGGTATTAAAAAATGCAAACCTGAGAAAAAAGTTTTTCTTAAATTTGGTACATCTTCATCAGGCATTCCTTTTAAATTTAATTTTAAAGCTTCAAGATGAGAAATATAAAACAAAGCGATATAAGATATAATTGCAGGTAAAAAAGCATGCTTTACAACTTCAAAATATGTAACACCTATAAAGCTTGCCATGACAAATGCTGCCGCTCCCATTACTGGAGGCATAATCTGACCATTCACTGAAGATGATACTTCAATTGCTCCTGCTTTTTCTTTTGAAAAACCAGTCTTCTTCATTATTGGAATTGTAAATGTACCTGTTGTAACTGTGTTAGCTACCGATGATCCTGAAATTAAACCTGTCATACCTGATCCTAAAATTGCTGCTTTAGCAGGACCTCCTCTCATCTTACCAACTAATGCAAAAGCTAAATCTAGAAAGTATTGTCCACCTCCTGCTGTTTCTAAAAGCGCTCCAAATAAAACAAAAAGAAAAATAAAATCTACAGAAACACCAATAGGTATTCCAAAGATTGCTTCTTGATCTAACCATTGAAATCCAATAAGTCTTTTTAACGATAATCCCCCATGGGAAATTATTTCAGGCGCATACTTACCAAAGTAAGAAAATAATAAGAAACAGACTGCAATTATTACTAAAGGTATTCCAATAACTCTTCTTGTTGCTTCAAGTAAAATTAGTATTCCTAATATTCCTATAATAAGTTCAATAGGAATTTTAATATTATCACTTAAACTTATATTTAATAATACGCCTCCTCTATCTACTAGTTGGTCATAAAATATGTAAATATACAAACAACAAAAGGCACCTACTATGCCAATTAATATGTCAAATGCAGAAATATTTTTTTTTTTTGAAATTGGAAAAATTAAAAAAGCTAATAATAAAGCAAAGCCTAAATGTATTGCTCTTGCTGGTAAACCTTTAAACATTCCAAAATTAAAAATAAATGGAAAAGGTGAAGCATACCATAGTTGAAATAAAGACCAGATAATTGCAATAGCTGCAACAATTTTTAAATGTATTCCTGTGAGATTTTTCGTTGGTGATAAGTCTTCACTAATTTTAGTTTCTACATCAGTTTTAATATTCTGATTCATTATAAAAACGATACCTTATTATAAAAAAAAGGCCCAATGAAAATTGGGCCTTTTTAAATATTATTATAAATTTGGATTACATTAACCCAGCTTCTTTATAGTATTTAATAGCACCAGGATGTAATGGAGCCGATAAACCATCAGCAATCATATTTTTTTTCTCCAATGGTCCAAATGCTGGATGTTGCTTTCTAAAATCATCAAAGTTTTCGAAAACAGCTTTTGTAACTAAATACACTAACTCTTCAGAAACATCTGCACTTGTTACTACTGTAGCTTTAACACCAAAAGTAGTTGCGTCTTTTTTCTGATTTGAGTATGTACCAGCTGGAATTACTGCCTTAGCGTAATAATCTGCGCCATCTATTAAACCTTGAACTTCAGATCCTGTTAAATTAATTGGCGAAGCTTTAGCACCACATGTAGCAGCTTGTTCCATTGCACCATTTGGGAAACCTACAGAATAACCAAATGCATCAATTTTACCATCGCATAATGCTTTAACCTGTTCAGAAGAAGTTAGTTCAGTCGTAGATTTAAAATAACCCATATCTACTCCCATTGCTTTCATAAGCTCTTCCATTGTTCCTCTTTGACCAGAACCTGGATTACCTATGTTAACAACTTTTCCCTTAAGTCCTTTGAAGTTTTTAATTTTTGCTTTTTTTCTAGCCCAAATTTGAAAAGGTTCGTTGTGAACTGAAAACACAGCTCTTAACTTACTGTATTGTTTACCTTCCCATTTGCTTGAACCATTATAAGCATGAAACTGCCAGTCTGACTGTGCTACACCAAATTGAAACTCACCTTCGCTGATTTGACCAATATTATAGTTTGATCCACCAGTAGATGGAGCTGTACATCTGTATGCTTTTGCAGATCCTTTTTTTCTACCATGTTCTTTACTAATGGCAGATTTATGTAACATCTTACATATCGCGTTACCAGTTTGGAAATAAACTCCAGTTGGCCCGCCTGTTCCTATCGTAAAGAACTCTGCAGATTTTGCTACACCAGTAAAAGATAAAGTTGCAACAAAAATAAGAAGAGCACTAGATAGACTTGATATTATTTTTTTCATTATTTCCCCTCTTTAGTGTTTATATTAAAATGATTGTACCAAATATTTAATATGAGTGTCTAGTTAAACAATAATATGTTTAACTTGCTATTTAAACAGATTCCGACCACTCACGCAATCTTTTAGTGCCTTCAATTATATTTGGTGCAAAATTATTAATAGAATTTAAATCAATAGTTTTATTTTTATTAAAATCATTCATAAAATTGAAACCATCAAAATCTGTAAAACTTAGTCTTGCTAACATTTTTTTTTCAGAACAACCAAAATCAGATCCTGGCAAAAGAGCTACACCTGTATCTCTTAATATAGTTTTGCACATCTCACTTGAGGTAGAAAAATTTTTATTTGTAAATTCTGGCATTAAGTAAAAGCCACCTTTTGGTTTATTAATTATAACATCGTTAGATTTTAAATTTTCGTAAACATATTCTCCTACACTCTTCAGAATATTTGAAGAGTTATTAATATAATTACTATAATCATTTTGATAAGCTGAAACAGCTGCATATTGAATTGGTGCACTTACTGATGAAAATGTTTCGCTTGCTAAAACTTTAAGTTTATTTGTTATTTCTTTTAAAGAATGTGGAATTATAAAATATCCTAACCTCCATCCACCAGCACCACACCACTTACTCAACCCAGAGCTTATTATAGTTTTTCCAGGACAAAAATTTGAAATTGATTTAAATCCATTATCAAAACTTAATTCTGAATATATTTCATCAGATAGTATTACTAAGTTATTCTTATTAGCAACGGTTGTTATTTCATCTAAATTTTCACAAACTTGTCCC
Source organism: uncultured Pelagibacteraceae bacterium (assembly GCA_902574725.1). GTDB lineage: Bacteria > Pseudomonadota > Alphaproteobacteria > Pelagibacterales > Pelagibacteraceae > Pelagibacter. Next base: position 62,315 of record CACGPA010000001.1, read on the forward strand.
GAAGGGTTATTTGGAGAATTAAGGAATAATAAATAATTTTTATTTTTATTTTTACTAATAATTTTTTCAATTTCTTCACCAGTTGGAAACCAGTTATTTTCTCTTTTAGTTTCAATCCAATGTACTTTGTTTCTACCAATTATCGCTTGTGGAGCATAAGAAACCCAACTAGGTGCTGGTAAAATAACATCACCTTCAAATAAAATATGAAGTAAAAACATCAACTCTTTTGAACCGGGTCCAATGACAACATTCTCAGCTTTATAATTGTTATTTTTTTTCTTTGAAGTATACGATGCTATTGCCTCTCTAAGTTCTGGCAATCCTTGCATGGGTAGATATTTATTTTGATGTGAGTTATTTTTTAACTCATTAACTATATTTTCTGGAATCTGAAATGGAGATTGCCCAAAACCAAACTTAAATATTTTTTTTCCTTCTTTTTCTAGTCTTTGGGACTCTTCATTTATTAGAAGTGTAGATGAAGGTTTTAAATTTTTTATTATGTCTTTAATCATTTAATTCTTTAATATTTGTATATTCCTTTAAAACTTCAGGATTTGCCAGTGCTTCTTTGTTTTTAATTACATTTCCCTCTATTATATTTTTAACAGCTAATTCAACTATTTTTCCATTTTTTGTTCTAGGTATATCGGTAACACTGATAATTTTTGCGGGCACGTGTCTTGGCGAAGCATTTATTCTTATTTGTTTTTTAATTTTTATCACTAAATCACTATTTAAGTCATAACCTTTATTTAAAATTATAAATAATATAATCCTTATATCGTTATCCCAAGTTTGACCAACCGCTATGGATTCTTTTATCTGTTTAAATTTTTCAACTTCTGAATAAATTTCTGCTGTACCCAGTCTGACACCACCCGGATTAAGAGTAGCATCTGATCTTCCATGGATTATATAGCCACCAGATCTTTTAACTTCGGCATAATCACCATGATGCCATATGTTTTTAAATCTTTGAAAATATGCTTTCTCAAATTTTTTATTATTTTTATCATTCCAGAATTTTATAGGCATTGATGGGAAAGGTTTTTTACAAACGAATTCACCTTTTTTATTTTTAATAGATTTTCCTTTTTCATTAAAAATATCAATATCCATACCTAATCCTTTATTCTGTATTTCTCCTGTAATTACTGGTGTATAAATATTGCCAAGTACAAAACATGAAACGATATCTGTGCCACCTGAAATGGATGCAAGATGTACATCTTTTTTTATTTTTTTATAGATATAATTAAATCCATCTTTTGATAATGGTGATCCAGTTGAGCAAATAGTTCTTAAAAAATTAAGTTTATATTTTTTATGAGTTGTAATATTAAATTTTCTTAATGCGTCAATGTATTTTGCACTAATTCCAAACAAAGTTATTTTTTCGTCATCAACAATTTTTAGAAGTAAATCTTTTTTTTTATACATAGGAAAACCATCAAAAAGAACAATGGATGCCTTTGAGCATAAGCCACTTACTAGCCAGTTCCACATCATCCAACCGCAAGTAGTAAAATAAAATATATTATCTTTTTCTTTAATTTCACAATGTAATTGATGTTCTTTAAGATGTTGAAGTAAAACGCCTCCACTTCTGTGACATATGCATTTTGGTTTACCTGTTGTTCCACTAGAATATAGAATTGCCAACTCTGAATTAAAATTAAATTTCTTAAATATATTGTTTGAAGGTTCTATTTTTTTTATATCTATCCAGTAATGATATTTAATATTCTTAATTTTTTTACTTCTAATTAATTTTTGACCAGGATAATTAAGTATAACAACATGTTTAATTGATTTAATTTTTTTTAAAATCTCAGGCAATCTTTCTATTACATTAATTTCTTTTCCACTATAAAAATATCTATCTGCAATTATTAGTATTTTTGGATTTATTTGAGTAAATCTTTCTATAACTCCTTTTGCTCCAAAATCTGGTGAACAAGATGACCATATTCCACCAATTGCTGAAGTTGCTACAAAATATTCAACAGTTTCAATTAAATTAGGTAAATACGCTGCTACTCTATCGCCTTTTTTAATTTTTATTTTTTCAAAAAAACTAACAATTTTTCTTACATTTTTATTTAATTCTCTCCATGATCTTACTTCTTTAAAACCATTTTCACTTATAAATGTTATTGCTTTAGAGTTATCATTTTTAGAAAGTATATTATCTGCAAAATTTAATTTATTTTTTGGAAGAAAATTATTTTTGTAAAATATTTTAGATTTAATAACTCTTATATTGCCTTTACTTCCTTTAACTTTACAAAAATCCCAAATTGAGTCCCAAAAATTACCTGGATTTTTTATACTCCAATTTAGTATTTTATTATAATTAAGACCAAACTTAATTTTATATTTTAGATTAAGAAATCGCTCGTATTTATATAAATTAGAATTTAATATTTGTTTTTTTGATGCTGACCACAATTTTTTCATTAGCAAATTTTATTTTATAAGATGAATTTATATGATATAGTGGTTTAAAAGCGATACATAACTCGTCGTCATTTAATAGAAAAGTATTTGCTTAAATACATGAGATGGGGAACTAAAATCGCTACCTAATGTTATAAGTCCAATTCTTGGGTTACTTTTATTAATGAATTTAGGATTTATTTTATTTAATTTCATAAATTATTATAACAATGCCTTATTTAATATATCTTCAACACATCCAAATAACACCTCATAACCTTTTTTATTTGGATGACTATCATATTTGTAAAAATTGTTGATATCATTATTAAAATCACACTCAAAATGTTGTGATTTTTTTTGATTTATATAATCTCTTGTATAAATAGAATTATAGCTATTCCCACTTAAAATCTCCCCTTTTTGTTTAAGTCTAATAAATAAGATATTTTTTTCATATTTTTCTATTAAATTGCCAATTGATTTAAGGTTAGAAATTTTTTTTTTATTTTTTGATTTATAAAACTTATCTTTCAAAAATTTATGTGGATAATAAAAAACACTAAGTTCAGACAAATATTTTTTCACTAATCTACGATAATATTTAAAAGTTTTTTTATGCTTTGTATTGCTCTTTACTCTTTTTGATTTTAAAAAATTAAGGTGTTCATATATGTTGCTTTGATTAAAACCATAAAAATTTTCATATCCTTTACAATTTGAATGATCTTTGAGGCAATTTATTACATCGTTATTATGATTAAATATATCTCTACGTAAATTATCACCAATATATAATACTATAACCTTTTTAAGATTATAATCTTTGGATATATATTCTTCTAATAATTCAAATTGGCTAAATCCTGCGCCCATAATTCCACCATTTATAACTTGATAATTCTTATAAGTTCCTTCAAATTTATTCATCCACGCTTCATGTCCACTTCCTTCAGTAAACGAGTCACCTAAAAATAATATTGACTCCTTATTTTGATCAATGTCATTTTTTTGAACTAGCCCATAGTTATTAGTTTGAACTGTATAACTGTATTCTTCTATAAAATGATTATTTACATCATAAAAAACTTTTGACGTAATTTTACTGTTAGGGTGATATTTAAAGATTTTACCAATATTTTTAAAAACATCTCCTTCTGAGAACAGCATATATCTTTGAAATGCTATATTTTTTTTATTTTTATCTCCCAAAACAAAATCAAGAGCTAATTCTGCAAAAAATAAGGTGATTAATAAAGTGACTACGCTTAAAAAAATATTTTTTTTCATTTAATTCAGCTTATAAATTCATTGTAAAACTACATTTATATTAATAATATAAATCTATAAAGCGATATATAACTCGTCGTTATTTCTATACGAAAGTGGGATCGATCGTCTTTAAATATTGATATTTAAGGAGGCATAAGTGAAGTTTGGTTATTTTTGCAACACTACGAACTGGAACAAAAAACCTTATTTGCAAGTATTAGAGGAAGCTAGAGAAATAACAAAATACTGCGACCAAAATAATTGGAATTCAATCTGGTATACAGAGCATCACTTCAATCATGAAGGAATGGAAAATTGTCCTAACCCACTTTTAATGAGCGCAGATGCTGCTGCCAGAACAAAACAAATAAGAATTGGACAAGCTTGCAATGTAATAACTTTTCACAATCCAATAAGATTGGCTGAAGATATTGCTATGCTAGATCAAATGTCCAATGGAAGAGTGGAAGTTGGAATTGGAAGAGGAGTGTATGGAAGAGAGGCTATAAATATGAATGTAGAAGCAGATCTTAAAGATCAAGCAAAAAATTTTAGATTATTTGAAGAAACATTAACGATAATTAGAAAAGCTTGGACTGAGGATTTTTTCACTCATAAAGGAGAATTTTATACTTACCCAACACCAAATTTTGTTTGGCAGCATGACATGAGTCCACCAAGTGATAAATTTTTAGATTTAAAAACGAATGAAATAAAAAAAATTAGCGTAGTTCCAAAACCTTTTCAAAAACCTCATCCTCCTATTTCACAAGTTGTTGATGGAGAAAGATCTATACAATGGGCAGCTTCTAATGGATTAAATACAATTATGTGGATACCAACAGTTAAAGCTTTAAAAAAACGTTTTGAAATTTACAAAGATGCAAAATCAAAAGCAGAGAATAGAGATGTACCTCTTGGAGAAGGAATTAGCTTAGTTAGAGATATGTTTGTGGCTGAAACAATGGAAGAAGCTGAAAAAATAGCTGGAGAACATATTATAAATTACATGAGATGGGTATGCCATTGGCGTGGATTAGGCAATCATATGGATCCGGGAGAGGAATTACCAGAAACAAGAAATAAACTAGATCTTTTAAATTATGAATTTTTGCATAAAAGAAACTTGCTTTTTGGTACACCTGATTATGTTGTAAGCAAAATAAAAGAGCTTCAATCAGAATTAAACCTGCAAAATTTACAAGTCTGGTCTAACTTTCCAGGAATCAATCATGATGCTTGCATGAGAAGCATTAAGTTATTTAATGATGAAGTGATTCCAAAAATAAACCCAGATAAATCAAATATTCAAAGAGCAAGTTAATGGAATTAAAATTAAGAAAATTTCTAAAATTTTTAGATAAAACATATATAGAAGGCGGAAAAAAAGCTAAAGAACCTGTTTTATTAGTTTCTGTTGCTGCTGTAATTCAAAATCCTTGGGCTGGTAAAGGTTTTGTCGAAGATTTAAAACCAGAGATATTAGACCTAGCACCAAAACTTGGAGATATTTTGGTTCCTGAACTTATAAAAGAAATTGGTTCAGGAGATAAAATTTTAGCTTACGGAAAAGCTGCAATGGTTGGTTTAAATGGAGAAATTGAACATGCTTCTGCATTTATTCATACTTTAAGATTTGGAAATAAATTTAGAGATGCTGTTGGTGGAACTTCTTATTTAAGTTTCACAAATACAAGAGGTGCGGCTGGTTCTAAAATATCAATACCTATGATGCACAAAAATGATGCTGGTCTAAGACCTTATTATCTAACACACGAATTTACAATTCATGATGCTCCAAATGAAGATGAGATAGTTGTTGCTATAGGAGGTGCTCCTACAGGAAGGGCTCATGCAAGAACAGGTGATAGATATCAAGATATGAAAGAGATGGGTATTGAGCCTAAATAATAAAAATTATTACACATACATAAACAATAAAACTACACCAATAGTTTTTATTCATGGAGTGGGTTTAGACCGAAATATGTGGGGGCCACAAATTAATTTTTTTAGAAAATATTCAACCATAACATATGATCTTTTAGGGCATGGAAATACACCTTTTAATAAAGATAAAATTACAATGGAAGACTTTACTAATCAATTAATGTCTCTAATTGAAGATTTAAAAATAACTAAGTTACATTTAGTTGGTTTTTCCATTGGTTCTTTAATAGCTTTAGATTTTGCTTCTAGTTTTCATAACAAATTAAGTTCATTAACTTTAATTGCGACAACATATAAAAGAAATGAAAAACAAAGACAGGAAGTGATTGATAGAGTAAATTTAGCAAAATCAAATAAACCAATTTCTAAACTTGCATTAAAAAGATGGTTTACAGATGTATATCTTGAAAAAAACCCAAAAATTTATGAAGAATTCATGAAAATATTAACAAAAAAACCTGAAGATCAAAAAAACTTTATTAAAGCTTACGAGTTATTTGCTTACCATAACGATAATATTGAAAAAATTAAAAAAATAAATACTAGAACACTTGTTATGACTGGATCTATTGACCCAGGATCTACTACTGAAATGTCAAAAAATCTCTCAAGTGATCTTAAAAACTCTCAATACATTGAAATAAATAAAGGCAAACATCTATGTAGTATTGAATGCAGTGATGATGTTAATATCAATATTGAAAAATTTATAACAAAT
>CACGPA010000002.1 GCA_902574725.1 uncultured Pelagibacteraceae bacterium
GCACCTGCAATAGCTGGTATAGACAAATAAAAAGATATTTTAGTTGAATCGTATCTACTAAAATTTAAAAATCTTCCAGCAGTAATTACAATACCTGATCTACTTACCCCAGGTATTAAAGCTAATATTTGGAACAGTCCAATTATTAAAATAGATTTTAATTGTAAATCTGTTTCAATTTTTTTTTTATTTTCAAATTTATCAGCAATATATAAAAGTAATGCAAATATTAGTGTTGTCCATGCTATAACTTCTATATTTCTAAAATAATTAATTAATCCAGTTTTATAAATTATTGCTCCTAAAATTATCAAAGGTAACGAACCAAGGACCATAAGAAAAAGTAAATTTTTATTATTGACTATATCTTTAAGTTCATTTCTAAAATAAAATATTATTGCCAACAATGAACCCAAGTGTAAACCAACATCCACCAGCAGAGATTGGGATTCAAATTTATAAATTTCTGAAACTAAAAACAAATGTGCGGAGGAACTTACAGGTAGAAACTCAGATATACCCTGCACTATCGATAGTATTAATATTTCAAGAAAATTTGAGATCATTAAAAATTAATTTGGTAAACTAAATATACTTAAAATAAAGCAATAACATGGAGTAATAGTAGATATGCAAAAAAGGAATTAACCAAGGTTTTATGCAGATTTTATAAAAAATAGGTAACTAATACTGTCCTAATTTCAGTTTATATGTTGATTTCATTGATATATAAACAATAAAATCATGTCTGACGTAATGTTGAAATTTGTAAATATAGGTCAAGAAAATCCTCTTAAAAGGGGTACTGAAGATAGAAAAGAGGATTTTAAAGAAATTTATGATGAATTTATTAATGAAAAAGCCAAAGAACAATCTAGCAGATGTTCCCAATGCGGAGTCCCTTTTTGTCAAGTTCACTGTCCTTTAAGTAATAACATACCTGACTGGCTAAAGTTAACTGCTGAAGGACGTTTAGAAGAAGCTTACCATTTAGCACAAAGCACAAATAACATGCCTGAAATTTGTGGAAGAATATGCCCACAAGACAGGCTTTGTGAGGGTAATTGTGTAATTGAGCAGTCAGGTCATGGAACAGTAACAATTGGTTCAGTTGAAAAATTCATCACAGAAAATGCCTGGGCAAACAATTGGGTAAAACCAATTAAAATAAAAAATGAAATTAAACAAAGTGTTGGAATAATTGGCGCTGGCCCTGCTGGCCTAGCATGTGCTGAAGAACTAAGAAAATCGGGTTATCAAATAACTATTTATGATCGTTATGATCGTGCAGGAGGTCTTTTAATTTATGGTATCCCAAATTTTAAGTTAGAAAAATATGTTGTTAATAGAAGAACAAAACTACTTAAAGAAAGTGGAATAAAATTTATTCAAAATTTTGAAGTAGGCAAAGATGCATCACTTGATAAACTAAGAAAAAAACATGATGCAATTTTAATTTCTACCGGAGTCTATAAAGCTAGAGAAATAAATTTAGAGGGAAATGATTTAAATAATATTTTTCCAGCCATGGATTTTTTAATTGCATCTAACAAAAAGGGCTTAGGAGATAAAGTTGATTTATTTGATAATGGAATATTAAATGCAGAAGGAAAAGATGTTGTCGTAATTGGTGGAGGAGATACTGCAATGGATTGTGTCAGAACAGCTATCAGACAAAATGCTAAATCAGTCAAGTGTCTCTATAGAAGAGATAAAAAAAATATGCCTGGATCAGCAAGAGAAGTTTCTAACGCAGAAGAAGAAGGTGTAGAATTTATTTGGTTATCAAGCCCAAAAGAATTTAATGGAAATGGCAAAATAGAAAATTTAATTGTAGATAGAATTAAATTAGGAGAGCCAGATGAAAGTGGAAGAAGCAAACCTGAAATTAAAGAAAATTCTCAATTTAATTTAAAGGCAGATATGGTGATAAAGGCGTTAGGGTTTGACCCTGAAAATTTGCCTAAATTATTTGAAAGTGAAAACTTACAAGTTTCAAGGTGGGGAACAATAAAAACTAATTTTGATACAATGGAAACAAATCTTACAGGGGTTTTTGCTGCGGGCGATATTATTAGAGGAGCGTCTTTGGTGGTATGGGCGATTAAGGATGGAAGAGATGCAGCGATAAATATTAAAAAATTTTTAGAAGCAAAAGAAATTAATAAAGAAAAAGTAGCATAATGAATCAATATTTAAAAAATTTGAAATTACTTGAGAAAAATCATGTTTATTCCAAGAAAATGGAACATGATGCTTGCGGCGTAGGTTTGGTTGCGTCAATTGATGGAAAAAAATCTAGAAAAGTTATTGAATACGGAATAGAAGCCCTAAAAGCTGTTTGGCATAGAGGAGCAGTAGATGCTGATGGAAAAACAGGTGATGGTGCCGGAATCCACATCGAAATTTCCTCAGACTTTTTTATTGAAAAAATAGAAATGTCTGGACACAAATATGACAACTCGGAAATTTGTGTAGGAATGATTTTTCTACCAAGAAATAATTATTCAGCTCAAGAAAGTTGCAGAACTTTAGTTGAGAGCGAACTTACGAAAAATAATTTTAGCATTTATGGATGGAGACAAGTTCCTGTAAATACAGCTGTTTTAGGTGAAAAAGCCGAACAAACTAGACCCGAAATAACTCAAGTTCTATTTAAATATAACGACAAAAATGTAACTGGAAAAAAATTAGAAATAAAACTTTATGAGTCTAGGAGAAAAATTGAAAATAGGGCTATAGAAAATAATTTGAAGGATTTTTATATTTGTTCATTCAGTTCTAAATCAATTATTTACAAAGGGATGTTTCTTGCGGAAGCATTATCTGATTTTTATCCCGATCTTCAAGATCAAAGATTAATTTCTAGATATGCAATTTTTCACCAGAGATTTTCAACCAATACTGCTCCTAGTTGGGATTTAGCGCAACCCTTTAGAGCACTTGCACATAATGGGGAAATAAATACTTTAAAAGGAAATATTAATTGGATGAAAGTTCATGAACAAGAAATGTCCAGCCCTTTATTTGAAAATATAGAAAATATAAAACCAGTTATTCCACCTGGAAATTCAGATTCCGCATCTTTGGATAATGTTTTTGAACTGTTAAATATTTCTGGTCAACCAGCACCTTTAGCTAAACTTATGTTAATTCCAGATGCATGGTCAAAAAAAAGTATGGTTTTACCAAAAGATCATCAGCGATTATTTAATTTTTTAAACAGTACAATGGAACCATGGGATGGACCGGCAGCTATAGCAGCTACAGATAATGAGTGGATAATGTCATTTTTCCATCTTCTATATTGTCTATAGAACAGTTAAATGATGGAAATTTTTTAAGTGAAGCTGTTACAGCTTTTATAATAAAAGCTAATGGAGTTATTTTTTTATTTTCTCCTGTATAAATATCTTTAAGAGAATTTCTAAATTTTTCCATTTCAGTTACATCAGCTTCATCATGATTTGTTACATGAGGTATAGTTGTCCAAGAATTTGTAAGATATTTTGCAGTAAGTCTTTTTATTCTTGGAATATCTTTTACTTCAATTTCACCAAAATCAGAATGTGAAAATTCATTTTTAATATTGCTTTTTTCTGAAAAGGATTTTTGAAAAGTTTTTTCTTTAACAAATTTTTTAATATCATTTTCAATAACTCTTCCTTCTCTTTTGCTTCCAGTAATTTGGTTTATATCTAAACCTAATTCTCTTGCAAATTTTCTAACTTTTGGACTTGCCGGAACTCTACTTTTTCTTTCAGACATATTATAATTTACTTGGAAACGGTTTTTCAGTTTCTATGTTATATTTTTTTATCGCCTCTTGTGCATATTTTGATGCTATTAATTGTTCTTTAGAAAGAATACTAAGTGCATAAGTCACGATATATTTTTTATCCACTTCAAAAAATTTTCTTAAATTTTCTCTTGTATCACTTCTACCAAATCCATCCGTACCTAATGAATAAAAACTCTTTTTCACATATGGTCTTATTTGATCAGAATAACTTCTCATGTAGTCTGACGCGGCTAAAATTGGTCCTTCTGTTTTTCCAAGACATTTGTCAACATATGAAACTTTCTGTTTTTTATCTGGATTTAAAAGGTTATATCTTTCAGTTTCCATGCCATCTCTTCCTAATTCGTTGAAACTTGTAACACTCCATACTTCGCTATCTATTTTATATTCATTTTGTAAAACTTCTGCACCAGCGATAATTTCTCTTAATATAGTTCCGGAACCTATTAATTGTATTTTTGTTTTTTTAAATTTATTAAATTCTTTAATTTTATACATACCTTTTAATATTCCTTCTTCGCAATTTTTATCTTTTGGCATTTCTGGGTGGGAATAATTCTCATTCATTGTTGTTATGTAATAAAAAATATTTTCTTTTTTTTCATGCATTCTTTTTATTCCATCTCTAAAAATTACTGCTAGCTCGTAAGAAAATGTTGGATCATAAGATACACAATTAGGTATAGTAGAGGCCAACATATGACTATGTCCATCCTGATGTTGTAATCCTTCGCCAGCAAGTGTTGTTCTTCCAGAAGTTGCTCCTATCAAAAAACCTCTGGACTGGCTATCCCCTGCGGCCCAATTAAAATCTCCTGTTCGTTGAAATCCAAACATTGAGTAAAAAAGATATATTGGTATCATTTCAATGTCGTGATTTGAATAAGCTGTGCCCGCTGCAATCCATGATGACATTGATCCTGCTTCGTTAATTCCTTCTTCTAAAACTTGTCCTTTTTTATCTTCTCTGTAAGAACTTAATTCTTCTGAATCTTCTGGTTCATATTTTTGACCCTCATGTGCATAAATTCCTATTTTCTTAAAAAAACCTTCCATTCCAAAAGTTCTTGCCTCGTCAGGAATTATTGGGACAAGTCTTGGAGCAACATTTTTATCTCTTAGCAGATTTGTTAATAATCGAACAAAAACCATTGTTGTAGACATTTCTTTTTTTCCAGTTGATTCTTTCAAAGAATCAAAAATATCTTTTGGCGGAGACTTAATTGGTTTGGCATATGTTGTTCTTTCTGGAATAAAGCCTCCTAAATTAAGTCTTCTTTCCTTCAAATATTTTATTTCTGGAGAATTTTCATCTGGCCTAAAATACTGAATTTCTTGAACTTGCTTGTCGGTCAAAGGAACATCAAACCTATCCCTGTAATACATCAAATCATCAGTATCCATTTTTTTTTGCTGATGAGTGGTGTTAACGCTCTCTCCAGTTTTACCCATTCCATACCCTTTTATAGTCTTTGCTATAATAACTGTTGGGCTTCCAACATTTTTTGAAGCCTGATCATATGCCGCATAAACTTTGTGTGGATCGTGACCACCCCTATTTAACCTCCATATATCTTTATCCGATAAAGCGGATACTAATTCTTTTGTTTCAGGATATTTTCCAAAAAATTTTTCTCTTACATATAGGCCATTTCTAGCTTTATAAGCTTGATACTCACCATCAACTGTTTCGTTCATTAATTTAACCAAATGACCAGTTTTATCTTTTGCTAATAACTGATCCCAATATGATCCCCAAATTACTTTTATAACATTCCAGCCAGATCCCCTAAAAATCCCTTCTAGCTCCTGAATAATTTTTCCATTTCCTCTTACAGGTCCATCTAATCTTTGTAAATTACAGTTAACTACAAAAATTAAATTATCTAATTTTTCTCTAGCTGCTAAACCAATTGCACCTAATGACTCTGGTTCATCGGTCTCGCCATCTCCAATAAAAGCCCAAACTTTTCTATTTTGATCTTTAATTAAACCCCGATTAATTAAGTATTTCATAAACCTAGCTTGATAAATAGCTAACATTGGTCCTATGCCCATAGATACAGTTGGAAACTGCCAAAAATTTGGCATTAACCATGGGTGAGGATAAGATGACAGACCACCTGGTTTTACTTCCTGCCTAAATTTATCTAACTGTTTCTCACTTAATCTACCTTCTAAAAAAGCTCTAGCATACATACCTGGAGCACTATGTCCTTGAAAATAAATAAGGTCTCCTCCAAATTTATTATTCTTTGCTTTCCAAAAATGATTCATTCCTACATCGTAAAGAGTGGCAGCAGATGCAAATGTTCCTATATGACCTCCTAACTCAGGGAATTTTTTATTTGCTCTAACAACCATTGCTGCAGCATTCCATCTAATCAAAGATCTAATTTTTCTCTCAATATTTTGATCTCCTGGTGACTTTGCTTCTTTATCTGGAGATATTGTATTTATATATGGAGTATTTCGTGAAAGAACTAAATCAGATCCTTGTTTATAAGAATGTTCAATTAATTGTTTAATTAAAAATTGTGCCCTTTTACTTCCGTCTGTTTCTAATACTGATGAAAGTGAATCCATCCATTCTTTTGTCTCACTTACATCAATATCTTCACTATTTTTTGATAAATTATATTTTTCTGAAGCAATCTTTATTGGTGTATCAACTATTTTCTCTTTTTTTTCTATCGATTTTTCAGCTTCTCTAATTAAATTTTCTGTATCTTTAGGTATTTTTTCTTTTTTAACTTTTAATTCTTCAGGATTATTTTTTTGTTCAGCATTTACCTCTAAAATTAAATCACCCTTTGAAACTTTATCACCAACTTTTACATTTATGTTTGAAACAACACCTTCTATTTCTGATGGAACTTCAACACTTGATTTGTCACTTTCTAAAGTAACTACTGGATCATTTTTTTTTATTTTTTCTCCTACTTTTACAATTACTTCAACAATTTCCACTTGTTCGAAATCACCAATATCAGGTACATTTAATTTATTTGTCATTATTTGTTTAATTTTAACACATTTTAATCCTTTTTTGGACAAGCTTAGATGTTGATATAGATTAATTATGCTTAGTTTATTACTTAAAAATTTTAAAAGATCTAAAAATTTAAATGATTTAGATGCAAGGAATTGGATTCAAATGATAATTTTAAATAAAAATTATTTTTTTACAAAAAATTAAACCCTCTCTAAACACATTGAAATTCCCATTCCTCCACCAATACATAGAGTTGCCAATCCTTTCTTAGCATTTCTTCTTTTCATTTCATGAATTAATGTAACAACAATTCTGCAACCAGAAGCTCCTATAGGATGTCCAAGAGCAATTGCCCCACCATTTACATTAACTTTTTCTTTTGGAATTTTTAGTTCTTTTATAACAGCTAAACTTTGAGCAGCAAAAGCTTCGTTTGACTCAATTAAATCTAAATTTTTTATTTCCCACCCAGCTTTTTCTAAAGCTTTTTTTGATGCAGGTATTGGACCCAATCCCATTAAAGCAGGATTAACTCCACAAGCTGCCCAGGAAACAATTTTTACCAAAGGTATCATGTCTCTTTTTTCAGCTTCCTCTCTGGTCATAATTAAAACTGCAGCTGCTCCATCATTTATGCCTGAAGAATTCCCAGCTGTTACTGTTCCATTTTCTTTAAATGCAGGTTTAAGTTTTGATAAACTTTCAATTGTAACATCTGATCTAGGGTGTTCATCCAAAAAAATTTGGCTAGACTTATCATCTAGTATTTCGTCTTTAAATTTTTTATTTTTTATTGCTTCCTGTGTTTTTGTTTGAGAAGATAAAGCAAAATTATCCTGCTCTTTTCGAGAAATGCTACACTTCTCTGCTACATTCTCCGCTGTAACTCCCATGTGATAGTTGTTAAATGCATCTATTAAACCATCTTGAAACATATTGTCTCGATTTGAAAATGACATATTTTCTTGTCCACCAGCTATAATAATTTTTGAATCATTTAGTAAAATTGATTGATATCCTGAAATAATAGCTCTTAACCCTGAGCCACAGACTTGATTAATAATGTATGCTGTTTTTTCATCTTGTATACCTGCACCTCTAGCTGCCTGTCTCGCTGGATTTTGCCCTGTTCCTCCTGTTAAAACTTGACCCATTATAACTTCATCAATTGATGATTGATTCACTTTTGATTGAGATAAAATATTTTGAATTACAGATTTTCCTAAATTATGGGCCTCAATTTTAGCCCATATACCATTATATTTTCCAATAACTGTTCTTAAAGCAGATACAATAACTACATCTTTAGAATTTTTTTGCATATAAGTACAATAATTCCTAATTTGAAAAATTACATTAAAAAATATAAGTATATATATTAATAATTAAAAAATAGCGCCTGTAGCTCAATTGGATAGAGCGCTTGGCTACGGACCAGGAGGTTCTGGGTTCAACTCCTAGCAGGCGCACCAAAAGTATAAATTTTATGAAAGTATCTTTACAAAATGCAGTTATTTATTTCTTTTTGATTGTTTTGCTTATTTTGTTAATATTTACAATAATCATATAGTAGTCATGTCAGAACAATTTGAGCAAATAAGTATAAAACCCGGCTTTATGAAACATAATGGTGGTCTTTTATTTAAAACTATTTCAGAAAATGAATATCAATTTAAATCAACAATAAATAAAAATCATTTAAATAAAGCAGGTATAACTCATGGTGGGTATATAGCTTCATTAATTGATGCTGGATCAGGTACAGCAGTTCATAGATCTACTAATACTAATTCTTGTGTAACAGTTTCATTAGATATAAAATTTATAGCTCCAACAAAAGAGAATGATCAAATTTTAGGTTTCACAAAAATTTTAAAAAAAACAAATTCTATGGTATTTGTCATCTGTCACTTAGAGTGTAATAATAAAATAATTGCTTCAGCATCTGGGGTTTGGAAAATATTAAAAGCTTAATTCTATGAGCTTCTGCTCTGGTAGATAATTTTTATTAAT
This sequence comes from uncultured Pelagibacteraceae bacterium, assembly GCA_902574725.1. GTDB lineage: Bacteria > Pseudomonadota > Alphaproteobacteria > Pelagibacterales > Pelagibacteraceae > Pelagibacter. Next base: position 8,811 of record CACGPA010000002.1, read on the forward strand.
ATGCTACAATTAAATTTAAAAAAAATTAATTAATTAAAATCTTAAAAATGAGAACTTTTTTTGATCTGATTCGGACCTGTTTTAGTCTATTTTTGTTCTTGGGCTATAACAATATATAGTGGCTCAAAATATTTAGACACAAAACATTGAAATGAAAAAAAATAAAATTGTAGCTGTTCTTGGACCCACAAATACAGGAAAAACCTTCTATGCAATAGAAACAATGCTTTCATTTGATAGTGGTATGATTGGTTTTCCATTAAGACTTCTTGCTAGAGAAGTTTACGACAAAATTATTAAAAAAATTGATCCAAAAAAAGTTGCTCTAATTACTGGAGAAGAAAAAATAATACCTTTAAGTGCAAAATATTATCTTTGCACAGTGGAATCCATGCCGATTAATAAAAATTTAGAGTTTGTTGCAGTAGATGAGATTCAAATGTGTTCTGATCATGAAAGAGGTCATATTTTTACAAATAGACTTTTAAATTTAAGAGGTGAAAAAACAACAATGTTTATGGGTTCAAATTCAATGAAAAATATCATTAATAAATTAGATGGTGATATTGAATATATAAACAAAGAAAGATTATCTAAGCTAACTTACTCTGGGTATAAAAAAATTTCTAGAATTAAAAGAAAAACAGCAATTATAGCTTTTTCTGCTGAAGAAGTTTATGCAATCGCTGAACTAATTAGAAGACAAAAAGGTGGTGCTACAATAGTTATGGGCTCTTTAAGTCCAAAAACTCGCAATGCTCAAGTTGAACTTTATCAGTCTGGAGACGTAGATTACTTAGTAGCCACAGATGCAATTGGAATGGGAATAAATATGGATTTAGATAATGTATATTTTTCTAATTTAAAAAAATTTGATGGAAAAAAATTAAGAAGATTAAATTTAGCTGAAATTGGACAAATTGCTGGACGAGCTGGAAGGTATTTAAATGATGGCACTTTTGGTATTACAGGAGATTGTTCAGAAATTAATTCTGAAGAAGTTGAGTTATTAGAAAAACATAAATTTGAAGAGATAAACACTATTTTTTGGAGAAATTCATATCTAAATTTTAATAATGGAGCTGCTTTAATTAAATCTTTGGATGAGAAGCCAAAACAAAAATGGCTTAGAAGAATCCATGAATGTGAAGATGAAAAAGTACTTAAGTATCTTTTAAAAGATCTTGAAAATTTAATAATTGATAAAAACAAAAATGAACTAGAATTATTATGGGAATGCTGCCAAATTCCTGATTTTGTAAAAAAAACTTATGGTCATCATATTCAAATCGTAACAAAAGTTTTTAATTTCTTAAAAAATAAACCTAGAAAAATAACTAGTACATATATGAAGCAACAATTATCTCCTCTTGATAAATTAGATGGAAACGTAGACTCTATTTCAAACAGAATAGCAAACGTGAGAACATGGTCTTATGTTTCAAATAAAGTAAATTGGGTTGAAAACCAAGATTATTGGATTGAAAGAACAAAAAATCTTGAAGATAAATTATCTGAAAGACTGCATGAAGAATTAACCAAAAGCTTTATCGACAAAAGAGCAAGTGTTTTAGCCAGAGGATTAAAACAAGATATTTCTTTTGACACAAAAATTTTAAACAATGAAAGAGTTATGATTAATAATCAATTCATAGGTCAGCTAAAAGGATTAAAGTTAGAACTAGACTTAAAAATAGGAGCGCTTGATACTGACGTTAAATCTTTAAAAAAAGCAGCTAGACAAGCTATTAGTCCGGAAATTTTAAAAAGAATTGAACAAATTAAAAAAACTGGACTGATTGATTTAAAAAATGATTTTAAGATTTACTGGAATAATTTTCCTATTGCTATTTTAATACCTGGCAAAAACTATCTTAAACCAGAAATAAAATTAATAATTGACGATATGATCGATAATGATGATCAATTAAAACTAATTGAATATTTAAATAGATGGATGGATGAAAAGATTGGTGAAGATTTAAAAAATTTAATCGATCTAAAAAATATAAAAGAAACAAATACATCTATTAGAGCTTTAGCTTATCAATTATATGAAAATAATGGAGTAGTAAAAAGAAACGACGTTATAGATTTCATTAAATTTTTAAATCAAGATGAAAGAAAAATTTTAAGAACATTAGGTGTTAAATTTGGAAGATATCATATTTTTTTACACAGACTATTTAAACCTAACGCAGTATCTCTTAGAGTTTTGCTTTGGAAAAATTTTCATCAAAAATATTTAACTTTGGAACCTCCTAAGTTTGGTCTTAATTTTTTTGAAGATAAAAAAAATATTAATCCTAATTTTATGCTTATGTGTGGATTTGAAAATTTTGATAAGTATTATGTAAGAATTGATATTTTAGAAAGGCTTTTTTTAAAAATTATGGATTTAAACAAAAATAAAGATATTAAACTAAACTCTGAAATGCTTAATTTACTTGGATGTAATAAAAATGTTTTTACAAAATTAATTCAAAAAATGAATTATAAAACTTTTACAAAAGATAATGACTTATATTTCAGATATTTACCTAATAAAAAAATAAAAAAACAATTTTTTTCTAAAAAAAGTAATAAAATAAATAATGATAATCCATTTAATGTTCTAAAAAAAATAAGTTTTAAATAATGTTTAGTTTTTTTTTAAAAAACAAAGATAATGAATCAGATAAAGACAGTTTACATATAAAAACTGCTGCACTTTTAATATATGCAGCAAAAATAGATGAAAATTATTCAGATATAGAAAAAAAAATTATAAAAACAGCTTTAGTAAATTTGGGAGTTAATAAAGAAAATTTAGAAAAAATATTCAAAAAAGCTGAAAATATTGAATCTAATTCGAACCAAATATTAGAATTTACTAAAGAAATAAAAAATAGTGATAAAAATTTTAAAATAAAAATAATTGAGACATTATGGAGTATAATATATTCAGATAATAACTTGGATATGTACGAATCAAATTTCATGAGACGATTAACTGGTTTGCTGTACCTTGACAATAAGATTGTGGGAAATATTAAAGAAAAAATAAAAAAAAATTTAACAAATGACATACTTAGTTAATGATAAATGTATAAAGTGTAAATTAATGGATTGCGTTGAAGTTTGCCCTGTTGATTGTTTTTATGAGGGAAAAAATATGCTTGTAATTAAACCTGATGAGTGTATAGATTGTGGCGTTTGTGAGCCAGAATGTCCAATAGGTGCTATAGTTCCAGACTCGTTAGAAGAAAGTAATAAGTGGCTAGAGCTAAACACAAAGTACGCGGAAATTTGGCCAAATATAACTGAAAAAAAAGAACCACCAGAGGATCATAAAAAGTACGAAAATGAAGAAAATAAATTTGAAAAGTATTTTAAAGAAAACCTTTAAAAAAAAAGTTAGTAGCAAAAAAAAAGTAAAAAAAACTTTAAGCAAAGTTAAAAAAATTAAAGATAAAAAGATAAAAAAAATAAAACAAATAACTAAACCAATTAAAACTACAAAAGAAAAAACTAATTTATTAAGAATTTCAAAACAAAATGAACAAAAACCTGAAATTAAAAAGATAAAAAAACAAGAAACTGAAAAAAAACAATTCAAGCCCAAAGATTATATTGTTTATCCAAAACACGGTGTCGGTCAAATTCTTTCAACAAGTACAAAAATGATTGGTGGTATAGAGGTACAGTGCTATGATGTAAAATTTGAAAGAGATAAAGCTGTTGGTCTATTACCAATTAATAAACAATCTCACCTAAGACCTTTGTCAACTATTAACCAAATAAATAAATCTATTTCTATTCTTAAAACTAAACCAAAAATTAAAAGATCTATGTGGAGTAGAAGAGCTCAAGAATATGAGCAAAAAATTACATCTGGTAAAATCTACGAATTAGCAGAAGTGGTTAGAGATTTAAATAAAGGCGATGATATAATGGTTGATCAATCTTATAGCGAAAGACAGTTATTTGAAAAAGCTTATGAAAGAATTTTAACTGAATTTCAAATAGTTTTAAAAATATCATTAGAAGATACTCAAAAAAAATTAAATAAAGCTTTAAAAAGAAATTTAGAAAATCAAACTAATATAGCTACTGAAAAAAAAACAATTGATAATCCTGAAAAACAAATAAATCCTGAAAACGAAATAAAAGAAGAAGTTGTAGAAAGAACAGAATAAAAAAAACGCTTCTCACACAAAAGTTATGAGAAGCGTTTTTAAAAAAGAAACTATCTTCTTCTTCTTCTTTTCTTAGCTTTTTTCTTAGCTTTTTTCTTAGCTTTTTTTCTTCTTTTAGCCATCTTTAGCTCCCTGTTTTATTTTACGAATCAAATGATTCGCTATTAGTTCTATTTTTATTTTTTTTATTAACTTATGTCAAACATTTAATTAATTACAAATTTTTAAAAAAAAAATTTTTTTTATTTTTTTTTAAAATACTTAAAAAAGTTAGATAAATAGCGATTAATAAACAATATTTAATTAAATTAATTTAATAAAGTTTTTCAAAAGAATTTTTGTATTTTTGTACAATTTTAAATCTTTTTAACTTTAATGTTGGTGTTAACATTCCATTTTCAATTGAAAATTTTTCATTAATTGTAAAAAACTTTTTAATATTTTCTATTTTAGATAATTTTTTGTTAACTTTTTCAATTTCTTGTTTAATTTCTTCTTCTGATGAAGATTTTTTTTCATAATTAAGAACTAACAATGCAACAAGATATGGTTTATTATCTCCATAGACAATTGCTTGATCAATTATTTCAGAATTAATTAATTCATTTTCTATTTTTAATGGTGAAATATTATCTCCACCTGGTGTAATCAAAATATCTTTCTTTCTATCAGTTATTTTTAAATAATTATTTTCAAAAACTCCTATATCCCCTGTATGAAGCCAACCATTCTTTAATACTTTGTCTGTTTCCTCTTTATTGTTCCAATATCCAAGCATAACATTTTCACCTTTAACTAAGATTTCTCCATCCTCTGCAATTTTTACCTCATTTCCTTTAAATGGAGGTCCAACTGTTTCTACTCTAATGTCATTTATTGGATTACAACTCACTACTGGAGACGTTTCTGTTAAACCATAGCCCTGTAGGGTAGGTAAACCTATTGCATTTAAGAAAAAACCTACTTCCTTATCAAGAGCTCCTCCTCCTGAAACGAAGGTTTTTAAAGATCCACCAAATTGAGCCTTAATTTTTTTCCTTACAATTTTCTCTAAAATTTCATCTTGGATTTTTTCAATGAAATTTAATGAATCTTTTTTAATTTTTTTAAGTCCAAGATTTAGCATTTTTTGAACCAACACTTTTTTAACTCCTGTTGCTTTGTTAAAGCTTGCATTTATTTTTTGATAAAGGTTTTGATAAAATCTTGGAACAGCGGTCATAATTTCTGGTCTACATTCGTTCATATTTTTTATTAACTTCTCAATACTCTCTGCATAAAATATTCTCGCTGCAACAGTAATTTGAACAAATTGAACTGTGTGTTCATAAGAATGAGATAAAGGTAGCCAAGTCAAAAATCTAGTTTGATCTTTTTTTATCAATGGTTTTAAAATTTCAATAGCTCCCTCACAATTATTCAAAATTCCACCATGACTTAAAACAACTCCTTTTGGATTACCTTGTGTTCCAGATGTATAAATTATACAAGCAGGATCTTTTCGAGTTATTTCAATTTTATAATTATTATTTTTGTCAGTTGATTTGGAAAATAAATTATTTACATTTATATAATTGTCTTCCTCAATATCTGATAGTTTTTCAAAAGAAAAAATTTTTTTTATAAATTTTTTATTTTTGATTATATTTTTTAATTTTCTAAATTGTTCGTCGTTTGATATGAAAACAAATGATGGGGAACAATCATTAATAATATATTCATAATCTCTCTCTGCATAAGTTGTGTATGCTGGAACAGTTATTGATCCTGATAACATAATAGATAGATCAGAAATAAACCATTCTGGTCTATTTTCTGAAACTAATAAGCATCTATCGCCTTTAGTTACATTTTTTCTTATTTCCTCTGATAAAATATTGATTGCTTCATAAGTATTTTCCCAAGTGAAATTAATGTTTTTATCTTTCAACGATGATAGTAATACTTTTTTTTTATCTTTTTGATTTTCGAACTGTTTAAAAAATAATTCAACTAAATTATTAATATTACTTAAATCCATAATCTTTTGGTGGGCGAAGAGAGAATCGAACTCTCACTTCTTGCGAAACACGATTTTGAGTCGTGCGCGTCTACCAGTTCCGCCATTCGCCCTTTCTTTGCATAAATTTTTATTATAAATATAAATAGTATAAAAAGTTAAATTGTATTAAAACCAAAAAATGTTCAGCAAATTGTACGATAAATGTTTAAAACTTGCATCTCATAAAAGTGCTAATTTATATCTATCTATTGTTTCATTCGTTGAAAGTTCCTTTTTTCCAATACCACCTGATGTAATGATTGTTCCTATGGCAATAGCAAAAAAGGGCAGTTATTTTAAAATATTTTTAAATGCTACTATATTTTCTGTACTCGGTGGATTACTAGGATATTTAATTGGTTTTGCATTTGGAGATTTAGCAATGAGTCTTGTAGAATTTTATGGTTATGAGGAAAAAGCCACAAAATTGAAAATAAGTTTATCCCAAGGAAGTGGAATGTATACCTGGCTGGGTATACTTTTTTTAGCAGGTTTCACGCCTCTGCCATATAAAGTTTTTACTATTACAAGTGGATTAATAAGTTTTAATATTTATATTTTTTTAGTCACTTCCTTGATAGCGCGTGGTTTAAGATTTTTTATGGTCTCTTTTTTATCTGCTAAATATGGTGAACCATTTTCAAATTTTATCAAAAAAAAAGGAGCAATATGGTCATCAGTTTTAGGTTTTTTAATTATAGCTTTTTTTTTAATAATTTATTTAATATTAAAATAAAATGTTTGAATTAAAAAAAAAAACTGAACTAAATATTATTTTGTTTTTTAGTATTTTTGCTTTAGCAAGTGCCTTTTTTATTGAATATATTTTAGGTCATAAACCTTGTAATTTATGTTTACTACAAAGAGTTCCATATATTCTAGCTATTATATTAGTTGTACTGTTTTTAATTTTCCAAAAGTTTGAAAAAAGTATTTTTCTTTTGCTTGGTTTAACTTTTTTATTTGCAACTTTTTTGTCATTTTACCATTTTGGAATTGAACAAGGTTTCATTGAAGAATCGGCTGTTTGCGATTTAAAAAAAGAAATCAAAGATTTATCAAAAGAAGACCTATTAAAACAACTAAAAAGTAACTCAATAAGTTGTAAGAATGTTGATTTTAGATTTTTTGGTCTTTCGCTAGCTACAATAAATATTTTTATTTCTTTAATTTTTTCTATTATAACTTTCAGAATATTTTTAAATTATGAAAAAAACTAAAAAAAATAAAATTGAAGAATTTATAAGAGTAGATCATGCTGGAGAAAGGGGAGCTATTAAAATTTATGAAGGACAACTTTTAGCGCTTAATACTGTTATAAAAGATGAAGAGCTTAAAAAAAAAATTGAGGAAATGATAATACATGAAAAAGAACATGCCGATTACTTTGAAAATGAAATCAAAAAAAGACGAATAAAGCCTACAAAATTTTTACCATTATGGGATTTACTAGGTGTTGGTCTTGGTTTTGGCTCAACTATATTAGGAAAAAAAGCTGCAATGCTTTGTACCGCTTCTGTAGAAGAAGTAATAGATGAACACTATCAAAATCAAATAAATCAAATTAAATCAGATGAAAAAGAGCTTAGAAATAAAATAATCAAGTTTAGAGAAGACGAACTAAATCATAAAGACATTGCTTATAATGAAGGTGCTACTAAAGACGGTTTATATTCTATTCTAGATAAGATTATCAAAACTGGATCAAAAATAGCAATAAATATATCCGAAAAAATTTAATTAAGGCTCTAACTCTACATCCCAATATAAGTAGTCAATCCAACTTTTATGTAAAAAGTTTGGTGGGAAGTTTTTTCCATTTTTATGAAGATCTTCTGTTGTAGGTTGATAAGGTTTTTGATTTAAGATCATGCCAGATTTTTGCAATAATCTTCCACCTTTTTTAACATTACAACTTGAACATGCAGTTACAACGTTATCCCAATCAGTTTTTCCACCCTTAGACCTTGGAAGTAAATGATCAAATGTTAATTCTTTTTCGCTTCCACAATACTGACAGCTAAACTTATCTCTTAAAAATACATTAAATCTTGTAAAGTTTGGATTTGATAAAGGCTTAATAAAACTTTTTAGCGCAATAACACTAGGTAGTTTCATACTAAACGATGGACTATGAATAATTTTATCATAATAATTTACAATTGAAACTCTTTCTAAATAAACTGATTTTATTGAATCCTGCCAACTCCATAGTGACAAAGGATAATAACTTAGAGGTCTATAATCAGCATTTAAAACCAATGCAGGACACTTTTCTAAAGAAGTATTTTGATCAATTATACTCATAATAAATAATAGATTAGCTTAAAAAATTTTATTTATCAATAATTTCTAAAAAATTAAATTAAAATTTTACTATAAAAATAAATTATTTTTTATATAATTTAATGCAAGACTTGAAGCTTCTACTGAAATATGATGACCACAGTTTTTTATCATCCTTGTTTCTACTGATACATTATTTCTAATCAAAAAATCTTTTGCTTCTAATAGACTAGAAGGCGATACTATTTCATCTAATTCACCGTGTATAAGTAACATTTTAGTAGTAGAAATTTTTCTCTTTTCTAAATCTATTTTATCAATAATTTTTCCAGAAAAACCAATAATACAATTATAATTTTCAGAACTTATTAAGCCCAAATTAATAGACATCATACAGCCTTGGCTAAAACCTGATAAAATAATTTTAGAACTTTTTAAATTATATTTCTTTTTTACTTCTTCTAAAAATTTTAATAAAATTACTTCAGCCTTTTTAGACTCTTCAAGAATATATTTTGGGTCCTCCTTGCTTAAATCAAACCACTGATATCCTGTTGGATTTACAGCGCAAGATTCTCTAGCATCAGGACATAAAAAAACTGTATTTTTTAAAAATCTTTTCCAGCCCAATGAAAGCATACTAATATCTTGACCATCTCCACCATATCCATGAAGTAAAATTATAGCATAATCAATTTGCTCTTTTTTATTATCTGGTTCTATAATTTTAGTATTTAAACAAAATTTCATAATATTATAATTATTTTATATTAAAAAAATTAATTATATTTGCTTAACCATTCAACAAATTTTTTATCAGTAAAGTCTATTACGCCCATAATTCTTGCAAATTCTTCACCGTTTTTATTTATTATAACTGAAGTTGGTATGCCTCTTAAAGAAAACAAGTTTGCTAGCTTTACAGTATCATCAAAATATATATCCAAATTTTTAATTTTTAATTCTAAAAAAAATTTTTCTGCCTTTTCAATTTTTTCTTTTCCAACATTTATTGGAAAAATTTTAAGATTTTCTAGTTTATTAATAGACTGAAGTGTATCTAAATATGGCATTTCTTGTCTGCAAGGAACACACCAAGTGGCCCAAAAATTTAAAATGACTAATTTACCTCTATAATCACTGAGTTTAATTATTTCATTAAAGTTGTTTTTAAACTCAATATTTTTTAATTTTTTTAGCTTCAGTATAAACTATTAGATTTTTAAAACTTGGTTGTTCAATTGAGTAAGAAATAACTGTTGATAACAAATAAAAAATAACTAATAAAAATTTATGGGTTAATAATTTCATTCTAAAATGTATAGTTACATATCATGAGTAAAAATAAAAACAATAAACCAGTTTGGAGCTCTAGAATAAGTAGAGATACTTCTCATATCTTTCAAAAAGTGGGTAGTTCATTAAAAATAGACAGAAGACTTTTTAAAGAAGATTTAAGAGGTTCAATTGCTCATGTTGAAATGCTTTATAAACAAAAAATTATATCATTATCTATAAAAAATAAAATTGTTTGGGGGCTAAATAAAATATTTAACGAAATTAATAAAAAAAAATTTTTTTTTAATGAAAAAAATGAAGACATTCATATGAGTATAGAAAAAAGATTATTTGAAATAATTGGTGAAGATGCAGGGTATATACATACTGCAAGATCTAGAAATGACCAAGTCTTAACTGATTTTAAATTATGGCTAAGAGACTCAACTAAAGAAATTATAAAAGAGCTAAACTTAACAATGCAAATTATAATAAAAAATGCAGAAAAAAATATTAATACTATAATGCCAGGATTTACACATTTAAAAAATGCCCAACCTATTTCATTTGCTCATTATATTTTAGCTTACATTGAAATGTTTGGAAGAGATAAGAAAAGATTTAAAAATAATTTGGAAAATCTTATGGAAAATCCTTTAGGTGTTGCTGCTTTATCCGGAACATCTTTTAATATTGATAGAAATTACACCACAAAAAAATTGAAATTCAATAAACCTACAAATAATTCGATTGATACTATTTCGGATAGAGATTTTGCTTTAGATTTTTTATATTCTGTATCAGTTTGTTCAATTCATATATCAAGGTTTTCAGAAGAATTCATAATTTGGAACTCTGATGCATTTAAACTTATAACCCTAAATGATAAAATTGTAACTGGATCATCTATAATGCCACAAAAAAAAAATCCTGATCCTTTAGAATTTTTGAGAGGCAAAACAGGAAATGCATTTGGTAATTTATTCTCAATGCTAACTATATTAAAAGGTTTACCACTTTCATATTTTAAAGATTTACAAGATGATAAAGAATTAGTTTTTAATTCATTCGATCAACTAAAATACTCTTTGCAAATTTTAAGAGAAATTCTAAAAAATTTTATTACAAATAAAAAAAGGATGCTTGAGCTTGCCGAGAGCGGTTACATAACATCAACTGATTTAGCTGACTATATAGTTAAAGAAATGAATTATCCTTTTAGAAAAGCTTATCAGATAACAGCAAAAATAGTTAATCTGGCAGAAAAAAAGAATAAAAGATTGGACGAGTTAACCTTCGAAGAAATAAGAACTATAGATCGTAAGCTGAATAAAGATGTTTTAAATATTTTTGATTTAAAAAATGCAGTAAATTCAAAAAAATCTTATGGAGGAACTTCTTTTGAGAATATAAAGAAAATGATAAAGAAATATAAAAAAGAATTAAATGATTAAAAAAATAATTATTATTTTATTTTGTTCTATAATAGTTTTTTCATGTGGAAAAAAAGGTGACCCTGAATACAAAGAATCAATAAAAACTATTAACTCAGTAAAAACTGTGTAATGAATTTTAAGAAAAATAAAATATATATAGAAAATATTGAAGCTAAAAATATAGCTAAAAAATTTGGAACTCCATCATATTGCTATTCGTTCAATAAATTAAAAAAGAATATTCAAAGTTTTAAAAATAATTTTAAATCAATTAATCCGTTAATATGTTTTTCTGTAAAATCTAATTCTAATCTTCAAATTTTAAAAGAAATAAGAAAATTTGGAATAGGAGCTGATGTAGTTTCAAAAGGTGAGCTTTTAATTGCTCTTAAAGCTGGAATAAATCCGAAAAAAATAGTTTTTTCTGGTATTGGTAAAACTTTTGATGAAATTAAATTTGCCATTGAAAAAAATATTTTACTTATTAATGCTGAATCTGAAAGTGAAATTAATGAAATTGAAAAAATTGCTAAAAACAAAAATAAAAAAATTGATATAGGAATAAGACTTAATCCAAATATTAATGCAAAAACACTTAAAAAAATTTCTACTGGTAAAAACGAAGATAAGTTTGGCATAGAAGAATTAAATTTTTTAAAAATATTAAAAAAACTTAAAAACTCTAAATATTTAAATATAATATGTTTAAGTGTCCACATTGGTAGTCAAATAACTGATTATCGCCCATATGAAAAAATGATTAGTGTAGTTGATAAAATAATTAAAAAATCAAAACATAAATTTGATTTTATAGATTTGGGTGGAGGAATGGGAATAAAATATGATAATAAAGCTAAATCCCTTAATTATAAAAAATACAATTTAATAATTAAAAAATTCTTAAAAAAACATAATGTTAAAATTATTTTTGAACCAGGTAGATCTATTATTGCGGACACGGCAGTTCTTCTCACAAAGATCATTTATATTAAAAAAACAAACAAGAAAAATTTTATAATTTTAGATGCTGGTATGAATGATTTAATGAGACCAGCCTTATATGGCTCAACACACCAAATTATTCCACTGAAAAAAAATAATAAAGTAATAAATAAAATACATGATTTTGTTGGTCCAATATGCGAAAGTACTGATAAGTTTTTATCTTTAAAAAAATACCAAAAAGTAAATGAAAAAGATATTTTGGCAATTTATGATGTGGGTGCCTATGGAATGGTCTTATCATCAAATTATAATTTAAGAACAAAACCCCCCGAAATAATGATTAAAAAATCTTCATTAAGGGTAATTTTAAAAAGACAAAAGCTTAATAATATTATTTAGTTTTTTATAAACAATGATTAGAAATTTTTTTTTTTCCATTTTTTTTTATATTGGAATTATTTTAATCTGTATAATATTTTTACCTGCTTTTTTTTTACCTCAAAAAATAGTTTTGTTTGGAGGAAAAATAATGGGTCATTGGTCAAGGATCTGTTTAGAATTTTTTTTATCTACTAAAATAGTTATTAAAGGAAGTGAAAATTTAATTAGAAATGAAAAATTTTTTATTGCATGTTCACATCAATCGATGTTTGAAACTTTCTATTTGCAGACTATATTTAATTCTCCAATATTTATTTTAAAAAAAGAATTACTTTCAATACCTATATTTGGATGGTACCTAAAAAAAATAAAATCTATATCTATTGATAGAAATAAAATTAATAAAGAAAATCTTGATTTTTATGAAAAAATAAAAATCACGTTAGAATCAACTGATAGACCAATTATTATTTTTCCTCAAGCAACAAGGGTCGCAGCTAATGACAGATCACCATTTAAGAAAGGTGCTTCAAGAATTTATGAAACTTTAAATATTAAATGTCAACCTGTTGCAATAAATTCTGGAAATGTTTGGCCCAAATCAGGAATGTTAATAGCTAATAAAACTTTAACAATTTCAATTTTAGAGCAAATAGATTCTGGTATAGATTCCAAACAATTCTTAGAGATTTTACAAAATTCTATTTATAAAGAGTTAGATAATATTTCTTAACCTTTCATAGGCATAACAACATATATACTATCGAAATCTGAAGGATCTTTAATTAATGCTGGTGAACCAGTATCATTTAAAAAAATTTCTATTTTATTTCCATCAAGTTGTGAAGCAATATCAATTAAGTATCTAGAATTAAAACTAATGTCTAATTCATTATCAAATTTTACGTTTAATGTTTCTTTTCCATCACCACTGCTTGTATTATTAACTGAAAGATTTAATTTATCTTTAACTAAATTAAATTTTACACCATCCTTTTTATCTAATGAAACTGATGCAACTCTATCAACTGAATTTAAAAATAGTTCTAAATCAACTTCTAATTTTTTTTTATTATTTTTTGGTATTACTTGAATATAATTTGGAAACTTTCCATCAATGAGTTTGGAAATTAAAATACTATTTTCTAACTCAAATTTTATTTTTGATTTTTGATTAGAAATTTTTACATCTCCATCATAATTTTCTAAAAGAGAGCAAATTTGAAATATAGTTTTTTTTGGCATTATTATTGGTTCGAATTGTATTTTTTCATTTAATAAAACTTTTGAAACAGACATCCTATGACTATCGGTAGCAACCGCTGTTAAAAAATATTTATCATCTATGTTTGTCTGGTGAAAATAAATACCACTCAAATAATGTCTAGTTTCATCATTAGAAACTGAAAATTTACATTTATTTAATAGTTTTAAAAGCTTTTTAGATTTTATAATAAAATCGTTTCCACTAAAATTTTCATCAGTTAAAGGAAATTCTGTAGCAGGAAGGCAATTTAAATTAAATATGGATTTTTCAGACTCAAGATGAATTTTACTTTCTCCAGTTAATTCAAAATTTATCTTTTTGCCTGATGAAAATTTTCTAATAATATCATACATAATTGAAGAGGTTGTTGTTGTTTTTCCTTCTTCTTCTATTTGCACATTTTTAATCTCATTAATAAAAATTAAATCTAGATCTGTTGCTGTTATCTTTAATTTAGAATTACTTGCATCAATTAGAACATTCGATAATATTGGTAGAGTACTTCTCTTTTCTATTACACCTTGACAGTAACTCAATGATTGTTGCAAGTCTTTCTGATTAATGCTGAATTTCATCTAATTTATTGTACAAAATTTGATTTTTTAAAGTATCGATATTATTACAAAGCTCTGGATCATTTTTTTTTAAATTTTCAATTGTTTTAATTGAATGAATTACGGTTGTATGATCCCTATTAGAAAAATCTCTACCTATTTCAGGAAGAGATTTTGAAGTTAATATTTTTGTTAAGTAAATAGCTGTTTGTCTGGGTCTTACTAAATATCTTGATCTTCTAGAAGACAACATTTCAGTTTTAGAAATTTTATAAAATTTACATACTAAAGATTGTATTAAATCAGTTGTTACCCTATTCTCTGATACATTTAACAAATCTTTTAGAACTATTTTCGTTTCTGATAAATTTGGTGTTTTATTATAAATTCTTGCAAACGATACTATTCTATTTAATGCACCAACCAACTCTCTTATACTACTTTTTATCTCTCTGCTTAAAAATTTCTGTATTTCTTCAGAAATATTTAGCTGATTAGAATAATATTTTCTTAAATCTTCTGTTTTGAGTTTAATAATCTTATATCTTAATTCATAATCTGACTGTTGAATATCAATTACCAAGCCTCCAGAAAATCGGGATTTAATTCTTTCTTGCATTCTAGTAAGTTTATTTGGAGGTCTATCAGCAGAAACAATTATCTGAGAGCCTTTATCTAATAATGCATTAAATGTATGAAAAAACTCTTCTTGCATAGCTTCTTTTCCATTCATAAATTGAATATCATCGATCAATAATGCATCAGAATTTCTAAAATTCTCTTTAAATTTAACCATATCATTTGATTTTATTGATTTAACAAATTGGTACATAAATCTTTCTGCTGAAATAAACATAACTTTATTATTATCTTTTAGTTTTAAACCTATTGAATTTAAAAGATGTGTTTTTCCCATTCCTACACCACCATAAATATATAAGGGATTATAATGAGACATATTTTCAGATACTTTTTTTGACGCTTCAAAGGCAAGTTTATTACTTGAGCCAGTTATAAAATTATCAAAATTTCTGTTGGGGTCTATTCTGTTATACTGAAAAAAAAAATCCTTTATAAATGAAATATTATCTTTTGAAAAATTTGTATTTCTATCATGAGCGTCATTTATAATTTCTTCTTTTTTTACATCCAAAGAAAGTTCGATTCTATTTATTTCTGGTTTATAAGATTTAACTATCTGTAAAATTTGATCTAGATATCTTGAGGTAATCCAGTCTCTTATAAAACGTGTAGAAACAGATAGTAAAATATAATTATCAAACTCCTCAACAAAGCTAATTTTTCTTAACCAGCTTTCAAAAATATCTTTTCCAAATTTTTCTTTCATTTCAATTTGAATTTTTTCCCAAGAAACTTTGGATTGATAATTTTTATTAAGTAAATTTTTATTTTCCATGAATTTTTAAAATGAAATTCAATTAAGGCTTTTGAAAAATTTAATCAACAATATTTTTAAAAAATAACAAAAAAAATAAAATCTGCGAGTGTATTTTTTTAAAAAAAATTAAATCTATAAGAGAATTAATTTTAAACTCTAAGGGGAAGAAAATAATTCTTTACAAAAAAATTAATCTTATAAAAATTTTAAAAAAAAAAACTATATATAGTAAAAAAAAAAAACTTTATCTTTTATTTAGTGCAAATCTTAAGTTGCAAAATTAATAACACTCTAAAGTTGTTAAAGAGAATTTATTTTTTTAGTTATTCTTGACAGGTTTCTTGATGCATTTCTTTTTTTTATTATTCCCGTCTTGGCAATCTTCATTATTTCAGAATTTAGCTTTGGAAGATAAGCCAAAGCATCTTTTTTATTTTTTTTCTCAATTAAAAGGTTCATTTTCTTAATTGCATTTTTAAATCTACTTTTTCTAGATTTATTTACCTTGGTCTGTCTTGAAATTCTTCTTATAGTCTTAATTGCTGATTTTATATTTGCCATTTTTCGTGGAGGTATAGCTGCAGAATTAAGTATGGTCAACTGATTAATTGATTATTTTTCACATATATTACAATAGAAAGTTGATCTATATTACTCTCTATAAAAAATTAAATAGCATGAAACAAATTTTACAAAATCAAAAAGATAAAGTTAAAAAAGTTTTTGATAATATTTATGATAAGTATGACTTAATGAATGACTTTATGTCTTTAGGTATTCATAGAGTGTGGAAGAAAGATTTTGTTATGATGATGTCTCCAAGTTTAAATAAAAAACTAATAGATGTTGGATGTGGAACTGGTGATATAGGAAAACTTTTTTTAGATACAGTTAAATATAAAGGTAACGTTTCTAATGTTGATCCAAATAGAAAAATGATAGACCAAGGGAAAAAAAGATTTAATGGTATTAAAAATATGTCTTGGCACTTAGAAAATGCTGAAAAGCTTAGTTTTAAAAAAAATTCTTTTGATTACTATACAATTAGTTTTGGTTTGAGAAATACTAAAAATATTAATCGATCTTTACGGGAAGCCTACAGAGTACTAAAACCTGGTGGAAGATTTCTTTGTTTAGAATTTTCTAAAATTGAAAATTCTAACCTAAATTTTCTTTATAAAAACTATTCAAAACTTATACCAATAATTGGAAGCTTAGTAGTTGGTAAAAAAGAACCCTACGACTACTTAATTGAAAGTATTAATAAATTTATAAACCAAGATGAATTAATTAATTATATGAAAAGATGTGGTTTTCAAAATTGTTCGTATCGAAATTTAAGCGGAGGTATAGTTGCGATTCATTCAGGCTGGAAAATATAATGATAAAAAAAATTTTCATATTATTTAGAATAGCAAGAAAAATAGCGTTATCTGATAGCATTAAAATAGTTTCTAAACTTCATGACCTACCTGTGTTTATAAAAATTTTTTTTGGGATTTTTTCTATATCTTTTTCTACAAAAAAAAACGAAAACCAAAAATTAAGTGATGAGGAAAAACTATGTAATTCAATCGAAGGCATGGGGACCACATTTATTAAATTAGGACAATTTTTAGCAACAAGGCCTGATATAATTGGTGAAAAAATTTCTAAACAACTTGAAAGGTTACAAGACAGGCTTCCTCCATTTTCAACTTTCGAAGCAAAGCAAATTTTAAAAGAAGATTTTGGAGAAAATTTATATAAATCAATAATTAATTTTAGCGAACCAGTCGCAGCAGCATCAATAGCTCAAGTTCATAAGGCTCAAATAAATGATAATGGCACAGTTAAGGATATTGCAATTAAAATTTTAAGACCAAATATTAAAAAAACATTTAATGATGAGATAGATGCTTTAATGCTTTTGGCTTATTTTGTTGAAAATATTATTGTAAAAACAAAAAGGCTTAAATTAGTAGAAGTTGTTTTTCTTTTAAAAGAAATAACAAATCATGAAATGGATTTAAGATTTGAAGCGGCTGCAGCTAATGAATTCGCAGAAAACACAAAAAATGATTCAGGTTTTTATGTTCCAAAAATTTATTGGAATTATACGACTGAAAAAGTTTTAACACTAGATTGGGTTGAGGGAATTTCTATTCGAGAAAAAGAATTAATTGAATCAAAAAAAATAAACTTAAATAAAATTTCATCAGATATTATTCAACATTTTTTGAGACATGCTGTAAGAGATGGTTTCTTTCATGCAGACATGCATCAGGGAAACTTATTTATAGACAATTCTGGGTTAATAGTTCCGATAGACTTTGGAATAATGGGAAGGTTAGACAAACTAAACAGACGCTACTTAGCAGAAATATTATATGGTTTTGTACAAAGAGATTATAAAAAAGTTGCTGAAGTTCATGTTATAGCAGGATTGGTTCCAAAAAATGTTAATGTTCATGAATTAGCTCAAGCATTAAGATCTATAGGAGAACCTATTTTTGGCCAGTCAGTAAAGGATATTTCTGGTGGAAAACTTCTTAAACAATTATTTGATATAACAGAGAAATTTAATATGCAAACTCAACCTCAACTTCTTCTGTTACAAAAAACAATGGTAGTTGTCGAAGGAGTGGCAAGAAAACTTAACCCCAATACTAATATTTGGGAAACATCAAAACCTGTATTAGAAAAATGGTTAAAAGAAACCAAAGATCCAGTTTCTAATCTTACTGAAACTTTAAAAGACTCTGCTGAGGTTTTAAAAAAACTTCCAGAACTTCCAAAAATTATGGATAAAGCAAATCAAGCATTAACTTTTCTAGCAAGTGGCCAAATACCCGAAAATTCAAATTCTTATTCGGCTTTAAAAGATAAAGAGTTAGAAATGAAATCCTTTAGAAATCAAAGTATTATTGGATTATTATTGCTTGTATTTTTAAGCTTCATAGTATTTTAATTCCCCATGAATAATTTTGAAAACAAAAAAATATTATTAATTATTTGCGGAGGAATCGCTGCATATAAAAGTTTGGAAATTATAAGACTTTTAAAAAAAAAAGGTGCTCTAGTTAAGACTATACTTACAAAGAATGCTAATAGATTTGTTACACCTCTATCAGTAACTTCTCTTTCTAAAGAAAAAGTATACTCAGATCTATTTGATCATAAAAATGAAGCCGAAATGGATCATATATCTCTTTCAAGATGGTCTGATTTAATTTTAATAGCCCCAGCAACTGCTAATACCATTTCTAAAATTGCTTTTGGAATTGCTGACGATTTAGCATCTACAGTAGTGTTGGCCTCAGATAAAAAAATTTTTTTAGCTCCAGCTATGAACGTAAGAATGTGGGAACATCCCTCAAGCAAAGACAATGTAAAAAAAATAAGAAATATTGGTTATGAAATTATAGGTCCAGAAATAGGTGATATGGCATGTGGTGAATATGGTGAAGGCAAAATGACTGAACCAGAAGCAATAATTGCTTGTATTGAAAATCATTTTAAAAATAAAACAAATAATAAAAAATTTAAAGCTTTAGTAACTGCTGGACCAACATTAGAGTATATAGACCCAGTAAGATATATAGCTAATAAATCTAGTGGAAAACAAGGTTATGCAATTGCAAAATCATTAAAAAATAATGGTTTTGAAACTACATTAATTTCTGGTCCTACAAATTTAGATCTAATTCCAGGAGTAAATACAATTAGAGTAAACTCAGCAAAAGAAATGTTAGACGCAACTCTTAAAAAGCTTCCTGCCGACGTTGCTATCTTTGCAGCAGCAGTAGCGGATTATAAAGTTAATAAAATAGAGAGTGAAAAAATAAAAAAAAAGGATAATTTAACCTTATCTTTAGAAAAAAATGTGGATATTTTAGGACATATTTCTAAACATAATTCTCTTAGACCTAAACTCGTTATTGGTTTCGCGGCTGAAACAAATGAGTTAGAAAAAAATTCACAAAAAAAACTACTAGAAAAAAATTGCGACTGGATTATAGCAAACGACATTTCTAATGCTGATATTGGATTTGATTCTGAATATAACGAAGTTTCCATTTTTTATAAAAATATGAAAAAAGAAAAAATTCAAAAAGTTAAAAAATCAATTGTAGCAGATGAAATAGTAAAAAGAGTAATTGAACAAATTAATTAATTAAATGGTTAAAGTTTTAATTAAAAAACTTGATCCAAAAGTTGAGTTACCGATTTATAAAACCGAAGGATCATCTGGCATGGATTTAATGGCATTCACAGATAAACCAATAAAAATCCCTGCAAATAGCTCTGCATTAATTCCAACTGGGATTTCATTGGCAATACCTAATGATCTTGAAATTCAAATAAGACCAAGATCTGGACTAGCGGCAAAATCAAGTATTAGCGTATTAAACTCACCTGGAACGATTGATAGCGATTATAGAGGAGAGCTAAAAATAATTCTTTTCAATCATGGAAATAAAGAATTTATAATTAAAAATAATGATAGAGTCGCTCAAATAATTTTAATGCCTGTTTTAAAAATGGATTTTGAAGAAGTAGATGAATTACCAGAAAGTATTAGAGGGTCGGGTGGTTTTGGATCTACAGGAAAATGAGTAATATCCTAAGTAAAAAACAGATTGAAAGATACTCAAGACAAATAGTCCTAAAAAAAATTGGAACATTTGGGCAAAAACTAATTTTAAAATCTAAAGTTTTAATAGTTGGTGCAGGTGGACTTGGATGTCCAGTTGCAGACTATCTATGCAGAGCAGGTGTTGGCACTATTGGTATTATTGATGATGATAAAGTTAGTATCTCTAATATTCATAGACAACCTTTTTTTACTTCTAAAGATGTAGGAAAATTAAAGGTTAAAATTATAAAAAAAAAAATTAAATTAATTAATCCTGAAACAAAAATAGTAATTTATAAAAAAAAAATTACAAAATTAAACATAATAAAAATTATTAAAAATTTTGATATAATTGTGGATGGATCAGATAATTTTAAAACAAAATTTTTATTAAATAAATATTCTCTTCAATATAAGAAAATTTTAATAGTAGGAGCCATAAGTAAATTTGATGGACATATTTTTTCATTTAATTTTAAAAATAAAACACCTTGTTTAAAATGTTTTTATCAGACAGATATATCAGATGAAATTCTTGACTGTGAATCTGAAGGTGTTTTAGGCCCTCTCGCTGGAATAGTTGGAAACATACAAGCCAGTGAGGTGCTAAAAAACATTTTAAAATTAAATAATAATTTAAATGGAGAAATATTAATATTAAATTTATTAAGTCTTAACTTTAGAAAGGTAAAATTTAAAAAAAATAAAAATTGTATATGCAAAAAAAAATAATTTTTTTTCTTTTATTTTTAAATCTAACATCTACTTCTTTTGCTATTGAAAAAGATTATTTTATGATGCTAAAATATTCTAAAGTAAATGTTAGATTTGGTCCTAGTCGTGATTATCCTGTTAAATTTATCTACAAAAAAGCATTCTTACCAGTTAAAGTAATTGATAAAAAAGAAAACTTTAGAAAAATAATAGATCATAAAAAGAATAGTGGATGGATACATATTTCACAGCTTAAAAAATCTAACTCCTTTATAATTTTATCTGATAAAATACTTTTTAAAAAATCTACAATAAATTCTAAACCACTAGTTAATTTACACAGTGGAAGATTACTACTAGTCAAAAAATGTAAGAAAAAGTGGTGCAAAGTATCAACAGATAAATACACGGGATGGATAAAAACAAACGATGTTTTTGGAATTAATAAATAATATTTTATTTTAAATCAAAACGATCTAAATTCATTACTTTTGTCCAAGCAGATATAAAATCATCAAAAAATTTAGCTTTAGAATCCTCACATGCATAAACTTCAGCCAGCGCTCTTAACTGAGAATTTGATCCAAAAATTAGATCAACACGCGTAGCTTTCCATTTAACTTTTTTTGTTTTACGATCTCTACCTTCAAAAAATTCTTCATTTTTATCAATTTCTTTCCAAGTTGTATTCATATCAAGCAAATTAACAAAAAAATCATTTGTAAGCGTCTCAGGCTTTTTGGTAAAAACACCATATTTTGATTGATCAAAATTTGTATTTAATACTCGCATACCTCCAACTAAAACTGTCATTTCAGGTGCAGTAAGTTTCATTAGTTGAGCTCTATCAACTAACATTTCTTCTGCAGATACACTTGGTTTTTTTGATGAACCATTACTTTTATTTACAATATAGTTTCTAAATCCATCTGCTTTTGGTTCAAGTAAACCAAAAGAATATATATCTGTTTGATCTTGAGATGCATCTCCTCTTCCAGGTATAAATGGAACACTTACTTTATGACCAGCTTTACTAGCTGCTTTTTCAATTGCAACAGATCCACCTAAAACTATCAAGTCAGCTAGTGAAACTATTTTCTTTTTAGTGTCAAAATTTTTTTTAATTCTTTCTAAAATTTTAATAACTTTAGATAACTGAGATGGATTATTAACTTCCCAGTCTTTTTGTGGTGTTAATCTTATTCTTGCTCCATTAGCTCCACCTCTCTTATCAGACCCACGAAAAGTAGAAGCTGATGCCCAAGCTGTTGATACTAGCTCCGAAATAGATAATCCTGATTTTAATATTTTTGCTTTTAAAACTTTAATATCTTTTGTTTTAAGTTTGTGTTTATTCTTTGAAACAGGATCTTGCCAAATTAATTCCTCTTTTGGAACTTCTGGGCCTAAATAACATGCACGAGGCCCCATATCACGATGCGTAAGTTTAAACCAAGCTTTTGCGAATGCATCTGAAAATTCATCTAGGTTTTCATGAAAACGTTTTGAAATTGGAGCATATTTAGGATCCATTTTTAAAGAAAGATCAGTGGTTAGCATCATTGGTGCCACTTTTTTGGAAGGATTGTGTGCATCAGGAACAATATTTATATTAACTCCATTCTGCTTTGGTTTCCACTGATGTGCTCCTGCTGGACTTTTTGTTAATTCCCACTCATAACCAAATAATAAATCAAAATAGCCATTGTCCCATTTTATCGGATTGGCAGTCCATGCTCCTTCAAGGCCACTGCTAACAGTATCAGCGCCCATTCCGCTTCCATAGTTGCTCGTCCATCCCATACTTTGTTCTTGAATTTTTGCGCCTTCAGGCTCAGGTCCTTTATGGGATTCAGGAGCCGCACCATGGGATTTTCCAAAAGTATGTCCGCCAGCTATAAGTGCGACTGTTTCATAGTCATTCATCGCCATACGTCCAAAAGTTTCGCGAATATCATGAGCTGCTAGAAGAGGATCTGGATTTGCGTTAGGACCTTGTGGATTTACATAAATTAACCCCATATGAGATGCTCCTAAAGGATTCTCAAGGTCTCTTTTGCCACTATAACGATTAACACCAAGCCACTCTTTTTCTGATCCCCAATAAATATCTTCTTCTGGTTCCCAAATATCTTCTCTTCCTCCTCCAAAACCAAAAGTTTTAAATCCCATCGACTCTAAGGCTACATTTCCAACTAAAATAAAAAGGTCTGCCCATGAAATTTTTTTTCCATACTTTTTCTTAATAGGCCAAAGCAACAATCTTCCTTTATCAAGATTAACATTATCTGGCCAACTATTTAATGGTGCAAAACGTTGATTACCAGTACCAGCACCACCGCGTCCATCACCCGTTCTGTATGTTCCTGCGGCATGCCATGCTAATCGAATAAAAAGTCCTCCATAATGTCCGTAATCAGCTGGCCACCAGTCTTGTGAGTCTGTCATTAATTTATGTAAATCTTTTTTTAATGATTTAAAGTTAATTTTTTTAAATTCTTTTCTATAATTAAATTTTTTATCCATTGGATCGACCAATGAAGAATGTTGACTTAAAATTTTTAGGTTTAAACTATTTGGCCACCAGTCTCTATTAGTTGTACCTTTTCCTGTTGGAAATTTTGGAGATGTTCCTGTGCCAGTAAATGGACATTTTGATTGTTCATTCATATTATTTAAATTTTATAATTATTATAAAAAAGAGTCAATATATTAGAATGATTCTAATATACTCTTAGTTGAAATTAATTATTATTTGCAATTTTAATTAAAACTTCAATAGACTTGATTTTCTTTCCTGGCAAAGTTTTTTTTATTTTAATTTTATCTATATTCTTATCATCTAAATCAATTAACTCATTTGTGCTTTCATTAAAAAAATGATGATGATTGGATGTGTTTGTATCAAAATAATTTTTTTCACTATTTATTGAAATTTCTTTTAAATAACCTTTTTTTTTAAATGCTTTGACAGTATTATAAACTGTGGCCTGTGAAATTTTTTGATTTTTTTTTTTTAGTAAAAGTTCCTTTAATTCATTAATAGTAAAATGAAATGTTTCTTTACGATTAAAGAGCTCCTCGCATATTCTAATTCTCTGTTTGGTAGGCCTTAAACCCACAAACCTCAATTTTTCAATAAAAACGCTATTATTATTCATTTTTTTTTATCAAATTTATAACAATTGAAAGTAAATTGTATATTGTAATATTAATAAATAAAGTATTAAAGATCTATATTTATGGAAAAAAAATCATCATTCTCCTATGAAGATTTAATTAGTTGCGGAAATGGTGAGCTTTTTGGCCCTGGTAATGCAAAACTTCCTTTACCACCTATGCTGATGTTTGACAGAATTAGTGAAATTAGAGAAGATGGAGGAAATTTTAAAAAAGGATTTTTAAAAGCGGAATTAGATATAAAGGACGATCTTTGGTTTTTTAATTGTCACTTTAAAGAAGATCCTGTTATGCCAGGTTGTCTTGGTTTAGATGCCATGTGGCAATTAGTAGGTTTTTATCTTGGATGGCTTGGAAATCCAGGAAGAGGGAGAGCTTTAGGAGTCAGCACTGTAAAATTTACTGGAGAAGTGTTAAAGAATATTAAATTAGCAACTTACGAAATTGATATGAAAAGAATTTTAATAAAAGAAGGAACAACAGTAGGATTAGCTAATGGCATACTAAAAGCAGATGATAAAAAAATTTATTCTGCTGAAAATTTAAAAGTAGGATTATTTAAATAATGAAAAGAGTAGTTGTAACTGGTATTGGAGTCGTATCTTGTTTAGGAAATAATCAAGAAGAAGTTTATAAATCATTATTAAATTCAAAATCTGGAATTACATTTTCTGAAGAATATAAAGAATATAACTTAAAAAGTAATATTCATGGTAAACCAAATATTAAACTTGAGGATCATGTTGATAGAAAATTTATAAGATTTATGGGTCCAGGATCAGCATATAATTATATTTCGATGAATGAAGCTGTTAAAGACTCAGGTTTAGAAGAAAAAGATGTAAGCAACACTTCAACAGGTATGATTATGGGATCTGGTGGACCTTCAATTCAAAATGTTATTTTAGCAGCTGACAAAACACGTGAAAAAAATCCAAAAAAAATGGGACCATTTATTGTTCCAAGAACTATGTCTAGCACCGCTTCTGCTACATTAGCAGTACCATTTAAAATTAAAGGTGTTAACTATACAATTAGTTCTGCTTGCGCAACCAGCGGACATTGTATTGGAAATGCGATGGAGCTAATCCAACTTGGAAAACAAAATATTGTTTTTGCTGGTGGAAGTGATGAAGTTCACTTTGCAATGTCAGCAATGTTTGATGCAATGACTGCTTTATCCTCAAAATACAATGATACTCCAGAAAAAGCCTCTAGGCCATATGACAAAACTAGAGATGGATTTGTAATTTCAGGTGGTGGCGGTGTTTTAGTGCTTGAAGAATATGAGCATGCAAAAGCAAGAGGGGCAAAAATTTATGCTGAGTTAACTGGTTATGGTGCCACGTCTGATGGTTACGATATGGTAGCTCCATCAGGTGAAGGCGCAGTAAGGTGCATGCAAATGGCTTTAAGTACAAGTAAAAATAAAATTGATTATTTAAATACGCACGGAACTTCAACTCCAGTAGGTGATATAACTGAACTAAAAGCGGTAGGGGAAGTTTTTAAAGATAATGTTCCTAAAATAAGTTCTACAAAATCTCTTTCTGGTCACTCGTTAGGAGCAACTTCGGTACATGAAGCAGTTTATAGTTTAATAATGATGAAAAATAATTTTATCTCAGCATCTATAAACATAACTGACATGGATGATGAGGCAAAAAAATATCCTATAGTTACAAAGGTTGAAAAAGATGTAACTTTAAATTCTATCATGTCAAATAGTTTTGGATTTGGAGGAACTAACGCAACTTTAGTTTTTGAAAAGGTTTAATTTATGAGTTTAATGAAAGGTAAAAAAGGATTAATCATGGGAGTGGCAAATGAAAGATCTATTGCCTGGGGTATTTCTCAAAAATTAGCTGACGCTGGAGCAGAATTAGCATTTACTTATCTAGGTGATGCCTTAAAAAAAAGAGTAATTCCTCTTGCAGAAAAATTAAATTCAAATGTTACTTTTAGCTGTGATGTTGAGAAAAAAGAGGAAGTAACAAAACTTTTTGAAGATATAAAATCTAAATGGGGTCAAATTGATTTTGTTGTTCATGCAGTTGCCTTTTCGGACAAGTCAGAATTATCAGGAGAATATTTAAATACTACTAGAGAAAATTTTTTAAGAAGTATGTTAATTTCATGCTTTTCATTTACAGAGGTTGCAAAAGAAGCTTCTAAAATAATGAATAAAGGTGGAAGCATGCTTACTTTAACTTACGAGTCTAACAAAGCTATTCCAAATTATAATGTAATGGGTGTTTGTAAATCTGCTCTTGAAGCAAGTGTTAAATACTTAGCAAGAGATTTAGGTCCAAAAGGTATGAGAGTAAACGCAATAAGTGCAGGACCAATTAAAACTCTAGCTGCATCTGCAATTGGGGATGCAAAATTTCTTTATAAGTGGAATGAAGATCATTCTTTCTTAAAGAGAAACGTAGACATCCATGATGTTGGAAACTCAGCTTTATACCTATTAAGTGATCTTGGTGGTGGTGTTACTGGTGAAATTCATTATGTAGATGCTGGATATAATAAAGTAGGAATGCCAGATCCTAAAAACATCACTTAATATTATGTCCAAAAGATATAGTGGAAAATCATTTAAAGACTCGAGTGTAATGAAAAAATCTAAACTTTCTTTTAAAGAAAAAAGAAAACTTAAAAGAGAAAAGAAGAAGAATAAATAAAAGGGCTTTTTATTGCCAGGTGCCCTAAAATTAATTAAACAGCTGCTTGTTTAATAGATAGTTTTACTTTGCCTCTATCAAAACCGATGACTTTAACTTTAACTTCATCACCTTCTTTTACAACATCAGTTACTTTAGCAACTCTTTTGTCAGCAAGTTCAGAAATATGAACAAGACCATCTTGTTTTCCTAAAAAATTAACAAATGCTCCAAATTCCATAATTTTCATAACTTTACCATTATAAATTTTATTTAATTCAGCTTTAGCAGTTAGGTCTTTAATAAATTGTAGAGCAATATTTCTAGACTCTTCGTCTGGTGCAGCAACTGTTACAACACCTTCATCATTGACATCAACTTTAGCTCCGGATTTTTCAACTATCTCTCTTATAGTTGCGCCACCCTTTCCAATTACAGTAGCAATATCTTTTTTATCTACAGTTATTTTTTCCATTTTTGGAGTATGTTTGCCGACATCCGCTCTTGATTTATCTAAAGCTTTATTCATTTCACCTAATATGTGAATTCTTCCATCTTTAGCTTGATTTAAAGCTTGTTCCATTATTTCAAATGTAATTCCTGTAATTTTAATATCCATTTGAAGTGAAGTTATTCCATTTTTTGTTCCTGCAACTTTAAAATCCATATCACCAAGATGATCTTCATCTCCTAAAATGTCTGATAAAACACTAAAATCTTTTCCTTCTTTTATTAATCCCATTGCAATACCTGCTACTGGTTCTTTTATTGGAACACCCGCATCCATCAATGCTAATGAAGTTCCACAAACCGTTGCCATTGAAGATGATCCATTAGATTCTGTGATTTCTGATACAATCCTGAATGTATACGGAAAACTTTCTTTTGGAGGTAAAGATGACTTAATAGCTCTCCATGCTAATTTTCCATGTCCTATTTCTCTTCTCCCTGTTCCTATTCTGCCAGTTTCACCTACAGAAAATGGGGGAAAATTATAATGAAGCATAAATCTTTGTCTAACCAATCCATCTAATGTCTCAATTCTTTGTTCATCATCTGAAGTCCCAAGCGTTGTAGTAACAATTGCTTGTGTTTCACCTCTAGTAAATAGAGCTGACCCATGAGTTCTTGGTAAAATTCCAACTTCACACTCTATGGGTCTTACATCTGCCAAACCTCTACCATCTATTCTTTTTTTATTTTTGAGAATGTCTGTTCTTACAATTTTTTTTTCTAAATTTTTTAACTCATGGTTAACATCTAGCTCAGAAATATTTTCATCTTCTTCATAAAGTTTTTTTGCTCTCTCGGTTATATTAGATATAAGGTTAGATCTTTCTTGTTTATCTTTTATTGAAAAAGCTTTTTTTAGTTCAGCAGTAAATTCTTTATCTAATCTTTTCTTTACCTCTGAGAGATCTTTTTTTTCTATTATCCAGTCAGGTTTTTTACAATCTTTTGCAAGATCTTCAATCATTTTAATGATTGGAATAAAATTTTCATGACCAAATTTTACAGCTTTTAACATTTCTTCTTCACTTAAACCAATTGCTTCAGATTCAACCATTAAAACTGCATCTTTAGTTCCAGCAACAACTAAATCTAATTTGGATTTTTCTAATTCATTTTTTGAAGGATTTAAAACATATTTCCCATCAATAAAACCAACTCTAGAAGCACCTACAGGACCCATAAATGGCATTCCTGAAATAGCAAGTGCTGCTGAAGATGCAATTATTGATAAAATATCGGATTCATTTTCTTTATCATAAGAAATAACTGTAGGAAGTAATTGTACTTCATTTCTAAATTCATCAGGAAACAAAGGTCTTATAGGTCTATCAATCAACCTTGAGGTAAGTGTTTCGCTCTCTGTTGGTCTTGCTTCTCTTTTAAAATAACCCCCTGGTATTTTTCCTGCAGAATAATATTTTTCTTGGTAATTTACTGATAGTGGAAAATAATCCACCTCAGGATTTACCTTTTTGGCTCCGACTACTGTTGCCATCACAACAGTCTCTCCACAACGAGCTATTATCGCACCATCTGCTTGTCTTGCTATCTTTCCTGTTTCTAAACTAATTTTTTTTCCGTTTAATTCTATTTCTTTTTTATTAACTTTGAACATTTACTTCCTTATATTTAATTTACTTATAACTGCTTTATATGAATCTATTTTTTTCTTTTTTAAATAATCTAATAATTTTTTTCTTTTATTTACTGCTTTTAAAAGACCTAATGAAGAATGTTTATCTTTTTTAGATTGCTTCATATGTTTTGAAAGATTTTCTATCTTCTCAGTTAGTAATGCAATTTGTACTTCTGAAGAACCTGTGTCTTTTTCATGTATTGCAAGCTCCTTCGCTTTTTTTATCATATTTTTTCCTGTTCATTAGTTTGTTTTATTAAATTTTCAATTTTTTCTGCATAGTCAAATGATTCATCTTTTACAAATAGCAATTTTGGTAGAAATTTCATTGTAATCTTTTTTGATAAAACTTTTCTAACCATATATGAGAATTCTTTTAAATTATCTATTACTTCAGTAGCATTCTTTCCTCCTAATGGCAAAACAAATGCTTTAGCTGTTTTTAAATCTGGACTCATTCTAACTTCTGTTACCGTTATATTATTAGTGTCTAAATTTGGTAGTTTAGCTTCGTCTCTTACAAAAATTATTCCTAAAGCTTGTTTTATCATTTCGCCAACTCTTAATTGTCTTTGCGTTACAGGTCTACTAGATTTTTTACTTCTCATATCATTCTTTCTGTTATTTTTGAATTATAGGCCTCAATTATATCTTTTTTTTGAAAATCACTGAAATCCCTTAGAGTTATTCCACATTCAAGACCTGCACTTACTTGTTTAGCCTGGTTTTTTTCTCTAAAAATTGAACCAATTTTTCCATTATAAATTATTGCACCATCTCTAATTAATCTTACATTGGAATCATTAGAAATTTCACCTTCCATAACTTTTGAACCTGCTACTTTTCCGACCTTTGAAACTTTAAAAATTTCTAATATTTCAGCTGAACCAATAACCTTTTCTTCAACATCTGGTGCTAACTTCCCTGACATTTTATTTTTTATAAAATCTATAACTTCATAAATAATATTATATGCTGATATAGAAATTTTTTCTTTCTCAGCAAGTTTTTTTGCTTCTTTTGTAGGCTTAACATTAAATGCTATTAAAACAGCATCTGAGGCTTTAGCTAAAGAAATATCTGTTTCTGTTACCATCCCAATATCTGATAAAATTATTTTAGGCTTTATCTCATCATGTTTAATTTGAATAATTGCACTTTTAATTGCCTCTGTTGATCCATGCACATCTGATTTTATTATTATATTTAATTCCTGTGAAACCTTATCTTTAAAAGCTGACTCTTGAGTTGCAAATATTAATGGATTTTTTCCATCTTTAGACTCTTCAAATCTAGCTTCACTAAGAGATTTGGCATCTTTTTCACTATCTAAAACTAAAAAATCATCTCCAGATTTTGCGGCACCATTTATTCCTAATACTTCTACGGGTAAAGATGGTAACGCTTCGTCAATATTTTTACCTAAATCATTTATTATTGCTCTTACTTTTCCCCATTTTAACCCACTAACAAAATAATCTCCCTTTTTTAAAGTTCCGCTAGTTACAATTATGTTAGCAATTGGCCCTCTTCCTATATCAATCTTAGATTCTAAAACTATTGCTGTAGCTTTTGTTTTAAAATCAGTTTTTAAATCTAAAAGTTCTGCTTGTAAAATAATAGATTCTATTAATTTATCTAAATTTTTTTTTGTTTTTGTAGATATTTCTACTATTAATGTGTCTCCAGATAATTCTTCAGCTATAAGTTCATATTCTAATAATTGATTTTTAACTTTTTGTGGATCTGCATCGGGTAAATCACATTTATTAATTGCAACAACTATAGGAACTTTTGCTGCTTTAGCATGTTTTATTGATTCAATTGTTTGAGGTTTTACACCATCATTTGCTGCAACTACTAAAACTACTATATCTGTTAATTTAGAACCTCTTGCTCTCATTTCCGTAAAAGCTGCATGACCAGGCGTATCAATAAAAGTTATTTTGTTCGAATTACTACTTATTTGATAAGCTCCAATATGTTGTGTGATTCCTCCAAATTCCCCTGAAACTACGTTTGTACTTCTTAAACTGTCTAGTACAGAAGTTTTTCCATGGTCAACATGACCCATTACAGTTACAATTGGTGGTCTATTTTTTAAATTTTCTGATTTAACTTCTTTAATTTTTTTTATTATTTCTTCTGTCTTTTCCTCTTTAATAGGATTATGTCCAAATTCTTTAACTAAATATTCCGCAGTATCTGAATCTATTGAATGATTAATAGTTGCTGTTACACCCATGCCCAATAAATGTTTTATAATATTGCTAGATTGTTCTGCCATTCTATTTGCAAGCTCTCTAATAGTTATTGTTTCTGGTATATTAACATCTCTCTTGATTGGTTTTAGGTTTTCTCTAGACTGATCTTTTTGCACTATTCTATTTTCTTTTTGCTTTGCACGTTTTAATGCTGCTAAACTTCTTGATCTTCCTTCTTCATCACCACTCAAAGCTCTAGAAATAGTAAGTTTTAACTCTCTTCTTTTAGAACCAATCTTTCCTTTATTATCTCTTTTTTCAGGATCATCTTTTAATCTTTTAGTTGCTCTTTGTTCGGCAAGTTTTCTTTTTTCATAATCACTAGAAGGGGCTATGGGTTTCGTTAATGATAGTGGTTTAGATTTATAGCCACTACGATCTATTTTGAAGTTTGATGAATTTTTTGAAAAAGTATTAAAAGTTCTTTTATTAGAAAATTTATTATTTTTTTTTTCAATTACTACTGCATTTTTCCCATGCGACTTTGCACGTTCAATATTACTTATGGATTTCTTTAAATTTCCAGATAATGTTAATTTCGTTTTTTTCTTTTCCATAATTCATCTTTCAATCTTTATAGACTTTATTTCTTGCAGACATTATTAGTTCATCTGCCTCATTTTTAGATAGTGCAAAGTCTTCAAGATATCCTTTAATTTTTATTCTTTCACCTTTTACCACATCATATCCACCTGTTAGCTCATCTGATGCAAGATCGGCAAAGTCAGTAAGTGATAAAATTTTTTGTTCACCCAAGGTAACTAACATGCCAGGTGTTAAACCTTCATGTTTTATAAGATTATTATCTAACCCTAGCTCTTTTATTTTATTTGAAATTTCTTCTTGATCTTTTTGATAAAATTCTTTTGCTCTTTCTATTAATTCTTTAGCTGTATTTTCTTCAATACCCTCTATTTTAGTTAATGCTTCAGTTTTGGAATCTTTAATATCATCTATTGATGAAAATCCTTCTGCAACAAGTAACTGGCCTAAAGTTTCATCAAGTTCTAAATTTTTAACAAAATTTTCAGTTTTTTCTTTAAATTCAGTTTGTCTTCTTTCAGAGTCTTCCTGATCAGTCATTATATTAATTTCATAATTCATTAATTTTGTAGCTAATCGAACATTTTGACCTCTTCTACCTATGGCTTTACTTAAATTATCCTCTGTTAATATTACATCCAATTTTTTATTATCTACATCAACATTAACTCTTTGAACTTCCGCTGGCGATAACGCATTTGATACAACAACTGCTGGGTCTTCAGACCAATTTACAATATCAATCTTTTCTCCTTGTAGTTCATTTACAACGGCTTGAACTCTACTTCCTCTCATTCCAACACATGCACCAACAGGATCTAAAGAAGTATCAATTGCCTTAACACAAATTTTTGCTCTACTTCCAGGATCTCTAGCTGATGAAACAATCTCTATTAATCCATCATAAATTTCTGGGACTTCTTGTATGAATAATTTTTCCATAAATTTAGGATGTCCTCTTGATAAAAAAATTTGTTGACCTCTTGGCTCTCTTCTTACATCATAACAGTATGCTTTAATTCTATCTCCTGCTTTAATATTTTCTCTTGGAATTACTTCATTTTTTTGAATTATTGCTTCTGTTCTTCCAAGATCTACAATTACATTTCCAAATTCTAGTCTTTTAACAATTCCACTTAAAACACTATCTTTTTTGTCTATAAAATCATTATATTGTCTTTCTCTCTCAGCCTCTCTAACATTAAAACTAATTACTTGTTTGGCAGTTTGAGCTGCAATTCTTCCAAAATCAAATGATGGTAATGGTTGAAGAATTATATCTCCAATATTCTTGCCTTTATTTTCTTCATTTAAAGTTGTGGCTTCTTTTAAGCTAATTTCAGTATTTATATTTTCAGGTTTTTCAACTATTAAAAGTTTTCTAAATATTCCTATATCTCCATTATCTCTATTTATTTTAACTTCAATTTCATTCTCCTGCCCAAATTTAGATTTTGCTGCTTTTGCTATTCCAGTTTCCATTGAATTTATAATAAGTTCTTTATCTATAGATTTTTCAAGGGCAACAGCCTCAGCTATCCTCAATAATTCTAATTTATCTGCTCTTCTATTTAACATTTGTTCTTTCCAAAAAAAAATGGGCCGAAGCCCATTTTGAAATTTCAATAATGTAAGGTGAATATATGTATTTTTTTTATATTTTCAACTTTATTTACTTATTAAATACTGAAGCTTTATCAGTTTTTTCCCATGAAAATGCACCATTTGACTCTGGATCCCTTCCAAAATGGCCGTATGCAGCTGATTTTTCATAAATAGGTTTATTTAAACCAAGCATTTCTCTTATACCTCTGGGACTTAAATCAAAGTTTTCATTTATCAATTTTTCAACATATTTATTTTTTTCCTCATCATTAGAAAACAAATCAACATAAATTGATAATGGTTTGGATACGCCGATTGCATAAGCTAATTGTATTAGACATTTATCAGCAATTTTTGATGCCACTATATTTTTAGCTAAATACCTTGATGCATATGCTGCTGATCTATCAACTTTTGTTGGATCTTTACCAGAAAATGCACCACCACCATGAGGTGCAGCACCACCATACGTGTCAACAATTATTTTTCTTCCAGTTAATCCACTATCTCCATCCGGTCCGCCAATTACAAAATTTCCCGTTGGATTAATATATATTTCTTTTTCGTCAAGATTTCCTAATAAATTTTTTGGTATAGATCTTTCAATATATGGCATACAAAGTTCTTTTACTTGAGCTAAGTTAACATCTTTGGAATGTTGTGTAGAAATCACTACTGATTTTACAGCTTTTGGTGCACCATCTTTGTACTCTATAGTAATTTGACTTTTAGAGTCTGGCTCTATCCCTTTAAGCTTTCCAGATTTTCTATCTTCAGCCATTAATCTTAAGATTCTATGTGAGAAATGAATTGGAGCTGGCATAAGTACATCAGTCTCGTTACATGCATAACCAAACATTATTCCTTGATCCCCAGCACCTTCATCTTTGTTTCCAGAAGAGTCAACTCCCATTGCTATATCGGCTGACTGAGAGTGTAAATGACATTCAATTTTAGTTGCTTCCTTGTAAGTAAAGCCCTCCTGATCATAACCAATATCTTTAATACAATCTCTAACTTTTGATATTAATTCATCTTTCTTAATTTCAGGTCCTCTGGTTTCACCGGCCAGTACAACCTTGTTTGTAGTTGTTAAAGTTTCACAGGCTACTCTTGATTGAGGCTCTAAACCTAAATAAGTATCAACTACCATATCTGAAATTCTATCACATACTTTATCTGGATGGCCTTCTGAAACTGATTCACTTGTAAACAAATAATCTTTTTTCATTTAATCTCCCTATTTATTTTTAAAAAAAAAACCAAAGTAATATAAAATAATAAAAAATAAAAGAATATATTGTTCCCATTTTTTGAAAAAAAAGTTTCTTTATTGTTTTTAAAGTTTCTAATTTCTAAAACACCACTCTGAGTTGACTCAGTTTTATCAATAATATTACCTTTTGGACCGATAAAAGCAGAAATTCCATTGTTTGTTGATCTAATTATACTTTTACCTTCTTCTACTGCTCTAAAAATAGAATGAGCAAAATGCTGGTGTGGTCCAATAGAATTTCCAAA
Source organism: uncultured Pelagibacteraceae bacterium (assembly GCA_902574725.1). Lineage (GTDB taxonomy): Bacteria > Pseudomonadota > Alphaproteobacteria > Pelagibacterales > Pelagibacteraceae > Pelagibacter. Next base: position 43,833 of record CACGPA010000002.1, read on the forward strand.
CCAACCATCCTCGGAAATATTAATTATAAAATCAAAATTATTTATTTTTTTTAGTTTACCTGAATAAATAATTTCATAACAAATTAAAGGTAAAAAACTCAAATCAAAGTTTTGATTTTTTATACTTATAATTTTTCTCTCTTTTCCTTTTGAGAAAGATTGATAGTTGTTAGTAATAGTTTTTAATCCAATTTTACTTAAAAAATTCTCCATTGGTAAAAATTCACCAAACGGAACAAGATTATTTTTTTGATAATAATTTAGTACGTTAAGATTATTATCAACTATGGCTAATGAATTATAAATTTTTAAATTACTATCTTTTTTTACATCATTGATACCTAAAACGATTAAATGTTTATTACTAAAATTTAATTGAAAAAGATCTTTATAATAATGAATATCTTTTAAATTGGTTGATGTTAACATTCCCTCTGGCCAAATAAATATTGTTGGAATCGACTTATTTGGTTTACTTAGATGTATTAAATCATTTACTATTTCGTATTCACTATCAATGTTATAAAATCTATTAATATCAACTTTTGGTGAAATTACTTTTATTAAATATTTTTTATCTTTAACTAATTGATTATCTTCAGAATTTAATCTTTTTTCTCCAGATAATATAATACCAAAAATTAAAAAGATAAAAATTATACAAAAAAAAATATCATATTTAGATTTTCTTAAAATAAATACAGCTGGAACAAGAAAAAAACTTATACATATTAAATTAAAACTATAAGTACCAATTGAAGACAAAATTTGTATAAAAGCTAAATTTTGTGAAAAAGAAAATGCAAAAAGATTCCACGGGAATCCAGTTAATATACTGCCCCTAATAAATTCAAAAAAGCTGAAAAGAACAGAAAAAATTAGCACCAAACTTATATTATTGAAATTTTTAAAGTAAGAAAAAAAATACAAAGGCAATCCATAAAATATAGCAATAAAACTTGGTACTAAAATTAATGCTATAGGAATTAATAAATTAAAATTTTGATCAAAAGTTAAAGATATAACAATCCAGTAAAGACTTAAAATAAAATAACCAAATCCAAAAAGCCAACCATATTTAAAATAATCAATTTTTTTTTTTAAATGTTTTTTATAATTTATAATAAATACATAAAATAATGATAAAGTGAAAAAATTAATTGTAAAATGATTGTAAGGTGGCAAACTAAAGGAAGTTATACCTCCCAACATGGCAACATATAAATAGCTAAAATATTTATTTTTAAGTAAAGTTTTCAAATTTTTTTTTAACCAAATTATAAATTTTTAATTCTTCTTTGTTCATTTTTTTAAATTCTGAATCTTTTATATGATCAAATCCTACTAGATGAAGAAACCCATGTATAAAAATTTTAGCTAATTTATCTTTAAATTGAAAAATATTTAGTGACTTTGGTTTGTTTATAAAATCATAACTTATAATAATATCTCCTAAATAAACTACGCTTTTCGAAATTTTTTTTCCAAAGGGAAAAGACAAAATATCCGTTGGTTTATCCTTTTTTCTAAATTTTTTATTTAGTTGCTTAATTTTTTTATTGTTTGAAAGCAAAACTGTCAGAATTACTTTTTTTCTATTAAACTGATATTTTTTTGGAAAACTTTTTAATATTTTATTAAAAAATAAATCAGTATTTTTTAATTTTTTTTTCCAATTGACCGAGTCAATTAAAATTTCAGCATTAATCATCTTCTTGATCTGAATAAGCCTTTACTATCTTGGAAACCAAAGGGTGTCTGACTACGTCAGAATGATCAAAATCAACAACTGAAATTTCTTTTAAGTGACCTAATAATTTTTTTGATCTATTAAGACCAGATAAAGATTTGTTAGGTAAATCTATTTGCGAAGGGTCTCCATTAACTACTATTTTTGAATTTTCTCCTATTCTTGTTAAAAACATTTTTATTTGAGTATCCGTTGCATTTTGTGCTTCATCTAAAATGGCAAATGAATTTTTTAAAGTTCTTCCCCTCATAAATGCTAGTGGGGCAATTTCTATATCCCCAATTTCAATTTTTTTTTGTATTTTTTCATAATCCAATAAATCGTACAGGGAGTCATATAAAGGTCTTAAATATGGATCTACCTTCTCTCTCATGTCGCCAGGTAAAAAACCAAGTCTTTCACCAGCTTCAACAGCTGGTCTTGATAGTATTATTCTTTCAATTTTTTTTTCTAAAAGCATAGTTAGTGCAACAGCTACTGCTAAAAAAGTTTTTCCAGTTCCAGCTGGACCCGTAGAAATAATAATTTCACTTTCTTTTAAAGCTCTTACATAATTCTTTTGTTTTTCTGACCTTGGGATTACAGATTTTTTTGGAGTTTTTATTATGTACTCAATATTCTGACTAGAACTATTATTTTCATCGATCATAAATTTATTTATCGATGAGATTATATCTTTTTTTTCTATAGATCCATTGTTTATAAATTGATCAGATAAAAACTGAATTGCATTTTTAACAATTTCATTTTTTTTAGGTACGCTTTTAATAATAATAGAATTTCCTCTAAAATATAAGTTTGTTTCAGTTAATTTTTCTAATTCTTTAAGATTCTTATTAAATTCCCCAAGAACCCCCATTAGTAAATCGTTATTTTGAAATATTACACTTATAGTATTGTTATCTGAATATACAAATTTTAAATTGGAATTAATTTTACTTTGAATTTTATTCAATTTTACGCTGCTATAAATTTATTGTTCAAATCAGTTTCTCCAAATAAACTATTTTGATTACTATTTTTTATCTTAACTGGAACTATTTTTCCAATTAAATTTTTACTTCCATCAAATATTACTGAAGTCATATAATCATTTCTGGCAAATAATTTATTTCGGTCCTTCATTTCATTTTCTACTAAAACATCTATATACTTACTTTCTAAACTTTTATTTTTTTCTCTTTGATATTGGAATAGCTTTTCTTGAATTATCTTTAACCTTTCCTTAGCTATTTTTTCATCTATCATTTCTAAATTTGCAGCTGTTGTTCCAGGTCTAGGGCTAAAAATAAAAGAATAAGAATTTATAAATTTAATTTTTTTTATTAATTCAAAAGTATCTTTAAAATCATCATCATTTTCTCCCGGATAACCAATAATAAAATCACTAGAAAATTCTATATTCGAATTTATTTTTTTTAGCTTCTCATAAACTAAAATATAATCTTCTACTCTGTGTTTTCTGTTCATTAATTTAAGAATTTTATTTGAGCCAGACTGAATTGGTAAATGCACAAATGGCATTAATTTTTTTGATTTTGAATAACATTCAATTAAATCATCTGTCATATCTCTTGGATGAGAAGTTGTGTATCGTATTCTGTCTAACCCACTAATTTTTTCTAAAGACATAATTAAATTAGACAATCTAAATTCTTTATTTTTATCAAAATATGAATAAGCATTTACATTTTGACCTAACAAAATAATTTCTTTTGCACCTTTTTTTACTAAAATTTCTGCTTCCTCTAATATTTGATAAAATGGTCTAGAATATTCTGGTCCTCTTGTGTATGGAACAACACAAAAATGACAAAACTTATCACAACCTTCTTGAATAGTTAAAAAAGATGAAACTTTACTTTTTTTATTCTCAATCTTACTTAAATAATCAAACTTGGATATTGAGTCAAAATCTGTAATTTCATTTCTCGATTTATTTTCTATAAAATTTAAAATTGTATTATTTATTTTATGATACGATTGAGGGCCAATGACAAGATCAATGTAAGGTTCTCTGTTCAACATTTCTTTATTTTCAGCTTGTGCAACACAACCTGCAACTATCACAATAGGTTTTTTTTTTTTCTTAAATTTTTTCTTTACTCTTCCTATTTCGTGATAAACTTTTTCTTTAGCTTTATCTCTAATGTGACATGTATTTAAAATAAAACAATTACTATCCTCAATTACATTTGTTTTTTCAAATCCAATTTTTTTAACCACATCTAAAATACGATTTGAATCGTATTCATTCATTTGACAGCCAAAGGTTTTAATAAAGATTTTTTTTGACATTAATTAAGTTTTTTTTTTAATTCCATAAAGTTCAAGTTTATGATCAACTAAATCATAGCCATATTTATCTGCAACTTTTTTTTGAAGTTTTTCAATTTCATCATCTACAAATTCAATTATTTCACCGCTCTTAATATCAATTAAATGATCATGGTGACTTTCACTTATCTCTTCATATCTAGCTTTACCACCTTTAAAATCATGTTTTGCTAAAATTCCTGCTTCCTCAAAAAGTTTTACAGTTCTATAAACTGTTGCAATACTTATTTTTGGATCTATTTTTGTTACTCTGTTATATAATACATCCACATCTGGATGATCTTCTGCTTCAGACATAACGCGTGCTATTATTTTCCTCTGTCCAGTAAGTTTTACTCCTTTTGAAATACATTTTTCTTCTATATCTGTCATAATATATTTTAGCTTACATAAAGTGGTTTTATCAAATTTTTTTTAATTTTATATTTATTACATAAATTTGGTATTTCTATCCATTTTGGCGTTTTAATTATATTTTTTTTAAATAAATCTTTAATATTTTTAGGTTTTTTGTCTAAAAAATCAAAATAACTAAAACAAAAATAATCAATATTTCTACTCAAATGAATACCTTTAACTATTGATAATGAATTTCTAATACCTGCAAAACTTCCCGGTCCTCTGTTTACATAAATTTGATCAATTTTATTAATTGAAATTTCATTATTTTTTAGAAAATCATTAATGAATATGGTTAATTTATCAAAATTACTTTTACTATTTTCGTGTGTACTAGTATAAATATTTTTACTATTTATGATCACTAAAAAAATTTTACTACTTGTGGCATCAATAACTAAACTATTCATAATATTAGTATTTTTTTCTACCAATTCTAATGCAGAGCAAAATGATAGTAAATATTATTCTCATGATTTAGGAACTATTTCATTAATGTATCATAGATTTAATGAAGATAAATATCCCTCTACAAATATAAAAATGGATATATTTAAAAAACAAATCAATATAATTAAAGATAAAAAATATAGTTTTGAAAATCCAAAAGATTTTGATTTAAATTTTAATAATCCAAAAAATAAAAAAAAAGTTTTAATTACTATTGATGATGGATTTAGTTCTTTTTACAATCATGCTTGGCCTTACTTAAAAGAAAACAAAATTCCATTTATACTATTTATTTCAACTGAACCTGTGGGAAAAAATGGATATATGTCGTGGGAACAAATTAAAGAAATTGAAAAAGAAAAATTTGCCTTTATTGGAAACCATTCCCACAGTCATGATTATTTGTTAGATTTAACCTTTGAAAATTTCAAAAAAGATATAAATAAATCAATAAAAATATTTAAAAAAGAACTTGGTTATAATCCTATATTTTTTTCTTATCCTTTCGGAGAGTACAGTTTAGAACAAATAAACTATATAAAAAAAAAATTTAAATATGGATTTGGTCAACACTCAGGTGTAATTGAT
>CACGPA010000003.1 GCA_902574725.1 uncultured Pelagibacteraceae bacterium
GTATGGTTAGAAAATTTTCCATCCTTTGAATATATCAAAGGCGGTTCATGTCCAGCATTAGCAAGAAGCATTTCTTTTTTTTTGCTATCATAAATACCAATAAGCATCGTAACAAACATTCCTCTTGCTGCTGTTTCACAAATTTCTTTATTTAATAAATCTAAAAGATCAGCTGCTGAAAACATTGTTTTGCTTAAGCAACGATAAAGACTGGATGCCTTTGACATTAGTAATGAAGATTTAATTCCTTTGCCCGAAACATCAGCTACACCAAATCCATACTTTCCGTCACCTAAATCAGAAAAATTATAAAAATCACCTGATACTACTTTAGCTGGTATGTTTATTCCTGCTATTGGAAATGGATCTTCTTTATTTTTTGATAATAAATTTTTTTGAATCTCTCCAACAATTTCGATTTCTTTTTGCATTCTATTTTTATCAATAAGCTCTTTTGCCATTCGAGCGTTTCTAATAGCAAGTGCAGCAGGTGTTGCTAGAGTTTCCAAAAGTTTTCTATCATTTTCTTCGAACAATTTATTCGTAGTCTTCTTATTTAAGCAATGTATAACCCCAATACATTCGTTAGCCGCAATTAAAGGTGCACACAGTACAGAGTATGTTGTAAAGTTTGTTTTATTATCTAAATCAAAATAAAATTCAGCAATTTCTCTTACATCTTTCCTTACATCTCCAACCCTAATGCATTTTTTTTGAAGAACAGCCTTGCCCATTACGCCCTGTGTTAATGGAATTTCATAATCTTCAAGATAAGCTTGATGTTTGGATGCTATGCATTGAAATACTTGCTTTTTTTCTTCTATTAAAAAAATATTTGCAGCTTGAGCATTTATTCTTTTTATAATTACCTCTAGTGATGTCTGTAACGTTTCATTTAAATCAAGCGAAGTTGCAAATTCTTGATTCATTTGTGTAATGATGGCAAGATCTTGGCTCATTGTAGAGTCTTGTTTTACTGGTTCAGGCTTTTTTGATTTAAAAAACATTTTTATATTTTGCATTTTATCTCTTTTTTGATAATTTTAACAAGAATGGAAATTATAATATATTCGCCAAATTTTTATCTACACCTTCAAGATGCCGTATTGTTTGTCCAATTTTGTATTGACGGTATATTAGAAGTAGCTTCTCAAATAAAAATATAATCTGTGTTTTATCTTGCAGCATTTGTACTGGGTGGTATTTGGGGTAGCTTCTGTAATGTTTGCATCTATAGGCTTCCCGATAACGATAGTGTCATAACTGGAAGATCTTTTTGCCGTTCATGTAAAAACAAAATAAAATGGTATGACAATATTCCTTTATTGTCATTTATTTTTCTTAGAGGCAAATGTAGAAGTTGTAATAATAAAATAAGCTCACAATATTTTTTAGTTGAATTAATTTCAGCAGTTAGTTTTCTTTTTATATACTTTATATACGGATTATCTGTCACGACACTACTTCTAATAATTTTAAGTATATTTTTTATTATTATTTTTTTTATAGATCTAAAACATTATATAATTCCAAATGAGCTAACATTCCCTTTAATGTTAATAGGGTTTGTAAAATCTTTTGATCCTAATTTAAATCAAACAATATTTCCTAATTATATAAATTCTTTGCTTGGAGGTTTTTTTGGTTATGCAGTAATATGGTTAATAATTTTTTTTTATAAGAAAGTTAGAAATAAAGAAGGTATGGGTCTTGGCGATGCAAAATTAATGGCTGTAGTAGGATTTTGGTTTGGTTGGGCAAGTATTCCATTTACGATTTTTATTTCATCTGCCGTTGCATTAGTTCTAGTAATTCCATCTTTAATAAAAAAAACTAGAAATATGTCAGCTCAAATTCCTTTTGGTCCTTATATTATAATTGGATGTATTATTTATGTTACCTTTGCCAACCAACTTAAATATTTATTATATTAATGGAAAATTTTTTATTTTTTAATGTAATTGTATCTGCACTTAATGTTTTTATAATTGTTTATGCGTATTCATTAAATTTTTTTCCAAAAAAATGGCGTAAGAAAGTTAACCAAGACACATTAGTTGGGTTAGCTTTAATTTTTTCTACCATGCTCACAATGTTTTGTTGGATTGTATATTTTTATTTTAAAATATACTTTTAAATCCTAAATTTAATAACTAAAAATCTTGTCTCCAAGTTTTTTGTTTGTTTATCAGTATTTCTCCTGGTGGTGCTAAAATAGTAATTAAAGTGTCTTCAGTTGCAGTAGGTCCTGCCACATTAGCATACAACGAACCTCCAAATACAACTATCTCGGATAGTATTCCTGTGCTTACAAAATAACATGGATCATCGGGGCTCATATTTACTTTTTCTGCTTTAGCTAATTCCAAAGATTGATTAGTTCCACACTCATCATCACCTGAACAAATATATGACTTACCCAAGATACATCTGTTTCCACCAGATGGTGGCTTGTAAATTGGAAAATAAACTCTTCCATTATATACTGTAGGTGTTCCTGATAGTTTTCTATATTTATTGTCACTCACATCATCTAAATGCACAACCCATGCAGAATGAGTGGCAGCAACTGGACATGATATGCCGCCTGCTCCTGGTACTACTGATGTTGTGTCTTTGCAAATAGTACTATCATCTATACTAGGGGCCAATTTAATATTTTGAATTGCTACAGTTTCCCAACCATCAATATCTTGTGTGGGGACTTTTAATTTGCTTTTAAAATAAGGGTAATCAGAATCTTTAATTCCAAATAAAATATTATCCATTGCGCCAACTACCTCATTAACTCTTTGAAAATTTCCAGTTCCTCCATAAAGCCAAAATTTATTCGAGTCTTGGCCTACGGTTGCATCCATAGAAAAATAATTATATCTACCATTATCAATTGTGGAATTTATTTTAAATAATGTGGCTTGTTCATATAGGTTTGGATTATTTTTCGTTGAATTAGTTAGATTAACTTTTGTAATTTTTCCTTCAAGATCATTTATATAAACCAACCCTCCTCTCCATGGTATCACAGAAGAAACTTCAGGAGTAATTACAATAGGTGTATTAGATATTGAATTTTTTATATCACTATAATCACTATCAATAATTGAAATTGGTCCTTTGTTTTCTAAACTTCCAACAATCGATCCTGGAAAATTTTCATCTTCAAAATTAACCACAAAAAGTTTTGATGATCCAAAACCTCCTCCCATAACTGCTACATATTTATCTTTTTTGTAATTTGATTCATGACCTTTTGATGGCATTCTAAATATTCTTGGCGTAGACCAAGTTTCCCCTAATTTACTATAATCATATTTGTAATCATTAACTGTTACACCTGTTAAACTGTGAGATAATTTTATGGAAATTAATGAGCTTTTTTCTGAACCAAATTGACTAGCATTATATGCTTTGTTGGAATTAAATTTAATCTTAGTTTTCCCACCTAAAACTTCTACCGCTACAGGCTTAAATTCTACTGAGCTGCCACCTGTTGTTTCAGTAATAGTATAATCATTAACGTTTGTGCCAGGAGCAACAAAATCAAAGGTAAATGTGTTTCCTATATAACATGCTGTATTTCCATTTTGATGAAAATCAACTGATGTCTCACAAACAGAAACTCTAACTTGTTCAATACAGTCAGCTGCGGTTGTGCAACCTTGAGGATCTGTTTTTTCAGCTTTGCTTTGGTTTCTATCTGCTTTACGCGCCTCTCTTGATTCATTTATATTGTAGTAGTCTGAGATATAACTATATGGTGTTATGTTTCCATCTTTATCTGCATAATAAACAATATTGTTAACTGCATCATTGTAAATGGAATACATGTGTATTGGTCCTTTGGCTCCTAGTAATGTATTTGTAACATCTAAAACGGAAAAACCGGCTCCTCCTCTTCCATAAGGTACCATTAAAATAGTATGCCAGTTTTTATCATTTTCAAGTTTTCCATCTTGATCATAACCTCTAATAAACATGTCATGAACTACTGGGGTACCGTCTACGCCGAAAATTGCATTGCTACCACCTTTGTTTCCTTCCATTTTTCCATTTAAATTAGGATTTACTATGTTTGGTAATTTTGAAACTATAAAGGGAGGTATAAATGCCCATTCTTCTTCTCCTGTAATAGCATCAATTGCATGCAACATTCCATCGTTTGCACCTACATAAATAATATTTTTTCTAGTTGCGTGTTTAAAACTAAATGATTGATAATTATGAGTTTTTCTAAAATAAGCTTCTTCGTTAGGAGAATTAAATTCAATTTCAGCATTAGGTGGTCCAACTTCAATTAGCTGAGAATTGTAGACATCACCTAGTACATGCTCTCTTTGGAGGTTCATATTTGCACAACCATCATAAGCAAAATAATCTTTGCCACGTACAAAGTTAATAAGTCCTTCGATATCATCTTCATTTCCATCTATTCCTCCACAAATTGTTGAAGAATTATGATAATCTAAAACAGTATTCCCTGTTAAAATAAAAAGATCATTAATATATTTTTTGTTTGTTATGTTAAAATTATTCCAATTTCCTATATAGCTGGCACTGGCATCAGGTAAAGTTGTCCAAATGTTTCTTGACGTTTGAGCTTTAATCTTTTCTGCTGCGTCCCAATTTCCAACAGCATCTGGATCATGATTTACGGTTCCATCAGGATTGAGAGTTTTTCTAAGAATAGTACCTTTCCATTCTTGATGTTGCTCATAATTAAACTGTGCTTGATATAAAGAGCCTCCCTCTTGAATAGTTGCTGTAACAGAAGGCGCTGTAAAAGATATTCTTTCTGCAATAATTTGATGTACTTTAGTTGAAAGTTGTGTTTTTAATTCTTCAGGCGTATCTGCTATTATTAACTCATGGCACTTGCTATCACTTGGATCATCACATGACCCAGCCTGAGCCATTGGCTTAAATTTCTTTTTAATTGTATCCTCTTTAAGTCCACCTCCATAAGCTACTACTAAGGTTTTTACTCCTTTTCCTGCTGGCAAACCTGGAAAGTTATTTCTTAATTCTGTTATTTTATCCATTGCTTGAGTATGGTGCACCCATTCTCCATCTGATATTACAATTACATAGTTTAATTGACATGGAGATGTTGGATCAATTACGTTAACTTTAGGATCAGTAAAATATTTATAGGCCATTGATGCAAAGGCCCAAGCATCAGTTCCCCAGGACAAACTTGTGTTAGCTAGTGCTTCTGGTATTTTTGAATAAGAATTTGAACTAACTTCAACTTTAAGACAAGAACTTACATTGCAAAGTTGTGATTGTTTTGTAACTTCATTCCAACCACGATAATAATCACAAAGGTCGGTTTTGTAACATTGTGATCCACCTATATTAACTCCACCTTGTTCTTCATCTTTTTGTAAAGTATCATGTTCTCCTGAATTCCAATAACCATATCCAAAGTTAGCTGTCGAAGTAAAAGCAGAGTCGCTTACAAGAGCATTGATTGCACTTATAGCTCCTTCAATTCTCCTGCCCTTTCCTCCAAAATTAGAAACCCAAGTTAAATTAGCATCTTTTTGAAATTGTTGAACAGAAGGTTTTCCATCTGTTACCCATATTTTTGTTGAACTAACATAAATTCCAACAGGCTTATTAAATCTTACTTCGGTATCTGACGTGGTATTTAGATCAAGGCCAATTCCTTTCATGATCATTGGCCTTAATTCATCAGTCCTGTGGTCGGGACCATTAAAGATTTCTACTTTTTGTAATTTATTTGCATCTTTAGATACAATGTACATTATTGATGGATCTTGAGGATCAATTTGAATTTCAAAAGTTTTACAATGCCTCATTAGACTAGTAGTTTGGCAATTACTAGCAGCATGAAATTTTTTATAATAATTTTTGTTATCACCACCAGCGGCTTGGTTTTCTACTTTATCTGTAATTGGACAAAGATTGTTACCTATTTTTTTTAATTTAAAACTAAAAATACTTCCGCTTGCAGTGGCATATAAATAATTTCCATCATCAACGGTAAGTGATTGAGCTTTTTTTAATACTGTACCACTATCGCCTTCAATTTTGCAATCTACAGCAACATTTAGAACATCTCCTGTAGTTAAATTTTTTGAATAAAAATGAGAGTTACCATCATCTGATGTTCTTTTTCCAGATACAAATAAATGGTCTTCTCCTCCAATAGTTTTTATTGTTAATGCATATGGGTTAAATCCTACTCCCGAACCAGCTCCTAATTCATTATGATCAATTACATCAATGCACTTTCCTGAATGATCTATTAGTAAAACTTTTCCATTTGCATCATCAAAAGGTCGTGTATTAGCACTTATCGAATAACTTACAAAAATAACTTCACCCGTTATACCCTTTACATTGCTAGAAACATCTAAAGTTATATCTTTACTATATTTACTTAATGAAGAATTTTGTCCTACGCAGTTAGGATCAATATCTTTTCCAACAAATTCAACATTTCCTTCAGCAAAAGTATCATCCTTTTCTCCAGATGAAGTCAACACTTTAACTAATCCACCTTCGATCCAATTTGATTTGCCTTGTGCAATAATTATATTGCCATCAGAAAGCTCAACAACATCACTTGGTTCAGCTATTGCATCATCCACTCCAGAGATTCCAGCTTTCATACTCATAGAACTATCTAACAAAATTAATATATTTGCAGGAACATCGCCCGCTCCTGATCCTGGTGGGATTGGTTTTGAATAACTATTCTGACTAGAAATAATAAAAGAAAAAAAAGTTAATATTAAAAGTAGTTTTTTCATATTTAATTAATTCTCTCTAAAAAATTTTTATTTAACATAGTTTATTAATTATTTATATTGAAATTTATTTATTTTAGAAGCCGCTCTCTCTCCAGCCTGATCTATTCGCGGTTACTTCTCCTGATGCTGATAGTATAGAATATAAAGTATCTGCATCTTCTTTTGGACCAGCTACGTTAGCGTAAAGTTGATCACCAAAAATTACTAATTCAGATAAAATTCCTTGTCTTATCTGTTTGCATGCTCTAGCATTTGCCATACCACCCTTGGTTAACAAGTGAGAATTGTTTTTACCACACTCATCATCAGCTACACATATATATGCCATTCCAATGTTACATGGGTTTGTACCTGGTGGTGGTTCGTAAATTGGAAAATACACTTGTCCTTTAAATAGTGTTGGAGTTGCAGAAACTTTTCTATAAGTATTTTGAGTCGTTGCATCATTTGGAGATTTTCCATCAACTGTATCCAAATGTACTACCCAAGATAAATCGTTTGGACCTGGTCCATTTTCACATAAAATTTCATTAGTCATATCTGCACATACCCCACCATCTTCAACACTATAAGAGTTATTAGCACCTTCATGTGCTTTAGCTACAAAGTCTTCAGCAGATGCTGCTGGAATATGTACACTATTAAGATGTTTAAAGAGTGGATAATGAGGATCTTTTACTCCATATAAAATATTATCCATATACTTTGATCCTCCACCTATGTTATTAAAATTTCCTGTTCCGCCAAATAACCAAAATTTTCTTGTTGATAAACCAACTCCAGCATCCATTGAGAAGAAACTGTATCTTCTGTTTGTTGTATTAGCGTTTAATCTAAATAATGTTGTTTGATCAAATAATTCTGCACTATTTGCAGTTGAACTTGTCAAATTAATTTTTGTAATTTTACCTTCAAGGTCATTGAAATATACCATTGCTCCTCTCCAAGGAATATTAAATGCTGTATCAGCAGTTACAACAACGGGAGATGCAGGTAATGAATTTCCTATATTACTTCCATTTGGAGTGCTAACTCCAGCAATGGTTCCTGTTCCCGCAGTTTCTTCAGTATCAACAATAGTAATCGGTCCTCCATTAATTGCTGCGCCATAAATTGATCCTGCTGGATTTTCATCTGTATCATCTAAATTAACAATGAAAACAGCAGAACCAGCACATAAATTTGTATTACCCATTCCACCACCCATAACAGCTACATAAGAGTCTGCATTTCCATTACTAATTTCTTCTGGATCAGGAATTCTAAATATTCTTGGTGCTGACCATGTTTCACCTAATTGGCTATAATCATACATGTTATCTATACCACTACTAGATGTACAAGAAGTGGCAACATTGAAACCATTAGTGACTCTTTCTTCTTGACTGCTACCACCTGGATTATAAATTTTATCACTTTGAAATGTAACAACTAATTGACTATTAACATATTTTGCTGAAACAAAATCTATTGATTGTAAAGTACCATCTATTCTTTCTGTAATTATTAAATTAGATTTAGGAACATTTATACCATCTGGAGCATCGGGAAGTAATCCTTCAAAAGTAAATGTACTTCCAATGTAACATGAGGCTGTTCCTGTTAGATTAAAAACGCCTCCTGCATCAGCGTTGCTCTGACAAACGGCAATGGCATCTTGGGCAGCACAACCATCTAAATCAGTTTCGTCACAATCATCTCCATCAGTTTCTTGGGCAGTATTTAAATTCGAGTCTGCTTGTTTACCTTCTAAAGAATCTGATATATTTGCAGAACCTGCAGAATAAGTATGTTCTGTTATCTCTCCTTCATGATCAGCTACTAGAACCTTATTATTTATTGCATCGTTAAATATTGAAAACATATGTATTGGACCCTGTCCAGCTGTTAGTATTGGATAGGTTACATCTAATACTGAAAATCCAGCACCACCTCTTCCGTAGGGTATAAATAAGATAGTGTGCCAGTTTTTATCAGTCTCAAGGTTTCCATCTTTATCATAACCTTTTATAAAAACATCATGAACAACTGGTGATCCATCAACACCAAAAATCGCATTTGTTCCTCCTGCTTTAATGCTAGTATCAATCGCTCCATCTAATTCTGGATTTACAATCGATGGTAATATACCAGCTATAAAAGGTGGAACGAAAGCCCATTCCTCTGATCCATCTTCAGCACTTATTGCATGTAGCATTCCAGCATTTGAGCCAGCATAAATTACTTTTTTTCTGTTTTTATGTTTATGCATAAAACTTTGATAATTATTTGTAGCTCTAAAGTATGCTTCTTCATTAGCTGATCTAAAATCTAAACTCGCATCAGGTGGTCCTATTTCTACCAACTGAGAATGATATATGTCTCCTAAAACATGCTTTCTTCTCTCGGTAATATTACAATCACCATCATAATCAAAATAATCACTTCCCTTCATAAAATTAATTAAGCCAGTAAGATCGTCAACAACTCCAGTTTCAATTCCTGCTGTTCCTTCCCCATGACAATGTGATCCTACATGATGATAATCTTGTATATTGTAACCTAAAATTCCAAAAAGCTCCTCGATACTATCTGTATTATTGGTATTAAAATTATCCCAATTTCCCATATAAGGCACATCAGGCATTGCCGTCCAAATATTTCTTGTATCCGCTTCTCCAGCTCCACTCGCCTGTTTTTTTATTTCCTCTGCAGCATCCCAATTTCCTTCTGCATCTGGATCATGATCAACTGTTCCATCAGAGTTTAAAGTTTTTCTTAAAATTGTACCTTGCCACTCACCGTATTGTTCATAAGCAAACTGAGCTTGATACAATGATCCACCCTCTTGAACCGTTGCAGTAATTGATGGTGCAGTAAATGATAATTTCTCAGCAAGAATTTGTCTAATTTTACTTGTAAGCTGCGTTTTTAAATCTGAAGGTGTGTTTGCTATTATAGTAGGCTCACAATCATCATGATCAGCGTCACCTCCTGGGCAAGAGCCTGCAACTGACATTTGGTTAAATCTAGTCATTCCAACTGGGTTAATACCTCCACCATAAGCTACAAATAAAGTTCTAACTGGATTTGTTAAATCTCTTAATTGAGCAATTCTTTCTGCTGCAGGAACATTGTTTCTCATCATTCCATCACCAATAACGATTACATAATTTATCTGACAGTCAGAATCTTCATCATAAGCATCAAAATCATTTGTAAAATATTGTAATGCCATTTGAGAATATGCGTTAGCATCTGTTCCCCATGCAAGTCTTTGAGGTAATAAATGATCAAGAATTCTTGTATGTCCTTCAGCACTGATACCAACATTTAAACATGAGTCTCTATTACACAGTCTAGAATGACCATCTGGATGAGTTCCAGTCCATCCATTATAATAATTACATCCATCTCTAAAATGACAAAATCTTCCACCTCTACCTCTGTTTTTGTGTCCTCCAGTTTCACCAGCGTTCCAGTGACCATATCCGAAATGAGCACCACTTGTTAATGTGGTATCACTTACAATAGCAGACATTGCTTGTTTTACTCCGTTCCATCTTGTTACTGCTCCCCCACCCATTTGCAGAAGCCATGCGCTATTTTTGTTTGCTGCAGTAAAAAGATTTTCATTAAATACATCAATCGTTCCAGCTCTACTTGCAACTAAAATTCTATCTGATGTAACATGTATCCCTACAGGTGTGTTAAGCCTAACAGCGTTTGCATTAAGATCTCCCTCATCTTCTGTATTCATACCCAATTCACGAGTACCAGTTCCAGCTCTTGCAAGAACTGTATATCCGTTTGCAGTTCCATCTAAACTTAATTTTTGGACAACATGCCTATTAGCTGAAGTAACATATAAAATATTGTCATCATCAGGAGATACATCAACAGAATTAATGAGTGTTAACTGAGTGTCTAAGTCTGCTCCACTACTACCCGTATAGCATCTTACACACAGAGTGTTTCCATTTCCTGAAAGTTTGTAATAATTGTTTTCTTTCTCTAGTGCAAATCCAAACAAATGATTTCTGGCAGCATATAAAATTGATGCATCGCTATTTACTGCAATTCTCCAAGTAAATCTTAAATTATATTTAACTGAACTCCCATTACCACCTCTTCCTAGATTATAAATTGGACTTCTTTCTCCTCTTGTTAGATTGTAAGAAACAAAAGCAGAATTTCTTCCCCATCTCCCAGTGGCAAATAAATAAACTTCACCATCTATTGTAGCTACATCCATTGCCCATACTCTCATATTGCTAGGATCTAAATAAAATCTACAGTCTTTTCCATCTTCAGTCATTCCAACTATATCTCCCCACAATGGCCGTACAGTAGATGTAAAAAAAACAATATTCTCATCAGTAATTGTCCCATCATTAGTGGACATGTTTTCAACTAATCTAAGCTTTGCAGCACTTCTATTTCTTGTATCCCTTGTAGTTGGACTATATCCTGTACCACTGCTATGACCTGCTTCACAACTATCTCTCCTTGCCCCGGTCCATCTTGCGGCATTACCAAATTCTCTGTTTCTTGTTCCATCAGCGTCAAATTTTACTAGCGCAAGGTTTCTAAGTTGTCCTCCAAGAATATCTCCTTGAGAATCATAAATTGCATTTGTCATACCAAAAACTGCATCTCGATTGCTAATTCTTCTCTGCATACTTGCTGAGCTATCTATTAAAAATAAAATATTTGCAGGAACATCACCTTCACCTGATCCTGGTGGCACCGGTTTAGATTGAACTTCTGAATATAAATTCAAAAAAAGAAAGGCAAATAAAAAATATTTAAAAATTCTTATCATAATTTACTCTCCAACCTGCGTCGTATCTTCTGAAACAGTATAATCCATTAATTCTTCATTGGTAATATCAAAACTTTCCATAATTCCATCAACAATTCCATTGTTACTTTCCATTTTTGCATAAAATAATTTATTATTACCAATACTTATATCTTTAAAACCTAACCAATTTTTTTCTTTTGCGTCTTCATCTATAGTACCATAATAGTTTTTCACAAAATTGTAGATTTCGTTTTCTTGAACTTCAATATCCCATGTTTCCAATCTAATGCCTGCTATTTTTGATTGGTAAATAAAAACTTTTAATATCGTGTTTTCAAGGCCCATATCAGGACAGTAATTAGCTGTATCAGATTGAAATTCTACAGTTGAAACTTCATCATAATCTTCTTGATTATAGGCATCGATAAAATCTAAAATTTCTGAATATTTTGAAAAATCTTCACCTATCGTAACATTTTTTATTGCATCACAAGAAAATGCATTTTTGTTAAATGAAACTAGTGTTAAAATTACTGTAATTAATCTTAAAAAATTTTTCATCTTATGTATTATAAATTTCTTTTTTTATTTTTAAAGTTCTTCTACTTTTTTTCGTGCTTATTTTAGGCATACTAATTGGCATATACAGCTGTTCCTTCTAGGGGGACTAATATATCTGGATCTACATCCATAAATTCATCAAGTGTTTGGGTAACATCAGTGCCTCTCGGCATCATATAGCCGCATCCATAAATTTTATATATTGTTCCAGTGGTTTGTACGGTTGTAGTTGTTTTTTTTAAACTTGAACCAAAACCTTTGTAAGCAGCTGAACCGATATTTACTATAATAAATTCATATCGAAATCTTTGCATGTGCTCTTCTTCTCTTGCGAGTGTTTCAGCGTTCGCACTGCTATCAAGGTCTGCATCATTAAATACTGCCTGAATTAAAGTTCCAAAATTTTGATTATACTTATGCTCACTCACAAGAAAACCAGCTCTATTTAAGTTTCTAAAGCTTCTATAACAAGCTGTTTCACCTCTAACAGGAATTAGATTTGTAGGTAAATCTCTTTTATCTGTATCTCTTGCATAGCCACCTTGGGTAGCAGCTTCAGTTGTAAGCGCGGCCACCATTGCATTCCATTCAGCTGTTTCAGCCGCATTTAAACCTGTGGGTGGCGTTGCATATTCATTGGCTACAACAATCCAGGGTCCCATCATTTTATTTGTTATAAGTTTTTCAGCTTCCAATAATGCTGTTTCGGCTACATAAAATGTTTGTTGGTATTCATCGCTAGTATTATTACTTTGATGGTCGCCTGCAGAAATTACAATTAATGATCCCCCCATTAAAGACATAACAAGAAGTAAAACTATTGAAAGTACTAAAGCAAAACCTTTTTCGGTTTTTTTTTTCATAATTTATATTCCTTCTCCAATGTTTCTTGTATAAATAGTAACAACAACTGAATCTCTTAAGTACTTATCCAAAAATGCTTTATGTCTATCACCAAGTCCTTTTAGCCATCTTGGTTTTGTCGCAGAAGTAAACCTAAAAAATTCATTTTTTGACCTAAAGGTTAATCTTAAATCAATAGCTTTTATTTTATAAAGATTGTCTCTAGCTGCAGGATCGCTTCCTGGACTCGGTAACGGAACCATTTGCAAACCCGCTTTATTTAGCGGAACAAATTCCATATCAACTACATGATCACGAATTTTTTGTTCAACATAACATACTGCACAATCAGTTGACCATGCCCCTGTATCGTCTCCAACTACTTGGATCCAACTTTGAACAGTTTTATAAACAGCATATCTTTGGTCATTTCCCTCATCAACCGGCAATGCAAAGTAAGTTATTTTATATCTTTTATAAGGTTGATTGACGTCATTTTGATTAAAATCATCGTAAACGATATGTATTCTGTCGCAACAAATATCATCCACGTCATGTTTAAGAGACGGAGGAACCGTTCCATCAACCGAAAAACCTAATATATTTTTTTCAATAATTATAGGATCATGACTTTCGAGAATTGTAGTATCGCTACCTTTAAATTCTAGATAGCTTCGAGATGGCATACCAAGTGTATTCGTTCCAAGTATATATCTAAATCCAGCCATTCTTATATCTCTCATCATCATTTCAACAATATCTCTTCCAGCACGACTAATTTTTGCTCGGTCAGTAACTTGGCTGTAACTTTTATTCACAACATTATAACTCGTAATTATAGCCATTATCATCATGGAGGTAATCACAATACCAATAAGCATTTCAACTAAGCTTAAACCTGCAATATTTTTTAAATTATATTTTTTCATTATTTTCTAATGTTGTAATCCGCCTGAAAGTATAAATACTTTCTTTTTTTACCGTTGTTTAAATTTACTTGAACTCTACCTATAAACATTCCGTCATCTGTAACCGAAGGGTCATTATAATCATCACATACACCTCCCCATCTACAAATCTTATACATTTTTAATCTCCTAACATCCTCATCTCCCTTACATTTTAAATAACGATTTTCTGAAAATATTCTCATCCATTTCTCTTCTTTATTAGAAGAAGCATCAATATGTTGTGTTGCATAGATACTTTCAGGTGCTGCTGCAGGATCTGGGGGTGGTGTGCCACCTGCACTAACTGCTCCTGCCGGACCATCACATCCATCAACCCTAAATTCTACTGCAGCTAAATGATCTGTAAATAATCTTGCTGTTGGTTGACTTACACCTGCAACCTGAATTGAACCATCAATGTCAACTGCATAATCACCTGTTAAAGTATTTACACCATGAACTGTTCTGCTATGACCAAGTACATCTTCTGCCATCATGCTTACTAAATAATTCGCTTTTGTTCTTTCGCTAGATGTGTCAATTGATCGAACTGAAAAATTAGTCATTTGAAAAACTGCTATAAAGCCTATTCCAACTACAACTGTTGATACAAGTGCCTCTATTAAAGTTAATCCTAAATTTTTTTTATCTTTTTTAATCATTATATTATTGTAATAAAACCCATTCTGTTTTTGCTGGACTCCATTTATCTATAGATACTTCTCCAAATCTAGTCCAATCAATTGAAAATAAATTTTTCTCACTTGTGTCAGCTGGAATGCCGCTAGCTTCATCTACTCCACATGTATTACTTGCAGAAGATCTTAAACAAACAAACATTCTTTCATCGATAGCAATATCATCACCAGTACCAGTTACAAAAGTCCCTGCACCGCTAAACCATTTGGCATTTTTAGAAAAACATATAGCAGATTCACCTTCAAAATTAACCATTACCTCGTCTAGTACTATTCTTTGTATTTCCAATTTGTCCACATCTTCAGGGTCATCATCCCAATAAGTATCACTAACAATATTACATCTACTTGAAGCAGTTGTGTTCCATTCATCAGCACCATTATTAATTTTTGAATTAAGAGTGGATATTTTCATTCCTCTAGATTTAACTTCTACGCTTGTAGCATCTGCAATGAAAAAAACTTGAACAAATGCATAATTTCCTCTTTGAACTTGTGCATTTATTTTTTCCATTAAACTTTTTATTTTGATAGCAGCTCCTCTAGCTTTTCTTTCTTTTGACCAACCACTTAAATTTGGATAAGCAACAGCAGAAACGAAACTCATAATCACAATTACAATTAATAGTTCCAGTAAGTTAAAACCTTTAATGTTCTTTTCCAGCGCTCGCATCTATTTTACCTGCTTTGACAAGTTCCTCTAAAGACTTTGCCATGGTTATCATACCATCTTTGACTGCAGTCTGCATGATGCTTGGGATCTGATGAATTTTAGCTTCTCTAATTAAGTTTTGAATAGGAGCAGTACATTTCATCACTTCAAAAGCACCGACACGACCTTGGCCATCTTTAGTTTTTAATAATCTTTGTGTTACTACCATTTTTAAAGAAGTTGAAATTTGTGCACGTATTTGTGCTTGTTGCTCTGGAGGAAACACGTCTATAATTCTATTAATTGTACTTGGAGCGCCGCTTGTATGCAATGTTCCAAAAACTAGGTGTCCTGTTTCTGCTGCGGTTAATGCAAGTCCAACTGTTTCTAAATCTCGCATCTCTCCAACAAGTATAACATCTGGGTCTTCTCGTAATGCAGCTTTTAATGCAGTAGCAAAAGTTAAGGTTTGTTTTCCAACTTCCCTATGTGAGACAATACTTTTAATATCTTTGTGTATAAATTCAACCGGGTCTTCTACTGTAATTATATTTGAAGTTCTTGTTTTATTTATCTCATTAACAATTGCTGCAAGCGTTGTTGATTTTCCTGAACCTGTTGGCCCTGTTACCAAAACCAATCCTTTGTGCATATCAATAATATCATAAAGTACTTGGGGTAAATCAAATTGTCCCATTTCAGGCATTACAGTTTCTACTCTTCTAAGAACTGCTGCTGGACCATTAATAGTTTTATAAAAGTTTGCTCTAAATCTTAGCCCACTTAAAGTTACAGATGAATCTAGCTCATGAGTTTCTTTAAATCTTTTTATCTCTACTTCATTACAGTTTGTAGACATAAGGTCTTGTAGGTCCTGTGGCTTAATCATAACCTCTTTTACTTTAATTATTTCTCCAGTTTGTCTATAACCAAGCGGTGAGCCAGATCTAATATGAAAATCTGAAATCTTTTTATTATTTTTTGCTAATTCTTCTAATTTTTCAAACATTTTATTTTTTTATATAATAGTCACTAAAAAACAAACTATAAACTTAAGAATCTACCCAAAATAGACTGTAAAATAGACTTTTTTCCAAAAATTTAAGTTTTTTTCCCCTTCAGGTTAGTAAAATATTTTTTTTACTAAATATCTAAAAATAGGACATAAAATTTTAGCAGAAAAATTAATTGAGATATTTAATAATTAATTTTATTATAAAATAATTATTCTATAGTGACGGTTACATCAGGTTCTGCTGCGTACAATCCTTTTGCGGCACCAACGGTCTCACATGAGTCTCCCATATCATCAATAGCTCCTACAGCTGCACTAGTACCAAATGCAACAGTTATACTTGGAATGTTTCCTTGAACCATCGTGAAAGTACTTGATAACTCTTGTCTATACTGAAAGTATTCATCATCAGATGCAATTGTTGATGCCACTCCTGTAGTATCTGTTAATGATGAAAGACCAGTTAAATTATCACCAACGCTAGATCCAACCATAGCTGCGTACAAAGTTGTCGATGCTACACTGCCAGCAGTTGTTGTTCCTTTAGCAAGTGTTCCTGCTGCTCCTGCTTCACCACTTTTGGTATAACAAGTAGTTCCGCTATCATCAGCTGCAGATCCTTTAACTGTAAAGTCTCTACCCATTGTTATCTGTAAATAAGTATACGCTGTTCCAAATGTTGCTGCAGATGCATTTCCTAAACTTGCTGCAGATGCTCCAGCAGTTGTATTAGCAATATCAATAGCGCCAGAGTTACCATCAAAAATTGTAACAGCGCCATTACACGCTGATGCTGTACTGGTACTGTCACATAATTCTATCTTATATATATTTATTTTATATTCTGTTGCTTCGCCTGTTCCAGCAAAAACATTACCAGAAAAAATAAATATAAATATAATTGAAATTAAAAATGTTTTTATTTTTTTCATAATTACTTGCTCGTTACAATAACTGCTCCTTGAATCTCAACTGCCATATTATTATTTCTTCTTACTTTTTCAGTTAGTTTTGCCTGCATATTATCTTTTTCAAATGCAACATCTGATTTACCGTCTTGCATTGTTCTAATATTTTCCCTTGGTGGGTAAGTAAATAATACCTCTGCTTTGTAAATATCTTCAACACCCTCGTTGCTTGACTTATCCAGAGAAAAATTAAATTGCACTACTGGATTAATATAAAATTCAGATCCATAGACCATTCCCTTTGAGTCTACAGTTGCTTTTTCGGCTTTCCATTTATATCCCTCTAGATTTAAGTTAATCCACGGATGATATGGAACTTGCGTTGTTAAATTATAGTCCCAACCACTTAAGACTTTTTCTTCAGTTTCATCAACTGTTTTCATTCTGGTTAATCCTTGATAATAATTTGTGCTTAAATCGACTAAAGACGATTTAGTTTCCCAACCTAATCCTAATCTTTTATGTCCTTCTAATATATCTCCATCTAAAAAAACATTAGCTCCATACATAAAAGATTGATCTTCATTTAATTCTCTAAAACCAAAACCTAAATTTCCGGTTAATCTACCTGAGCTATTTTTTTCCTCATTTCTTAAACTAAATTGAGTAAAAACATTTGAATCATCAGTTTTTTCTATACTTCGAACTCCTAGAATTGAAAAATTGACATTATCATTATCTGCATCATTTAATTCAACTCCGACTTCAGTTATACCTTCTCCTGGTATCCACCCTGCAATGATTTCTGATATTCTACTCTCAAGATCAGCATGTGAAGCTGACATAAAAAGAAATGAAAAAATAACTGTTAAAATTTTTTTCATGGGTATATTATTAATAAAATTAATTAAAAATAAGTCAATTTGCAAGCTAAGTTTATTCAACGTTCTCTAAAAAAACTAAACAAATTCCATTATTGCAAAATCTTTTTCCAGTAGGTTTTGGCCCATCATCAAATATATGACCATGGTGGCCCCCACATTTCTTACAGTGATATTCTGTTCTAGGGTAACCTAAATGATGATCTGTTTTTGTCTCAAAAACATCAGGCAAAGATTTGAAAAAAGATGGCCAGCCTGACCCGCTTTCATATTTGGATGTAGATTCAAAAAGCTTAGCATCGCAATTTACACAATGATAACTGCCTTCTCCTTTTTCATTATTTAGCTCACTAGATCCAGGTGGTTCTGTGCCTTCTTCAAATAGAACTAATTTTTGTTCAGCAGTTAAATTTTTATTTTTTTCTTTCATTAATTATTCAATAATTCTTTTGGGTTTACCCAAAACACATGATTCAAGATTTTCAATCATTTGAGTATAAAATATAGAGTAGTTTTCAGCAGTTACATAGCCTATATGTGGAAGTAGTAATGCATTTGGAATAAATCTCAGTTTATGATCAGATGGCAAAGGTTCTTTTTCATAAACATCAATTCCTGCGCCAGCAATAACATTTGTTGAAAGCGCAATTATTAAATCATCTTCATTTACAATTGGACCTCTTGATGTATTTATTAAAAAAGCAGTTTTTTTCATTACGTCAAACTCTTTTAATGTAAAACAATCTTTATAACGTTCTCCTCCTTGAACATGTATAGAAATAAAATCTGAATTTTGAATTAAATCATCTTTTGAAGATGGCAATACATCTAATTCTTTACATTTATTTAAATCTAAATTTTCACTCCACGCCATAACCTGCATATCAAATGCC
This sequence comes from uncultured Pelagibacteraceae bacterium, assembly GCA_902574725.1. Taxonomy (GTDB): domain Bacteria; phylum Pseudomonadota; class Alphaproteobacteria; order Pelagibacterales; family Pelagibacteraceae; genus Pelagibacter. Next base: position 18,967 of record CACGPA010000003.1, read on the forward strand.
TTTGCAATTTTTGCAACTTGAGAACCAACTTTTCCAAGTCCAATTAAACCTAAAATTTTTCCTTTAATTTCAACTCCAACAGTTGTTTGCCAATAACCTTGAAACATATTATCTATTTCTGGTTTTAAATTTCTTGCTAAACCTAAAATAAGTGCCCAAGTTAATTCGCAAGTTGGATTAGTATTAATTTCGGTACCTGAAACTATTATTTTTCTTTTTTTTGCTGCTTTTAAATCTATTGCTTTATTTCTCATGCCACTTGTTATTATGAATTTTAATTTTTTGAGACTATTTATAAGATTTTCAGAAATCGGTGTTCGCTCTCTCATTATCATTAAAGCTTCAAAATCTTTTAAATTTTCAATAGCTTCTTCTTCATTTTGAAAAGGTTCACTAAATACTTTGATTTCATACTTTCCAGATAATTTTTTTAAATCTACAAACTGATGTGATATATTTTGATAATCATCTAAAATAGCTACTTTAAGCATTTGTTGACTTTCTATTAGATAAAATTATTCCTGATAATATAAAAATTGCTCCTAGCAAATGATACAGCATAAACTTTTCTTTAAAAATAATCATGGCCATAAGCGCACTTAGTATGGGCATTAAATGAAGAAATACTCCTGATCTATTTGGTCCTATCAATGATATTCCTTTGATCCAACAAATAAAAGATGCAAGGCCTGGAAATAAAACTACATAAATCAATACAAGTATAAAAGGTTTATTAAGATTAATTTTAAACCCAAGACTATATTCTGTAATATAAATTGGTATTAAAAAAATTAGTCCAAAAGTAATAATAACTTCAAGTAATGATAGTTGTGATAGTTCATGTTTTCTTTTTTTTAACAAAGCAGAATATGTGGCCCATGAAAGCATCGCTATAACCATTGTTAAGTCTCCTTTGTTAAAATCTAAGTTTATCAATAGATCAAAATTTGCTTTAGTTATAATCAGCATAACTCCAACAAAAGAAAAAATAACTCCTAAAATTTGAAAAATATTTGTTTTTTCAATTTTTAAAATTGATGAAATAAACATAATCATTACTGGAATTGTTGATATCATTAAAACTCCACTAATAACTTGAGTAAAATTCAAAGAATAATAAACAATAGAATTAAATATTGTAACGCTAGTAATACCTAATAAAATATAAAACTTGTAATTTTCTAAGATATAATTTTTTTTTGATATAATTTCCTCAAATGTGAAAGGTAAAAGTATTAACCAAGCAAAAAACCATCTATAAAAATTTAGTGAAAAAGGAGGTATTTCATAATAACTTGCATATTTTCCAACGATAAAATTACCTGCCCAAAAAAGAACAGCTAGAAATAGAAACAAATACGCAAAATTTATTTTAAAGTTCACTTAACTAAACCTTAAAGAGCTATAAGGATCTAAATCCAAATTTGTTTTTTCGTCCGATATCATTTTTGAAATTATTTTCCCTGATATCGCTCCTAATGTCCATCCTAAATGGTGGTGTCCAAATGAGTAAAATACATTTTTATAATTTTTAGAAGAGCCAATAACCGGTAAATAATCTGGGAGAGTTGGCCTAAAACCTAACCATTCATCTTCATGTTCTGGCAGTCCATCTAATAAAAATTTGGCATTATTAACTAAATTTTTTATTCTACTTTTTGTTATCTCATTTTTTAGACCACCAAATTCTACTGTTCCCACTACTCTTAAACCTTGTTCCATAGGCGTCATACCGAAACCTCTATTCTGAAACACAACTGGTCTTGAAATTAGATGATCACATCCTTTAAAATGAATATGGTAACCTCTTTCAGTATCCAAAGGTACATTTTCATGAAGTTTATCAGTTAATTTTTTTGAAAAAGCACCACAAGCAATGACCAATTTATCTAAAACAAATCTTTGACTTTCAGATCTTATAACTGGGTTATCACCATCAAAATTTAAATCTTGAATATTTAATTTTAAAAACTTTCCTCCTTTTTTTAAAAAATTTTCAAATAATTTTACCCAAATTTTTCCTGGATTTCTTGCGTGTCTAGCTTTTTTATAAAAAACTCCAGCATGATAAACTTGTTTAATATTTGGTTCCAAATCATGAATTTCTTTTTTATTAAGCAATTGTTGTTCTGCGCCTATTTCATCTCTAATTCTAATTTCTAGCTCTCTACTTTTAAGATTTTGATCGTTCCAAATATACATGATCCCCTTGCTTTCAACCAATCCTGATAAGTCAATTTCATCAAATAATTCATCATATGCTGGTAAGGCCAAATCCAATATTTGATGCATATATTTAGCCGTGTGCATCATATTTTTTTTACTACAGTTTTTTATAAATTTTAAAAACCAAGGAATCATTTTTGGAACGTAATTCCATTTTAAAGCTAATGGTCCAGTAGAACTTAATAGCATAGCAGGTACATCTGTTAAAATATCTGGTCTGTTTAAAGGTATAGAGGCATAAGGTGAGAAGTGTCCTGCATTACCATATGAAGCTGCCATACTTCCGGGCTCTTCTCTGTCAAACAAAGTTACTTCATAACCTTTTTTTTGAAGAAATAAAGCTGTACAAACCCCCTGTATACCAGATCCAATAATTCCAATACGAAATTTTTTCATTTTAAATGAACATATAATTAATTTTAAATTTTGGCTATCGAGACAAAATAATTAGATTACTATATTTAGTTTATAACTTGTTTATGGTGAATTTTAGTACTCATAACTATTGCCAGTCCAATCATTGTTGCTAACATTGATGATCCTCCATAAGACATAATAGGAAGTGGAGATCCAACTATAGGTAGCAAGCCTAATACCATGCTCATATTTACAGTTACATAAACAAAAATAGCTGAGCCAAACCCATAACAGAAAAGTTTTCCAAAATAACTCCTTGATATTGAACCAATTTTAATAATTCTATAAATTAATATCGCATAAATGATTAATAAAAAAACTGAACCAATAAATCCATGTTCCTCTGAAAATAGTGTAAATATAAAATCTGTATGTTTCTCAGGTAAAAATTCTAAATAACTTTGAGTCCCTTTTAAAAAACCTTTACCCATCAATCCTCCAGACCCTACGGCAATTTTTGATTGTATAATTTGATAACCAGCACCAAGAGGATCTCTATCTGGATTAAAAAAACTTAAAACTCTTAATTTTTGATATGGTTTTAAAAAAGAAATAACAAATGGTAATGAAATTAATAAAGCTAATGATGAATAAAAAAAATATTTTACATTTAAACCGGCTAACCATAAAACAACAACTCCACTTATTCCAATCAGTATTGATGTACCAAGATCAGGTTGGCTTAATACTAATACAATGGGCATAATTAAAATCATAATTGAAAGAATTATGTTTTTAAAACTACCAATATTATTAATTTGTGTTCTATGATAATATCTTGCAAAACAAACTATAATTGCAACCTTCATAAGTTCAGATGGTTGTAAATTAATAAAATATAAATTAATCCATCTTTGTGATCCGGAAGCAGTAATGCCATATAAAGAAGCCCATACTAAAAAAGCTAAAACTATCGCATAAAAAAAATAAGCTGATGCGTGCCAAAATCTCAAGCTTATAAATGACAAAATAATCATCATAATAAAAAATACTACAAATCTTATAAAATGACTTTTCGAATGGTATAAAAATTCACCACCATCAGTAGAATACATTGATAAATTGCTAATTAAACCTAAAATTAAAATACAAAATAAAAGAACGAAGTCAAACGATCTTAATTTTTGAAAAAAAGTAAATTGATCTGTGTATGATGATTGTCTTAACATTTAAATTTCATTTAAATAACTATTTCTAATTTTTTCTCTTTCTTCATGCCGATCAATTATTTTTTTAAACAATTTCTTAGCTAAAGGAGCTGCCGTCGAACTTCCTGAACCTCCATGTTCAACAAAAATGCTAACTGCATATCTTGGATTATTGTAAGGACCAAATGCAATATACCATGCATGATCTCTTTGTTCGTAAGGTATTTGCGCTGTATCTAAATCTAGTTCTCTTTCTAGTTTTGTTATTTTTTTTACTTGTGCAGTGCCAGTTTTTCCAGCAAATTGATATTTTTTGTCTTCTATTCTAGAACGATAAGAAGTTCCTCCCCACTCATTTGTAGAAGCAAACATTGCATCTAATACAAATTTTACATTTTCCTGATTTCTAAATAATTTATCATATTTTTTCTCTCCAGGTTTAAAAAATTTTTCAGCAGTTCTAATAATTGATGAGTCATTTTTTTCAATAGTATTTAAACTTTCAGACATTTTATATTTTATTTTCTCAAAGCTCTCATCATCTTGATCCACGGTTAATCTAGGAAAAATTTTAAAACCTCCGTTTGCAAGTTGAGCTGTCATCAAACATAATTGTAGTGGGGTAGTTTGTATATAGCCTTGGCCAATACCGGTTATTAAAGTTTCACCTAAAACCCATCCTCGTCCTAAATTATCTTTTTTCCATTTAGTTGATGGGACCAAACCTTTTTTTTCTTCAAAATATAAATCGTTAAAAACTCTATTACCCAAACCAAATCTAGTTGCGGTTATATTAAGCCTATCTACTCCAAGCCTTCTTGACATTTCATAAAAATAAGTATCGCATGATTTTTTGATTGCATCTTTTAAATCTACAACACCATGTCCTTTTTCCTTCCAACAATGGTAAGTTTGTCCATATAATTCTGTTTTCCCAGTACATTTAACTTTGAAATTTGGAGAAATCACATTATTTTCTAAAGCTGATAAGGCTACAATTGGTTTAATTGTTGAACCAGGCGAGTATAAACCTGATATTGTTTTATTTATTAGTGGTTTTAAAGTATTTTCTCTAATTGATTTCCAATTTTCAATACTTATCCCATAAAGAAATAAATTTGGATCAAATGAAGGTGATGAGTGCATAGCAACAATATCACCTGTAAAAATATCCATAACACTTATTGAGCCAGCTTTATCAGCTAATAATTCATTACAAAATTTTTGAATTTCAGTGTCTACAGTTAGTCTAATTCTTTTACCTTTTTCACCTTCTTTAAAATCTACCTGATTTATTCTTTTCCCATATGCATTAACTTCGTACCTTTGAACGCCATTTGTTCCGATAAGATCATCTTCAAATTTTTTTTCCAATCCTGTTTTACCGACTCTTAAACCTGGAACATGTTTTTGTTTTATATTTTCATTATTATCTAAATCTCTTTGACTTGCTTGAGCAACATAGCCTAAAACATGTGTATAATTTTCTTTGTATGGATAGCTCCTTGCAACAGATAGAACGGGTTTTGCACCAGAAAGTTCATGTAAATAAAAATTAACTTTTGAAAATTGATCCCATGTTAAATTTTCAGAAATAATTAAAGTTTCCCATGGTTTTTGCTGATTTTTCTTTTTTACTATTTTTGAAAATTGTTTTTCAGACAGGGGTAAAATATTTTTTAATCTTACCATCAAATATCTAAAATCTTCAACTTGTTCTGGAACAACATGAAGTTGATACACTTTAGTGTTGCCAGCTATAAGTTTTCCAAAATAATCTTGAAAATCTCCTCTAACTGGTGGAAGTCGCCATTCTCTTAATCTGTTTTTATCTGAAAGTGTAAGATATTTTTTATTTTCACTAATCTGCAAAGAGAATAATTTGGCTATGATACCTGTAAAAATAACACCTTTGGCAATAGATAAAATAAAAATTCTTCTACTAACGGTGTTGAATTTTTTAACGTTTGCGTCACCGCCACTAAGCATTTGTAGCTCCAAAAACTAGTCTGTGATAATAATCAAATAAATTGCTAAAAATTATATAGAATAAAAAAGTAAATAAAATATTTACCAGAACATTTGGATAATTAATTTCAAAACCAAAAAATAAGCTTACAATTAAATAAGAAGCTGAATTAACTACAAGAATTGCAAGCCCGAAGAAAAACCAATCTTTAATCAAGCTTGGTCTTAAAGTAATATTTCGTAAATATGCTGAAAAACCACATATTAATAAATAACTTAATGCACTCACTCCAATTGGCATGCCCACAACTACATCATTCAGTAAGCCAGATAAAAAGACAAGACCATAACCCAAACTACCTGATCTTTTTAAGCTCCAATAGTAAATCAATATAAATGGAAAATTAAATGAAAAATATTTTAGATTCAAATAATTAAAATCAAATTCATTTAGTACAGAAACAATTAACAAAATTATCGGTCCTTTTTCTAAAATTGTTTTGATATAATTAAACCTACCCAATTCGCTCATTAATTTTCTTCCTTTTTATATAAAACTAATTTTACAAATCTTAATTGTGAAAAATCTGAATAAAAATTTACATTTAATTCTGAACTACCAATTTTTTTTGAAATTTTTCCTATAGGTATTCCAGAATTAAAAATGTCTCCTGCTCCAGAAGTAAAAACTTTACTTTGGTCTTCTATTACATTTTCAATTTTAACATACTGAATTATTCCATTCTCGTGACCTGTGCCTGATAAAATTGATTTAATATTATTAGGTAAAATATCTACTGGTATTTTACTATTTAAGTCAGACAATAACAAAACTCTTGCTGTAGAATATGTGACATCCACTACTTTCCCAACTAAGTAATTACCGTCTAAAACTGCCATTCCAATTATAACTTTATCTTTGCTACCTTTGTTGACAATTACAGACTGTAAGAAAGGGCTTTTTTTATCTAATAAAACTTTAGCAACAATTTCATCTGAAAAGTAATCTAAATCATCGATTGTTTCTTTGAGTCTTTTATTTTCCGCTAATATATATTCTGCATTATAATTTTTAGATAATTCTTTCTTAAGATCTTTTTTTAATTGAATATTTTCATTATAAATAAAAAAGTGATCTTTAGCATTTTGATAAAAATTTTTAACTAAATTTTCAGGCACAGATATTATAAAGCTGGATCTATAAGCCACTTCTTTTAAAGAAATTTTTAAATATTCTACTGCTTTAAAATTAAATTTACCAAGAGTTAATATGGTTATAGTAAGTAAAATTAAAGCGACAAGAGAAAATTTTTGCTTGTTTTCTTTTTTTAAAAAAGCTGATCGAACGGCAATTACAAAATCATCTCTACTAGGCTGCATCTTATCAAATTAATACTCCGAAAGCATTGAATTGAAAGTTTCTTCTTGATCTAAAGCTTTCCCAGTACCCACTGCTACGCATGACAAAGGGTCATCTGCAATATGAACTGGCAATCCTGTCTCTTTAGAAAATCGCTTATCAATATTTTTTAATAATGCACCGCCTCCAGTTAATGTTAAGCCCATATCAACTAAATCTGCAGATAATTCTGGTGGAGTATTCTCTAATGCATCTTTAATTCCATTTATCATGTCTCTTAAAATTGGATTTAAAGCTTCTACGGTATCCTCTTCATTAATACTAACTTCTTTAGGAGTTCCAGATCTTAAATCTCTACCTTTTACTGCATAAGTATTATTGTTTGTTGCAATAGCAGTTCCAATTTCTTTTTTTATTTTTTCAGCAGAACTATCACCAATCATTAAATTATATTCTTTTCTCATATAATTAATCATTGCTTGATCCATTGCATCTCCTGCAACTCTCAAAGAGTTTGAATAAACAACTCCACCTAACGACATAACAGCTATCTCAGTTGTTCCGCCACCTATATCAATAACCATAGAACCAGTTGCTTCAGAAATTGGAAGATTAGCACCAATTGCTGCAGCGATCGGTTCCTCAATTAATTGTACTCTTCTAGCTCCTGCTGCAAGGGCACTATCTTGTATCGCTTTTCTTTCAACTGGCGTTGATCCTGTTGGAACACAAATCAAAATTCTTGGATTAGCAAAAGAGCTTCTTTTATGTACTTTTTTAATGAAATGCTTAATCATTTCTTCTGTAACTATAAAATCTGCAATAACACCGTCTCTTAGTGGTCTAATTGCTTGAATATTTCCAGGAGTTCTTCCCAACATAGTTTTAGCTTCATCTCCTACTGCTAAAACAGATTTTTTTCCTTTATTATCTACTACTGCTACTACCGAAGGTTCATTAAGAACAACACCTTTCCCTTTTAATACAACTAGTGTATTTGCAGTTCCTAGATCGATTGCCATATCTTGGCTCCACATCGAAGTTACTTTATCTAAAAGACCCATATTATATTCCTCTCATTTTGTTAGTTTTATAATTCTTTTCACTACCCATAATACTTTCTGGTGCAGTTTTACTTCTTTTAATAATCATTTTATTCAAAGCATTAATGTAAGCATTTGCTGAAGCAACCAATGTATCAGTATCTGCTGCTTGACCAACGGTTGTTTTTCCATTTTCCTCAATTCGAACACTTACTGTTGCCTGCGCGTCTGTTCCTTCGGTAACAGCATGAACTTGATAAAGCTGTAAGTTTACATCATGAGGATAGAGTGTTTTTATACATTTAAATATTGCATCTACTGGTCCATCGCCAGTTTCAGATGCTTTTTTTATTTCACCATAAGCTTCCAAAGTCATGTCGGCTCTTTGAGGTTCACCAGTGCCAGCAAATACTTTTAAAGATTTAAGGTTAATTACATTATCTTCTTTAATTAAGCTATCATCTACTAAAGCTGCTATATCATCATCGTAAACGTGTTTTTTCTTATCAGCTAAAACTTTAAATTTTCCAAAAGCAGTTTGAATAATGTCATCTGTAATATCTGCATAACCAAGTTCGGTTAGTTTATCTTTAAAAGCATGTCTTCCAGAATGTTTTCCCATAACTAATGATGTTTTTTTAACTCCCACGCTTTCTGGCGTCATAATTTCATATGTATTTCTATTTTTAAGCATTCCATCTTGATGAATTCCCGCTTCGTGAGCAAAAGCATTTTTTCCGACAATTGCTTTATTAAATTGGACTGGAAAAGTTGCATTAGAAACTACTTTTGATGCTTTACTTAATAGAGTAGTGTTAATTCCTGTTTCGTATGGCATTAAATCATTTCGCGTTTTTATTGCCATAACAATTTCCTCAAGAGATGCATTTCCAGCTCTTTCTCCAATTCCATTAATTGTACATTCAACTTGTCTTGCTCCAGCAGAAACTCCTGCTAGCGAATTTGCAACTGCTAAACCCAAGTCATTATGACAATGAACAGATAGAGTTGCTTTATCAATATTTGGAACTTTGTTCATTAATGTTTGTATAATTTTTGTAAACTCTGATGGTACAGTATAACCAACTGTATCAGGTATATTTATTGTTTTTGCTCCACATTTAATTGCAAGTTCGACAGTCTTACACATGTAATCCATGTCTGTTCTTGTTCCATCTTCACATGACCATTCTACATCATCAGTAAATTTTCTTGCATATGTGACATGCTCTTTAATAGATTCATATACTTCTTCTGAAGATTTATTAAGTTTATGTTTCATGTGTAATGGGCTTGTTGAAATAAAAGTATGAATTCTAAATCTTGGTGCATGTTTTAATGCTTCATAACATCTGTCTATATCTTTTTTTGAATGCCTAGATAGACCTGCTGGAATAGAATTTTTTAAAACTTTACTTACTTCTGTTACTGCTTCAAAGTCTCCAGGTGATGCTATTGGAAATCCAGCTTCAATAATATCAATGCCAAGTTCATCAAACACTCTTGCAATTTGAATTTTTTCTTCCAAACTCATTGATGCTCCTGGTGATTGTTCACCATCTCGCATTGTTGTATCGAAAATATAAACTCTATTTTTATCAGTCATTATTTATAAATATTAAGCTTGAGCATATTACTACCTCACGTCTAGATTGCAAAATAAAATAAAATTTTAATGAATATTTAACTAATTCTTATCGCTATCTACCAATTTCTTCTTAGTGATCCATGGCATCATAGCTCTTAGTTCTGCTCCAACTTTTTCAATTGGGTGCTCTGCCAATTTTTCTCTAGTTTTTAAGAAGTTTTTTTGACCATTTTTACACTCATCCATCCACTCTTTAGTAAAATTGCCAGACTGAATTTTATCTAAAACTTCTTTCATTCTTTTTTTTGTTTCTTCTTTATTTATAATTTTTGGACCTGAAACATATTCTCCATATTCAGCTGTATTTGAAATAGAATAATTCATATTAGCAATTCCACCTTCATAAATAAGATCAACAATTAGTTTTACTTCATGAACAGTTTCAAAATATGCCATCTCTGGTTCATATCCAGCTTCAACTAATGTCTCATAACCATTCTTAATTAACTCTACTAATCCACCACACAAAACTGTTTGTTCTCCAAATAAATCTGTCTCTACTTCGTCTTTAAAAGTTGTTTCAATAATTCCTGATCTACCACCTCCAACTGCAGATGCATATGACATTGCCAAATCTCTAGCTTTTCCTGAACCATTTTGATGAACTGCAAATAAGCAAGGAACACCTCCTCCTTTTTCAAATTCACTTCTTACCAAATGCCCTGGGCCTTTAGGTGCTACCATAAAAACGTCTAAATCTTTTCTTGCATTAATAAGATCGTAATGAATATTTAATCCATGAGCAAAGGCTATAGATGTACCTTCTCTAACTCTTTGTTCAATATGATTTTTATAAATTGTTGCTTGAAGTTCATCTGGAGTTAAAATCATTACAACATCTGCCCATTCAGCGGCATCGGACAAATTCATTACCTTTAATCCTTTAGACTCTGCTTTTGCTTTACTTGAAGATCCATCTCTTAATGCAACTACAACTTCTTTAACTCCACTATCTTTTAAATTTAAAGCATGAGCGTGTCCTTGACTGCCATAACCAAATATTGCTATCTTTTTATCTTTTATTAAATTTACATCTGTATCTTTTTCATAAAACATTTTCATATTTTTTCTCCTTTAACTATTTAAAAATTTCAGAACCTCTTGTCATTGCCACTGCACCTGTTCTTGAAACACTGACCAAACCCATTTTCTTTAAATTCTTTGACATCATATCAATTTCTCTTCTTAAAGCAGTCACTTGAATTACATAAGATTTATTTGTCTTATCCAATATTACAGCATTATACTTTTTACAAGCTTTTAAGGCTTTTTGTCTTTTATTATTATTACCAACAAGCTTGAATAAAGCCATTTCTTTAAATATTACCTTTTTATCTTCCCTTTTAAAATCTGCGACTTTATGAACTGGTACAAGTTTTTTTAATTGTAATTTAATTTGTTGAATAACTTGCGGAGTTCCAGTTGTCACAATAGTTATTCTAGAAATGTTTAATTTTGGATCTATCTCTGCAACAGCTAATGATTCAATATTATAACCTCTACCTGAAAACAAACCAACAACTCTTGCTAAAACTCCTGCTTCATTGTCAACCCAAACTACAATTATATGGGTATCTAATTTACCTTTTTTTCCTGGGATGCTGTATGCTGATTTTGCTTTGCTCATTATACTAATGTCTTTCCTTTGCCAGTAATTTTATTTTCTTCTTGATCTTTAGGACCCAATAACATTTGATTATGAGGCTTTCCTGAAGGTATCATTGGAAAACAATTTTCTTGTTTATCAACCATACAGTCAAAAATAACAGGCTGATCTGTGTTGATCATTTCAATAATTTTATCATCTAATTCTTCTGGTGTTTTGGCTCTAATTCCAACACAACCATATGCTTCTGCTAGTTTTACAAAATCTGGAAGTGCAGCAGTATAACTTTCTGAATAATTTTTATCATGTAATAATTCTTGCCACTGTCTAACCATCCCCATGTATTCATTATTTAAAATAAATATTTTAATAGGAAGGTTGTATTGAACTGCTGTAGACATTTCTTGCATAGTCATAAGAACTGATGCTTCACCAGCTATATCAATAACTAATTTATTTGGATGAGCAACTTGAACGCCAACTGCAGCTGGCAAACCATAGCCCATTGTTCCAAGACCTCCAGATGTCATCCATCTATTAGGTTTGTTAAATTTATAATGTTGTGCTGCCCACATTTGATGCTGCCCAACCTCAGTAGTTATATAAGTGTCTTTATTTTTTGTTAATTCATAAAGTCTTTGTACAGCATACTGTGGTTTAATTGTTTCAGTGCTGTTAATAAAATCTAATGATCTCTTTTCTCTCCACTTTTGAATCTGTTCCCACCATTTTGAAATCTTTTGTTTATTTGATTTTGCAAAATTAGGTTTTGTTTTTTTAATTGTTTGTATTGTTGATGAGATAACATCTTGAACATCTCCTACAATTGGTAAGTCTACTTTTACATTCTTGTTTATAGAAGAAGGATCAATATCTATATGAACTTTTTTTGATTTAGGTGAAAATTCATCTATCTTACCTGTAATACGGTCATCAAATCTTGCACCAATATTAATCATTAAATCACAATCATGCATAGCATTGTTCGCCTCATAAGTTCCATGCATACCTAACATTCCTAGGAAAGAATTATCATCTCCTGGATATGATCCTAAACCTTGCAGTGTAGATGTTATTGGAAAACCAGTGGCTTGAACTAATTCTCTTAAAAGTTCACTAGCTTTTGGTCCTGAGTTAATTACTCCTCCACCAGTATAAAAAATTGGTTTACTGGCTTTTGTCATTAATTTTATCAATTCATCTATATCTTTTTGATTAAAATTATTATGTTTTTTTCCATTTAATTTTTTTTGTTTTTTATATTTTGAATAATTTGTTTTCTGAAATTGAACATCTTTTGGAATATCGACTAAAACAGGCCCTGGTCTTCCAGTAGTTGCAACTTCAAATGCTTTGTGAATTGTTTTTGCTAAATCTTTAATATCTTTAACTAACCAATTATGTTTTGTACATGGTCTTGTAATTCCAGTTGTGTCAGCTTCTTGAAAAGCATCCGTACCAATTAAGTGTGTAGGTACTTGTCCTGATATACAAACTAAAGGAACTGAATCCATGTAAGCATCTGTTAAAGCTGTTACTACGTTTGTTGCACCTGGACCCGATG
>CACGPA010000004.1 GCA_902574725.1 uncultured Pelagibacteraceae bacterium
TCGAAAGTTTAATTAGAGAAGCTCTTCCAGATGCGACAATAGATATACAAGATCTAGCTGGCGATGGTAACCATTACTCTGCTACAATTGTATCTTCTCAATTTTCTGGAAAAAGTAAAATTGAACAACATAAAATGGTATACAATTCATTGAAAGGCAAAATGGGAAATGAATTACATGCATTAGCAATTAAAACTAAGGAAAAAAATGGATCAACAAGTTAAAGAACAAATAGAAAAAGAAATAAATAATAACAAAATATGTTTATTTATGAAAGGAACACCAGACGCACCTCAATGTGGATTTTCTATGGCTGTTTCTAATATTCTTAAAATACTTAATGTTGAATTTAAAGGAGTTAATGTTTTAGAAAATCAAAATTTAAGAGAAGGTATTAAAATATTTAGTGAATGGCCCACTATACCACAACTTTATATAAACAAGGAGTTTGTAGGTGGATGCGATATTATAAAAGAAATGTATGAAAATGGTGAATTAAAAGAAATCCTTAAAAAAAATTCTTTAATTTAACTTTTTAATAAAAGCAATACTTGATAATTTTGTACTTCCTTTATATTCAAAAATATTAGAACTATTTTTTTTTAAATTTTCCAAAGTCTCTGAAGATATTAATTTAAAATCTTTTTTATTATTTTTCTTTAAAATTTGAAAAAAATCTGCAACACATGGATCGTCAGTATCTTTTAAATGAGGTATATATTCAGAAAACTTATAATCTTCTATCACGTAATAACCATCTTTATTTAAATATTTAAAAAAATAATCAATAGCTTTAAGTTGATCACTTAAAATGTGAGAACCGTCGTCAATAATAATATCAAAACTTTTAATATTTTCAAAAAAATTAATTTTATTTAAAAATTTACTTATCATTTTTTTGTTTGAAACATCTAAACCAAAAGGATGGATTTTTTTAGATTTATATAAAAATTTTGTTAAATTTATATCCAAACAATAGATATTTATATCTTTAAAATATTTTACAAATGCAGCTGCTGAGGCTCCTGAATAAGAACCAATTTCTAATATATTTAATTTTTTATCACGTAAATTTGAAAAATGTTTCTCGTAAAATTCTGCGTATCCATGCCCATGACTTTTTTCAGATTTAATATAATTGGCTTTATCTGTTCTATAGAAACTAAATAGCTCTTCCAATTTAATATTATTTTGAAATATATCTTTATCGATATCAATTTTTTTTTTTAATTTAAAAATTAAATTTCTTTTAAAAATACTTAAAAAATTCAAATTATCTTGAGTAATATTCTATAACTAGGTTTGGTTCCATTATCACCGGGTATGGAACTTCTTCAAATTTTGGAACTCTTACAAATTTCACTTTTTTATTTTTTTCATCTACTTGCAAATACTCAGGTACTTCTCTTTCTTTATTTGCTAACGCAACATCAATAAAGGCTAGTTGTTTAGATTTATCTCTAATTTCAATAGTGTCTTCTTCTTTAACTAGATAACTTGATATATTTACTTTTTTATTATTAACTTTTACATGACCATGATTTATAATTTGTCTTGCAGAAAAAATTGTTGTTGCTAATTTTGCTCTATATATAATTGCATCCAATCTTCTCTCTAAAAGGCCAATTAGATTTTCTGCAGTGTTACCTTTATTCATCATTGCTTTTTTATAGACATTTCTAAATTGTCTTTCATTCATATTACCATAATATGATTTTAATTTTTGTTTTGCATTTAATTGAATTCCATAATCTGAAGGTTTTGAAGATTTGCTTTGACCGTGCTGACCTGGTGGATATCCTCTTGTATTAAACGGACTTTTGGGTCTGCCCCATAAATTAACTTTTAATCTTCTATCTACTTTATGTTTAGAGTTTAATCTTTTTGTCATTTAATAGGAGGGTTTATAAACTTACTCTTCATTTTGTCAATCGACCTTTTTTTGCTAAACTAGCAAATACGCTTGATAAAATGCGAGTTTCTTTTTCAGATAATTGCATTTTATAAAAAATACTTCTCAAATTTTCTAACATTATTGGTTTTTTTTCTGATGGTTTAAAAAAATTTCTACTTTCTAAATGTTTAATACATAAATTTGTCATGGCTTGAATTTCATTTTTTGATGCTGATTTAATTTTTTGGGATTTTTTATATTTTGATTTTTTTAAATTAATCAAGGTTGAAACCACTTGCGCAACTATAATTACGCTATGTGATAAATTAAGTGATTTAAAGTTTGGATTGGTAGGTATTTGCATAGTACAGTTAGCATAAACTATTTCATTGTTTGAAAGCCCTGAAGCCTCTGATCCAAACAAAAAAGCTATTTTTTTACTAAAATCTATCTTGGACAATTCATTTAAACTAATATGCTTAATATTTTTATTTCTAAATCTTGAAGATGTAGCGATAAGGTAATCAACATTTTTTATAGCAGACTCTAAGTTTTCATAAACTTTGCAACTTTTTATAATTTCCTTTGCCCCTACTGAAGTTGCAATAATTTTATCATTAGGAAATGTAGGTTTTGGATTGATTACTGCTAATTTATTAAAATTAAAATTTTTAATAGCTCTAGCGCATGCACCTATGTTCTCAGATAACTGTGGTTTATGAAGAATAAATGAAACTGAAGTCATTAATTGCTAGCAGGGGCATTATCTTTAAATAATTTATAATCTAAACTATCAATAAGAGCTTTGAATGAAGCTTCAATGATGTTTGTTGAAACACCAATTGTAAACCAATTTTTTCCTTTTGAATCTGTGCTTTCTATAGAAACTCTTGTTATAGCTTCAGTTCCAGTGTTTAAAATTCTTACTTTATAATCCACCAGTTTTAAATCTTTTAAATATTTTGAATATTTGGCTATTCTATCAACATTATTTCTTATAGCATTATCTAAAGCATTAACTGGTCCGTTACCTTCACCTTCACAAATAATTTTTTCACCATCTACCTCTAAATGTGCTTTTGCAGATGAGATTATATTTCCCGAAGAATTTTTTTTAACTGTTACATCATATTCATTAATTAAAATATACCTAGGTATTTCACTCATAATTCTTCTGGCTAATAATTCAAAAGATGCATCTGCACCATCATAACTGTAGCCTATAAATTCTCTATCTTTTACCTCATCCAAAAGCTTTTTAACTTTTGGGTCGTTTTCTTTAATATCAATTCCGATAGTTTTTAATCTTGATATAATATTTGATTTTCCAGCTTGATCTGAAACAACAATATTTCTTACATTTCCTACATCCTCTGGGTTAATATGTTCATAAGTTTTTGGATCCTTCTGGACTGCAGATACATGTAATCCTCCTTTATGAGAAAAAGCAGCTGCTCCTACGTAAGGTAAATGTTTATTCGGTTTTCTATTTAATATTTCATCTAAAAGTCTAGAACATTGAGTTAGATTTTTAATATTATTTTTCTTCATATTTATTTCATACTTTTCTGAAAAATCTTTCTTTAAATAAAATGTAGGTATTAAAGACATAAGATTTGCATTTCCACATCTTTCACCTAGCCCATTAATAGTTCCTTGCACCTGTCTAACGCCAGCTAACACAGCAGCTAAAGTATTTGATACAGCATTTCCTGTGTCGTTATGCGCGTGAATCCCTAAGTTTTTTCCAGGAATTATTTTAACAACTTCACTAACAATTTTTGATACTTCATGAGGCAATGTTCCACCATTAGTATCACATAAAACTATCCATCTTGCTCCATTACCATGGGCAGCTTTAAGACAGTCTAATGCATATTTAGAATTTGCTTTATAGCCATCAAAAAAATGTTCTGCATCAAACATAAATTCTTTTTTTTCTTTAACAAAGAGCTTGGTGCTTTCAGAGATGTTTTCTATGTTTTCTTCATTGGAAATACCTAAAGCAACATCAACATGAAAATCCCATGACTTACCAACAAGACATATAGCTTTTGTATTGCTATTTAAAAGTGAAGATAAACCTGGATCGTTATCAGCGCTTCTGCCAGTTTTTTTTGTCATACCGAATGCGGTTAATATTGAATTTTTACAATTAATTTTTTTCTGAAAAAATTCAGTATCAGTTGGGTTAGCTCCTGGCCAACCACCTTCAATATAATCAACGCCTAGATTATCTAATGCTTCAGTTATTTTTAATTTATCATCGATAGAAAAATCTACTCCTTGTGTTTGAGCGCCGTCTCTCAATGTTGTATCAAATATATATAGTTTTTCTTTGCTCATTTTAATTTCCACGTGGTTTTACCATCTTTATCTTCTATTAAAACACCTTTGTTTAATAATTCATCTCTAATTTTATCTGAAAGTTTATAATCTTTATTTTTTCTTGCTTTATCACGTTCTTTAATTTTAGATAATATTTCTTCTTCAGAGATATCTGATTTTTCTTTTTTAAATTTTAACCACTGATCTTTTGTATCCGTTAGCAAACCAATAAAATTACATGCTGAGGTAAAAATTTCTTTATCTTCATCACTTCCATTTTGTGCCTTATCATATAATTTATGAATATTTGCAATGTAACCTGGTGTATTTAAATCATCATAAAGAGGTTCAAGAGAATCTTCTGGAATTAAAACTTTCTTTTTTACTTCGACGTAACAATCATACCACTTATTTAAAATTTTTTTACATTCGTCCAGCAATTTGTCATTCCAATCTAAAGGTTGTTTGTAGTGAGCACTTATCAGGGCCAATCTTAAAACTTGACCATTAATATTTTTTTTAAAATCATTAATTTTTAAAATGTTACCTTGTGATTTTGCCATTTTTTCATTCGAAATTGTAATAAATCCATTGTGTACCCAGTAATTTGCAAATATATCAGTATCATTGGCACATCTTGATTGAGCAATTTCATTTTCATGATGAGGAAATATTAAATCTCTTCCTCCTCCATGGATATCAAATTCTGTACCAAGATATTTTTTTGACATAACGGAACATTCTAAATGCCATCCTGGTCTACCTTTGCCCCATGGAGAATCCCATGATGGCTCATTTTCCTTAGATGGTTTCCATAAAACAAAATCTTCTGGATTTTTCTTATTTTCTGATATTTCAACTCTAGAGCCAGCAATTAACTCTTCTAAATTTTTGTTTGAAAGTTTTCCATAATCTTTAAACTTTTTTACTTCAAAATAAACATGATTATTATTAACGTACGCATAATTTTTTTTAATTAAATCTTCAGTCATCTTAACCATAAGTGAGATATTTTCTGTAGCCTTTGGCTCTTCATTTGGTTTTTCACATTTTAAATAATCACAGTCATTATGATAGTTTGCTGTTATTTTTTTTGTTAAATCTTCAATAGATATTTTTTTTTCAAGAGACGATTGAATAATTTTATCATCAACATCTGTTATGTTTCTTACATATGAAACTGATTTGTTTCCATATTTACATTTTAAAACTTTGTACAAAATATCAAAAATTACTAACGGTCTTGCATTTCCAATATGTGGATCATCATAGACAGTGGGTCCACAAACATACATGCCAACTTTATTTTTATTTATCGGCACAAATTTTTCCTTTTTGTTTCCAAAACTATTTGTTAAAAAAATATCTTTATTCATATTTATTTTGGTATTTTACAAACTGGAATTGCTTCCATTTTATGTAAATTTTCTTTCCTTATTTTTAAATATTTTTCTCTATTTATAGAACTTTCATTATTCATTGCTTCCTCAAGCTCTTTGTATGATAGACCTAATTGACCTTCATCTGTTCTTCCATCATCCCAAAGACCGTCTGTTGGGTCTGCTTCTATAATTTCATTTAAAATATTTAGCTCTTTTCCAAGAGCCCAGACTTCAGATTTATTGCAATCAGCAATTGGAGAAATATCAACACCACCATCACCATATTTTGTATAAAAACCAACGCCAAAATCTTCAATCTTGTTACCTGTACCAACTACAATACCTTTGTTCGCAGAAGCAACTTGGTATAAAGTTGTCATTCTTAATCTTGCTCTAGAATTTGCCATTCCATGATCATTATCAAAATCTGACAAAGAAGATTTAAATGAATTAAAAAGTTCATCTAAAGAAACTGTATAACCTTCAACATTTTTAAAATTTTTTTTTAACCAATCTTGATGTTTTAAACTTAAATCATGTTGTGTGCTTTTTTGTTTAATTGGCATACACAGAACTATAGTTTTTAAACCTGTCATGGCACACAAAGTACTTGTAACAGATGAGTCTATACCTCCAGATACACCTATAACCAAAGACTCTGCTTTTTTTGGCATTGAATTTACATAATTCAAAATCCAATCTTTTATAAATAGAACTTTTTTATTTACTTCCATAAATCAAATATACTTTATAGGATTTCTTTTATAAAGCTTAAGATACAGCTCTAATTCCACTTCTTGCATAAATGGAATTCTTTTTTATTTCATCAGAAATTAAAAATGCAAGTTCTAAAGCTTGGTTAGCATTTAGTCTTGGATCGCAATGAGTACGATATCTGCTAGATAAATCTTTATCTGAAATTTTCTGTGTACCGCCTGTACATTCAGTAACATTTTGTCCTGTCATTTCAATATGCAAACCACCTGCATAAGATCCTTCACTTTGATGAACAGCAAAAACATTTTTCACTTCTTTTAAAACATCATTAAAAGGTCTTGTTTTAAATCCTGTTGTAGATTTAATTGTATTACCATGCATTGGGTCACATGACCAAATTACATTTAAACCCGCTTTTTTAATAGCTCTAATTAATTTTGGTAAAAACTTTCCAACATTCTCATGACCAAATCTTGAAATCAAAGTTATTTTACCTTTTTCATTATTTGGATTTAATACATTGCAAATCTTTACAATTTCATCTGGTTTAGATGTTGGTCCACATTTTATTCCTATCGGATTTTCTATACCTCTACAAAATTCAACATGCCCACCATCTATTTGTCTTGTTCTATCCCCTATCCAAACAAAATGTGCAGACGTATCGTGATATTCCCCAGTAGTGGAATCAATTCTTGTCATGCTTTCTTCAAAAGGAAGTAAAAGAGCTTCGTGAGAAGTCCAAAAATTTACTGTTTTTAATCTTCTATTAAAATCTGAATTTATACCGCACGCATCCATAAAAGCTAAAGCATCTGCAATTTTATCTTCTAATTCTTTAAATTTTTTAGCTTGCGGACTTTTCTTAATGTAACCTAAATTCCATAAGTGAACTTTTTTTAAATCAGAAAATCCACCATGACAAAAAGCTCTTATCAAATTTAATGTTGAGGCTGATTGCGAATAAGCTTTAAACAATCTTTTTGGGTCAGGTCGTCTTGCTTTTTTAGTAAATTCTATACCGTTAATATTGTCACCAAGGTAACTTGGCAATTCAATTCCATCTTTTTTTTCCGTTGGTGCACTTCGTGGTTTAGAAAATTGTCCTGCAATTCTTCCAAGTTTTACAACTGGTAAAGATGCAGAATAAGTTAGAACCAGAGACATCTGTAAAATAACTTTAAAATAATCTCTAATATTATCTGGATTAAATTCAGCAAAACTTTCTGCACAGTCACCACCCTGTAATAAGAAAGCTTTACCATCAACAACATCTGCAAGCTGTTGTTTTAAATGAGTAGTTTCACCAGCAAACACGAGAGGAGGAAAGTTTCTTATTTTATTAAGAACCATATTAAGTTCTTTTTCATCCCCATAAGTAGGAATGTGTTTTACTGGATAATTTCTCCAACTATTTATTTTCCATTTCTTCATTTTCAACCTAAGAGTGTTCTATCAAAGATTATTAATTATTCAACAGTCACTGATTTAGCCAAATTTCTTGGCTTATCTATGTCATATCCTTTTTTTAAAGCTGAGTAATATGCTAGTTTTTGAAGTGGTATAGTGGTTAAAAAAGGAAATAAGTCTTCTTCAGTATTTTCTATTTCGATTTTTTCCCAAATATTTTCAGAATAAATTTCTTCATCACTTTTATTTGTTATTAAAAGAACTTTAGCTCCTCTTGCAATTACTTCTTGCATGTTTGATATAGTTTTTTTGTAATATTCATCTCTAGGAGCAATTACAACAACAGGCATTCCATCTTCAATTAAAGCTAATGGTCCATGCTTCATTTCTCCTGCGGGATATCCTTCTGCATGAATGTAAGCTAACTCTTTTAATTTTAGTGCTCCTTCTAATGCTATTGGAAACGAATAACCTCTTCCCAAAAACATAGCACCTTTTGCCTTTGTAAAAGAATTGCAAATTGATTGAATCTGATTTTCTGTTGATAAAGAGTTGCTAACTAATTTTGATAAAGAAAATAGACTCTTTATTTTTAAATTATATTTTTTTTTATCTAAATCTTTTCTAAGATATCCAATTTTTAAGCATAAAATATAAAGTACTAACATTTGTCCTAAAAAAGCTTTAGTAGAGGCTACCCCTATTTCTGGTCCACAATGTATTGGAAGAACAAGTTTAGAATCTCTTGCAATTGAACTTTCAACAACATTAACAATACTACATGTTTTCATTTTATGTTTATTACATAGATCAAGTGCAGCATAAGTATCAGCAGTTTCACCTGATTGTGAAACAAAAATATATAAACAATCTTTCTTAAATCTATTTTTCCTATATCTAAATTCAGAAGCTATATCCACTTCTACATCTAATAATGTTAATTGCTCAAACCAATACTTTGCAATCAAGCATGAGTGGTAAGCTGTACCACATGCAATTAATTTAATTGACAAAATTTCATTTTTTTTCCATGGAAAATTTAAAATATTTATTTCATTATTAATTTTATCAATATACTCATTTACACAATTTTTTATTGTTGTTGGCTGTTCTTCTATTTCTTTAGCCATAAAATGTTTATAATCACCTTTTTCATAATTTTGGTCGTTTGAAGATAACTTTAAAACTTTTTTATTTATTTTTTTTCCTTTTGAATCAAAAAAATCAACCTGATCTTTTTTAATAATACAAAAATCTCCATCATCTAAATATGAAATTTTGTTAGTCATAGATTTTAATGCATAAGAATCGGAGCCTAAATAATTTTCATTTGGCCCATAACCAACTGCTAATGGAGATCCTCTTCTTGCTCCTACTATTAAATCTGGTTGATCTTTAAAAATTATTCCTAATGCAAAACTGCCTTGAAGCTTTTTTAACATTTTAAGAATAGAATCTTTTAAATTATTATCTTTCAAATATTCTGTTACTAGATGAACTATTACTTCAGTATCAGTTTGTGATTTAAATTTATGACCTCTTTCAACTAAAAATTTTTTTAAAACCGTTGAGTTTTCTATTATTCCATTATGAACAACTGAAACTGTTTCTGATGAATGAGGATGTGCATTTATTTTACTTGGTGTACCATGAGTTGCCCATCTAACATGTCCTATGCCAACATTTCCAAGTAAATTAATTTTTGTAACATTCTTTTCTAAACTTTCCACTCTACCTTCGCATTTAACTTCATTGATAAAACCATCATTTAATGTTGCAATTCCCGCAGAGTCATAACCACGATATTCTAATTTTTTTAATGAGTTAATTATTGTTGATGAAACTTGTTTTGTACTAGTAATTCCAACTATTCCACACATATTTATTTTTTTCTTTTATAATTCTTTATTTCAACTTGTTGTGACCTTGTTAAGGCAAGAGATTTTTGTTTTACATTTTTTGTAATTACTGATCCGGCTCCAACAATACTATTTTTTTCAATTTTAACTGGAGCTACTAACGAACTATTTGATCCAATAAAAACATTATCTTTAATTAAAGTTTTACTTTTTTTAACCCCATCATAATTACACGTTATGGTTCCGGCCCCTATGTTTGTCGATTTACCTATACTTGCATCACCAATGTACGAAAGATGATTTGCTTTAGAATTTTTGCCTAACCTGCTTTTTTTAATTTCAACAAAATTTCCAACCTTTGTATTTTTTTCTAAAATTGTTCCTGGTCTTAATCTTGCAAAAGGTCCTACTACTGAACCGTTGTCTATTCTTACACCTTCTAAATGAGAAAAAGATAATATTTTAACATTGTTTTTTATTTTTACTTTTTTTCCAAAAACAACATATGGTTCAATGGTTACATTTTTACCAATCTTTGTATCTTTAGAAAAAAAAACTGTATCAGGTGCTATCATTTTAACACCTAATTTGATAAATTTTTCTCTAATTTTATTTTGTAAATTAATTTGTTTCATTTGATTTTTTCTTATAGTTGACTATCTATGAACTTTAATTCACAAATTATTTCTTAATAATACTTTTTAAAATGACTCAAAAATTAACAATTTTATTTGACCTAGATGGAACGCTAGTAGACACAGCTCCAGATTTAATGACTGCTCATAATCATGTTATGAAAAAATTTGGATATAGCACTAGAAGTGTAGATGAGATCAGAAATCTTGTTGGTAAAGGTGCGGCTGTACTAATTGGAAGATCAATTTGGGGAAATGCAAAAAAAGAATTTTCTAGAATAACAGATGAAAAAATTAAAAATGAAATGGTTAAAGAATTTATAAGTTTCTATGGAAAAAATATTGTTAAAGATAGCAAGCTTATTAAAGGAGTTTTAGAATTTTTAAAATGGGCTAAATCAAAAAACATATCAATGGGTGTATGTACAAACAAGCAAGAGCATTTAGCCATAGATTTATTGAAAAAAATAGAAATTTACGATTACTTTGAATACGTAGCTGGTGGAAATACTTTTGAATACCTCAAGCCAGACCCAAGGCATTTAACTAGCAGCATTGAAATCATGAATGGTGATGTAAAAAAAAGTTTAATGTTTGGTGACAGTGAAAATGATGCTGATGCGGCTAAAGCAGCTGGTATACCTATGATACTTATAGAAGATGGTTATACTGATAAAAAAATTGAACAAATTTATCATAACCATTTGGTAAAAGATTTTATCGGTATAGAAAAAATAGTTTCAAAATATATAAATGATTGATTACGATCTGCTTTTTGCATTAATAAGCTTTTACTTTGTTATGTATGTAACACCTGGTCCCAATAATGCAATGGTGCTTGCTTCTGGTCTTAAATTTGGTTTTATAAAAACTATTCCTCACATGTCAGGTATTACCATAGGTCATGTTTTGCAGTTAATTTTAGTTTGTTTGGGTTTAGGAAAAATTTTTCTAATATTTCCTCAATTACAAAGCATATTAAAAATATTATGTGCTTTATACCTTTTGTACCTTGGTTATAAAATAATTGGATCTTTTAGTAAAATTAAAGAAGACGGTTCAAGACCTTTAAAATTTCATGAAGCTGCACTTTTTCAAATAGTTAACCCTAAAGCATGGACCATATCAAGCATGATTGCCTCCGGGTTTTTACCAGAAAATGGAAATTTACTTTTTTCAATTTTTTTTATTGGTATGATTGCTCTTATTATTTGTCCTTTATCAATATCACCGTGGGCAGCTTTTGGTTCTGCAATAAGAAATTTAGTAAGGAATAATAAAATAAAAGCATTAATTGAGTATTTTTTGGCAATTTTACTTTTGATAACTGCAATTATTATTGTATTACAGTAGATATATTTTTAGGAGACAAATTGATAGTTCATAAAGTAAAAGTTTATCCATCAAAAAAATACTTGCCTAAAAAAAAACAATTGGCATGGAAATTAGCTGAGATAGCGAGCGATAAGTCAAAACTAAACAAAAAATCAGTGGATATGGTTATCAATAGAATAATTGATAATGCATCCGTTGCAATAGCATCATTAAATAGAAAAGCAGTTATTTCATCTCGTGAAATGTCATTAAAACATCCTAAAAATTCTGGTGCAACTTTGTTTGGTATAAATTCAAAACTTAAATTTGATTGTGAGTGGGCAGCTTGGTCAAATGGAACTGCTGTAAGAGAATTAGATTTTCACGACACTTTTTTAGCTGCTGACTATAGTCACCCTGGTGATAATATTCCTCCTTTAATTGCAGTTGCACAGCAAAAAAGAATAAGTGGTATTGATCTGATAAAAGGAATTATTACAGCTTATGAAGTTCAAGTTAATTTAGTTAAAGGTATTTGTCTTCATAAACACAAAGTTGATCATATTGCACATCTTGGTCCTAGCGTTGCAGCTGGCTTGGGAACAATGTTAAAACTTAATATAGAAACTATTTATCAAGCTATTCAACAAGCATTGCATACAACAATTTCAACAAGACAATCAAGAAAAGGTGAAATTTCTAGTTGGAAAGCTTTTGCACCGGCTCATGCTAGTAAATTAGCCATCGAAGCTGTTGACAGAGCTATGCGGGGTGAAGGAGCGCCAAGCCCCATATATGAAGGGGAAGATAGTATTATAGCAAGAATATTGGATGGAAAAAAAGCTTTATACAAAATTCCTTTACCAAAAAAAAAAGAAGAAAAAAAAGCTATACTAGAAACTTACACAAAAGAATATTCAGCTGAATATCAAGCTCAAGCTTTGATAGATATTGCAAAAAAAATTAATAAAAAAATTAATAATTTAAATCAAATTAAAAAAATAGATATTTATACAAGTCATCACACTCATAATGTAATTGGAACTGGAGCAAATGATCCACAAAAAATGGATCCGAATGCTAGTAGAGAAACACTGGATCACTCTATTATGTACATTTTTGCAGTAGCTTTAGAGGATGCAGATTGGCATCATGTAAGATCTTATAGTAAATCAAGAGCAAAGAAAAAAAGTACAATTAAAATATGGCACTCTATTAAAACACACGAAGATAAAAAATGGACTAAAAAATATCATGACCCAAATCCAAAGAAAAAATCCTTTGGAGCAAAAGTAATTATTACTCTTAAAAATGGTAAAAAAATAATTGAACAACAATCTCTTGCAGACGCCCATCCATATGGATCACGTCCATTTAAAAGACAAAACTATATTAAAAAGTTTTTAACTTTAACTGAGAAAATTCTTGATAAAAAAGAAAGTAGCAGATTTTTAAAAACAGTTCAAAATTTGAAAAAACTAAAAACAGGACAGTTAAGCATGTTAAACATTGAAGTAAAAAAAAGTAAAATTAAAAGAAATTTGAAAAAAGGAATTTTTTAATGCATTTTGTAGAAAAAGAAGCAAATCAAAAAAGAATAGATCTTGATAAAAAATTAAAATCTAACAAAATTTTAAGAGTTCCTGGTGCATATAATCCTCTTACGGCAAAATTAATTGAAAAAATTGGTTATGATGCAGTTTACGTTTCTGGTGGCGTAATGGCTAATGATCTTGGTTTTCCCGATATAGGATTAACAACTTTACAAGATGTAAGTACAAGATCATATCTTATTTCTAGAGTTACAAACTTGCCAACAATCGTTGATATAGATACAGGTTTTAAATCTTGCAAAGAAACTATTGAAACCTTTGAAGAGTTTGGAGTTTCTGCTGTACATCTTGAAGATCAAATTGAAAGAAAAAGATGCGGTCATCTTGATAACAAAGAATTAATTTCAACTAATACAATGGTGAAAAAAATAAAAGAATGTGTATCAGCAAAAAAAGATAAAAATTTTAAAATTATTGCAAGATCAGATGCAAAAAGTGTTGAAGGTATAGATAAAATGATAGATAGATGTAAAAGCTATATTGATGCTGGAGCAGAAATTATTTTTCCAGAAGCGCT
This sequence comes from uncultured Pelagibacteraceae bacterium, assembly GCA_902574725.1. Taxonomy (GTDB): domain Bacteria; phylum Pseudomonadota; class Alphaproteobacteria; order Pelagibacterales; family Pelagibacteraceae; genus Pelagibacter. Next base: position 13,670 of record CACGPA010000004.1, read on the forward strand.
AGAAGACGAAAAAGACTTCGAAAAAGTTAGAAAAAATCTTTCCTGTTATTTATTAGCTAATATGACTGAATTTGGAAAATCAAAACTGTTTAATTATAAAGAATTAGAAAATTTTGGATATAATATTGTAATTTACCCTGTAACAACACAACGATTGGCTATGAAAAATGTAGAAGATGGGCTACGCGCTATTTTTGACGATGGACATCAAAATAATGTTATTGATAAAATGCAAACAAGAAAAAGATTATATGATTTAGTTGAATATGAAAAATATAACTCGTTAGATGAAAAAATTTATAATTTTAGTACGGAAGGTCATGAGTAATGAGTGATGAAATAAAAAAAGGTCTTTTAGGTATAGTAGTTGATGAAACTCAAGTATCTAAAGTTATGCCTGAAATTAATTCACTAACTTACAGAGGTTATGCTGTTCAAGATTTGTGTGAAATGTGTAGATTTGAAGAAGCTGCTTATTTAATCCTTAATGGAGATCTTCCAAATAGCATCCAATTAAAAAAATTTGAAAAAGAAGAAAAATCAAATAGAGATTTGTCAAAAAATCTCAACGAAATAATTAAACATATGCCAAAAAAATCACATCCAATGGATGTGGCTAGAACCGCTGTAAGTGTAATGGGATTAGAGGATAAAGATACAACTAATAATTCTCCCGAAGCGAACATGAAGAAAGCTATGAGAATTTTTGCTAAAACTCCTACTGCTTTAGCTGCTTTTTATAGAATAAGAAAAGGAAAAAAAATAATTAAACCTAAAAAAAACCTGTCTTTTGCAGAAAACTTTTTTTATATGTGTTTTGGAAAAGTTCCAAACAAAGAAATTGTTAAAGCTTTTGATGTTTCTTTAATTCTATACGCTGAACATAGCTTCAATGTTTCTACTTTTACCGCAAGAACAATAACAAGTAGTTTATCAGATATACACGGAGCAATAACAGGTGCAATTGCTAGTCTTAAAGGTCCATTGCATGGCGGGGCAAATGAAGAGGTAATGCATATGATGAATAAAATTAAAAAACCTGAGAATGCATTAAAATGGATTAACAATGCTTTGGATAAAAAAGATGTTGTAATGGGTTTTGGGCATAGGGTTTACAAATCAGGAGACTCGAGAGTTCCAACAATGAGGGATTATTTTAAAAGGGTTGCAAAAATTAAAAAAGACAAAAAATTTAGTAAAATTTACGACATCGTTGAAAAAGTAATGATAGAAAGAAAAAATATTCATCCAAATGTCGATTATCCTACAGGTCCAACATATCATTTAATGGGTTTTGATACTGATTTCTTTACACCTATTTTTGTAACATCAAGAATTACTGGTTGGTCTGCTCATATTATGGAACAACATGCCGCGAATAAACTTATTAGACCGCTTTCTAAATACAACGGACCAAAGCATAGAAAAGTTATGCTTCTTAACCAAAGATAAAATTAAATACTAACTGAATGCTTCTGTCCAAGTGCCTTGAGTTGATGCTTTAGAATATTCAGTTGCTCTTCCCTCAAAGAAATTCATATGTTCAACAGCATTCAACATTGTGTCTAACCAAGTAAGAGGGTTCTTATCAATTTTGTAAATTGGCTCTAAACCTAATTGTGTAAGTCTTCTGTTACCTATAAATCTTATATAATCTTTTACTTCTTGAGCTGTTAAACCTTCCATCGGGCCCATTTCAAATGCTAAATCAATAAATGAATCTTCATGCTCAATTATTGTTCTACAAGCTTCATAAAGTTCTTTTTTTAATTTAGGTGACCAAATTTCAGGATTTTCTTTTATAAATTCTTTAAATAATCTTATCATAGAATTACAATGCAAAGTTTCATCTCTCACAGACCACGTAACAATCTGGCCCATCCCTTTCATTTTATTATGTCTTGGAAAATTAAGTAATATTGCAAAGCTAGCAAATAATTGGAGTCCTTCTGTGAATGCGCTAAAGACTGCTACAGTTTTTGCAATATCTTCTTTAGAGTTAACATTAAATCCTTGCATGTAGTCATATTTGTCTTTCATCTCTTTATATTTCATAAATGCAGAATACTCAGATTCTGGCATCCCTATTGTATCAAGTAAATGTGAGTAAGCTGCAATATGAACTGTTTCCATAGCTGCAAAAGCTGTCATCATCATTAAAACTTCGGTAGGTTTAAATACTGTTGTGTAATGTCTCAAATAACAATTATTAACCTCAACATCTGCTTGGGTAAAAAATCTAAAAATTTGAGTTAATAAATTTTTTTCTGATTGTGATAAATTCTTTTGCCAATCTCTAACATCATCTCCTAATGGAACTTCTTCTGGTAACCAATGAATTCTTTGTTGGGTTAGCCAAGCATCATAACACCATGGATATCTAAATGGCTTATAAACTGGATTTTCTACTAATAATCCCATTTTTTTTGGTTTTATAATTTCTTGTTTAATTTCTTTATTAACTACTGACATGATAAACATTCCTCGTATTCAGGTTCCTTGCTTTTTTCATTTTTTGCCTTGTAAACATTTGCTGCAACATCTGTAGATTTAGCGTCATTTACATTTTCAGCACGTTGAATTGATTTTGACCTGCAGTAATAAAGGCTTTTTAAACCTTTCTTCCAAGCTTGAAAGTGTATTTGATGAAGTTCTTTTTTATGAACATCTGCTGGTAAAAATATATTAATAGATTGTGCTTGAGATATATTTGGTGTCCTATCTGCACTTAATTCAACAATCCATTTTTGATCTAACTCAAAAGCTGTTTTAAATACATCTTTTTCATCTTTTGTTAAAAAATCTAAATGAGAAACAGATCCTTGATTTGTTGTTATGCTTGACCAAGTTTCATCATCATCTTTGTTATGTTTTGCGAGTAATTGTTTTAGATACTTATTTCTAACATTAAAAGATCCTGAAAGTGTTTTATGTGTATAGCTGTTTGCAGCAATGGGTTCAACACCTGGTGATGTTCCACCACATATAATTGAAATAGAAGCTGTGGGAGCTATCGCAGTTTTGTTAGAAAATCTTTCTTTGATATCATAGTCAGCAGCATCCGGACATGCTCCTCTTTCTTCGGCAAGATCTTTAGATGATTGGTCTACTTTTTTTTGAATGTTTTCAAATATCTTTTTATTCCAAGCTTTACTCATAACAGATTCAAGTGGTATCATTTTCTTTTGAAAAAATGAATGTAAACCCATAACCCCTAAACCAACACTTCTTTCCTTTAAAGCAGAATATTTAGCGTCACTAAATTCTTCCGGAGCATTTTCAATAAAATCAGTCAATACATTGTCTAAAAATCTCATTACATCACCAATAAAATTTTCATCATCTTTCCATTCATCATATTTTTCTATATTTAAAGATGAAAGACAACAAACAGCAGTTCTATCTTTGCCTTCTTTATCAATTCCTGTTGGTAAAGTAATTTCACTACATAAGTTTGAAGTTTTAACTGTTAGTCCTGCTAATTTATGATGTTGAGGAATTTGTCTGTTAACTGTATCAATAAAAATAATATAAGGTTCGCCAGTTTCAACTCTTGCTGTTAACAATCTTATCCATAAGTTTCTAGCAGAAACTGTTGATTGAACTATGCCATCTTTAGGGCTTTTCAAAGCCCACTGCTCATCCATTTCAACTGCTCTCATAAAGGCATCTGAAACCAAAACTCCATGATGAAGGTTTAAAGCTTTTCTGTTTGGATCACCTCCAGTAGGTCTTCTCATTTCAATAAATTCCTCTATCTCAGGATGATCAATTGGCAAATAACATGCAGCAGATCCTCTTCTCAAAGAACCTTGGCTGATAGCCATAGTTAATGAGTCCATAACTTTAATAAAAGGTATTATTCCAGACGTTTTTCCAACTCTTCCAATTTTTTCTCCTATTGATCTAAGGTTGCCCCAATAACTTCCAATGCCTCCACCTCTTGCTGCAAGCCAAACGTTTTCACTCCAAAGATCTAAAATTCCATTTAAACTATCACCTGCTTCATTTAAGAAACACGAAATGGGCAAACCTCTACTTGTACCACCATTTGATAAAACTGGTGTTGCTGGCATAAACCATAGATCACTTATATAAGTATAAAGTCTCTGTGCATGTAAATTGTCATCTGCATAATGACTTGCAACTCTTGCAAATAAATCTTGGAAAGATTCATTTTCTCCTAGATACCTATCGCTTAGAGTTGCTCGCCCAAAGTCAGTTAAATTATTGTCTTTAGATCTATCAATTTTTATAGTTATCCCTTTTGAATTTTGAAATAATTCAGTATTGTTGTTTAATGAGAATAAATCTGGTCTTTTTTCTTTATTAATCTCTTGAGGGTTCTTTTCGGTATATTCTGAGAAAGCTTTCTTGATCGCTTGAGAGACTATTTTATTCATTATTTCCTTATTATTTAGTAAAACAACTACATGTTGTATGTAGATCTTCTTAATATACTATATAAATTATAAATCAACAGAACATTTATAGAACATTTAAAAAAATAAACAATAAAAAAACAAAAAGAATTATACAAATAGACGAAATGTCTAAAGATAAAAAAAATAGATCCCCTAGGTTTTAGAGAATATGACGCCCGATGGCTATACCCAAAAAATATAAATGATTCAGGTATAGAAAGTGTTGGAAAAGGTTTTGGAACCCAAATTAGAAAAAAAATAGATAATCCAAATGTAATTGTTGGTTACGACTATAGATCGTATAGTGAAACAGTTAAAGAAAATTTTGTAAAAGGATTAATATCAACAGGATGTAATGTTCAAGATATTGGGTTATGTTTATCACCCACTGTATATCTTTCTCAATTTAAACTTAAATCTGATGCTGTAGCAATGATAACTGCCAGTCATAACGAAAATGGTTGGACAGGAATTAAAATGGGAATTGAGAAAGGACTTACTCATTGCAAGGAAGAAATGTCAGAACTCAAAGATATTGTTTTAAATGAAAAATTCACTTCTGGAAAAGGTACATATAAATCCATAAAAGATTTTAGTAAAATTTACATTGATGAGCTTTCTAAAAATAAAATTAAAAAAAAAATTAAAGTAGTTGCTGCTTGTGGAAATGGAACTGCTGGTATATTTGCACCAGATATTTTAAGAGGTATTGGATGTGATGTAGTAGAATTAGACTGTAAATTAGATTATAGCTTTCCAAAATATAATCCAAATCCTGAAGATATGAAAATGCTTCATGAAATTTCAAAATGTGTGAAAGAAAATAAAGCAGATGTAGGTTTTGGCTTTGATGGAGATGGAGACCGAGTAGGTGTAATTGATAATAATGGAAATGAAATTTTCGCTGATAAAATTGGGCTACTAATAGCTAGAAATATTTCTGAACAATATAAAAATTCTAAATTTGTTGTCGATGTTAAATCAACTGGCTTATTTGAAAAAGATGAAATTTTAATTAAAAACAATTGTCAAACAATTTATTGGAAAACTGGTCACTCTTACATTAAAAGAAAAGTAAATATGGAAAATGCAATCGCTGGATTTGAAAAGAGTGGACATTTCTTTTTTAACAAGCCGCTTGGTTACGGTTTTGATGATGGAATAAATTCTGCAGCACAAATTTGTCATCTTCTTGATAATCAAGATAAAAAACTAAGCGAATTAATCGAAAATTTACCTAAAACTTATCAAAGTCCTACTATGGCTCCTTTTTGCAAGGATGATGAAAAATATGAAGTTATTAATGAATTAATTAATAAAATTAAAGAATTGAAAAATAGTAAAAATAAAATAGATGGTTTAAATATCTCAAATATTTTAACTGTAAATGGTATTCGGTTTACGTTAGAAGATGGTTCGTGGGGGTTAATAAGAGCATCGTCAAACAAACCTTCCTTAGTGGTTGTTACTGAGAGTCCTACATCTGATGATAGAAAGAAAAAGATCTTTGAATTTATTGATGAATTACTCCAAACAACTGGTAAAATTGGTGAATACGATCAAAAGATTTAATTTATAATTAAATATTTAGATATCTGTATAAAAAGATAGTTCCTACTACATATAAAAAAATTCCAAAAAAACTCTGTAATTTTGATTTATCAAGTTTATGAACTGTATTTGCTCCTACTCTCGCCATAACCATAGTTATTGGTATAAATATTAAAAACGCAGGTATATTTATAAATCCTACACTTAATGGTAAATCAGCTTTTAAAAATGAACCAGTTATTAAAAAACCTAATGCACCGAATAAAGAAATTACTGAACCAATAGCAGCTGCACTACCTATTGCTTTATTAATTGGATAGCCAAAATATTTTAAGATAGGAACATTCATAATTGCACCTCCTATCCCCATAGTTGATGAAATGAATCCTGAAGCAAAACCAAGTATAATCCTTGGAATTAGATTAAAATTTACTTTTAAATTATCTGTTTTATCCTTAATGTTTAATAAATAAGCTCCACACAAATAAACGATTATAGTAAAAAACAACAAAAGAGATTTGGTATGCAAAATAGCAGCAAAAATAGTTCCTGATAGTACCCCTATTATTACAAAAATTGCATAATTTTTGATCACACCAAAATCAACTGATCCATTTTTATTATGAGTTAGTACAGAAATTATAGAGGTAGGAACAATTATTGAAAATGAAGTTCCAACAGCTAAATGCATCAAGTAATCCTCGTTTATGTTTAAACTATCAAAAATAAAAAAAAGAAAAGGAACAGTAATAAGCCCTCCACCAATTCCAAACAATCCCGCAAGAAAACCAACTGGAAAAGCAGTTATCACCATTAACAATATAAAGAATGAATATTCGTTTGATAAAATAAAATTAATCAATTTGAGTCGCTGTATGTGCCTGAGGAGCTAATTTAACTTTATCCATAATATGATCAATTTTTTTAACGTCTGCATCTCTAACACACATATTTTCACTTAAGTATCTTTTCCAAAAACTTGAACCTGTTTGCCCATGAAATAAACCTAAAGTATGTCTCATGATTTGATTCATTCTTGTGCCTTTTTTAATTTCATCTTTAACGTAAGGAACCAATTTTTCAATTATTTCTTCTCTAGACAAAATATTATTATTATTAAAAATTTCTTTTTCAATGTCAGCTAAAATATAAGGAGAATGATAGATAGACCTTCCAAGCATTACGCCATCTACTTTGTTAAGATGTTCTTTTATTTCATTGGTAGATCCTATGCCACCATTAATGATTATTTCTAAGTCCTTAAAATCTTTTTTTAAATTATAAACCATTTCATACTTTAATGGTGGAATATTTAAATTTTGCTTTGGAGTAAATTTTCCTAATATTGCTTTTCTAGCATGTATAATAAATGTTTTAACACCAGTAGATTTTAAAAGATTTATAAAATTAAAAAGACTTTCATAATCTTCTACATCATTGTAGCCAATTCGAGTTTTAACAGTTACAGGTAATTTTGTTTTCGATTGCATTTCATTTAGACATTCAGCAACAAGTTTTGGTTCTTTAATTAAGCAAGCTCCAAATTTATTTTTTTCTACTTTTTTACTTGGACAGCCTAAATTTAGATTTATCTCATCATAACCAAATTCTTCTCCAATTCTTGCTGCGTTAGCTAATAATTTTGGTGAAGATCCTCCCAATTGCAAAGCAACAGGTTTTTCATTTAAGTTAAATGATAAAAGTTTATTTTTATCACCTCTATCGATTGCTTCTGAGACAACCATTTCCGTGTATAGAAATACATTTTTGCTAATTAATCTTAAAAAATACCTTTCGTGTCTATCAGTACAGTCCATCATAGGAGCAACTGAAACTTTTCGATTCATATTTAAGATTTTTATCTTATTTTATTGATTATTTACAGAGTCGTCTTCAGATTTTTCTAAATTTGTATTTTCTTCTTCTTTTAATTCTTCTATTGAAACATCACCACTTTCTTCATCAGTATCAGCTTTAATTTCTGTCTGTGTATCAGTTTCATTTTTTAATTCTGCTAAATCATCTTTTGATACTTGAATTTTTTCTGGAATTTTTCTAGCTCTTTTAGAAGGTAATATTGGTGCTCCACTTTTAGAAATTTCACCTTTATATAAGTTTTCAAAATCATCTCCAACATCCTCATCTTCAGAAGACGTATCATCTATTTGCTCAACATTTTTTCTTAATTTGTAAATTGCACTTTCAATTAATTCTGGAACTTTTATATTCTCGTTTGCAATCTCTCTTAAAGAAATGACAGTATTTTTATCGTTATCAGGGCTTACTGTTGGTTCAACGCCAGCATTTAGTTGAGTGGTTCTCTCTTTTGCTACTAGCACCAACTCATATGGACTTTCAACTTTATCAATACAATCTTCAACTGTTACTCTGGCCATGCGAGGTATTTATACCTGAGAAAATTTAAAATCAAGCTATTTCTCTTGATATATAGGATTTAATTTTCCTTTAATTATAAACAACATTACTATTGATATAAAAATGTAGGTTCCAGATATAATAGATATATTTTCAATAGTTAAACCCATATCAATTAAAATCCCAAATAATGCAGTTCCAAAAGCAGTTGCAAAAACCATTAAAGCGGTAGTTAAAGCTTTGATTGATCCAATATGTTTTACACCATAAATTTCAGCCCATGTTGAAGATCCTAATACGTTAGCTAATCCATTGGAAACACCAATTAAACCTAAAAAGAAAAAGGATGAAATAGGACTTTTAAAATAGAACAATACAACAGCAGATAATAAAAGAGGAATATTCATATAAACTAAAAGCTTTCTAGAAGTAAATTTGTCAATCAAAAAACCTGCTATAAATAAAGTTATCACAGAGGCGATAGAATAAACCATGAATGATTGCGCAATTATGTATGGTCCCCATTCTTTTGAAGAAAGAATAAATGATTGATATACAAATACACCAGTTGCAATCCAAGGCATAGCAAGCATGTTCATACAAATAATATAAAACCTATAGTCTTTTAAAACTTCAGATCTATTCCAATTCTTTATATTTGTTTCTTTTGTTTCATTTTCAGATAACTGCTCTCTAGAATCAAAATCTAGATTTTTTATTAAAACAAAAGATAAAATTGGTAAAAAAAGTAAAATTAAAATAGATATATAAAACCAAATATCTCTCCAATCAATTATGGTTAATAAATAAATCATAAAAACAGGCAAAATAAATTCTGCAGTAGATAGACCAAACCATCCTGTGCTCAACGCCTTACCTCTAGATTTTGTAAAAAAACGAGAAACAGTAGTTGTCGCAGTATGAGACATCATTCCTTGACCAGAAAATCTCATTAAAAAAATTGCCATAAAAAGAATTGTTACAGAAGAAATTTTTGAAAAAAAGAAACTAGAAAATGATAAAAGCAAAGCAACAAAAAAAGCAAATTTAAAAATATTTATATCATCTATTTTTTTTCCTACCCAGATAAGCAAAAAACTACTTAATAAGGTTGCTGAAGCATAGATTGAGCCAAATTGTCCATGTGTAATGGATAATTCATTTCTTATACTAGTATTAAAGATTCCTAAAAAAAAACTCTGTCCAAAACTAGAAAAAAATGTAAAAATAAATCCAAATATAATTACTTTTAAACTTAATTTATTAAACATTTTTTATGTCTTGTAATGTTGCTTTTATTGGTCTTGGTGTCATGGGTTATCCAATGGCAGGATATATATCAAAAGCTGGGCACAATGTAACTGTTTATAATCGTACAACAACTAAAGCAGATAAATGGCTAACAGAATACAAAGGTAAACTAGCAAAAACTCCAGCTGATGCTGCTAAAGATGCTGAGTATATTTTTACCTGTGTTGGAAATGATAATGATTTAAGAGAAGTAACCTTTGGTGATAATGGAATTTTTAAAACAATTAAGAAAGGTGCTATCTATATAGATAACACAACAGCCTCAGCAACGATCGCAAGAGAAATTTATGAACACGCAAAGAAAAATGGTTTTGGTGCTTTAGATGCTCCAGTATCTGGTGGTCAAGCTGGTGCAGAAAATGGTGCATTGACTGTCATGATTGGTGGTGATGAGGCTGACTTTGATAAAGCAAAAGATAAAATTGATTGCTACAGCAAAAAAATGAAACTACTTGGGAAAGCTGGGAATGGTCAATTAGCAAAAATGGTTAACCAAATTTGTATAGGTGGTCTTGTTCAGGCATTATCAGAAGGTATTAATTTTGGTTTGAAAGCCGGACTTAATATGGAAGACGTTATTGAAGTTATATCAAAAGGAGCCGCTCAATCCTGGCAAATGGAAAATAGATATAAAACAATGATAGATGATAAATTTGAATTTGGTTTTGCAGTTGATTGGATGAGAAAAGATTTAAAAATTGCATTAGATGAAGCAAAAAAAAATAACTCTTTACTCCCAATAACAGAAATTGTTGACCAGTATTATGGTGATGTGCAAAAACTTGGCGGCAATAGATGGGATACATCAAGTTTAATTAGAAGATTAAGGAAATAAATTTGTATGCAACCAGCATACTACGAAGATTTTAAAGAAATCAAAAAAAAAATTTGGTCAATGCTAGATGACGCTGTAACTAACAGAAATTCCCAATTTAGAATTCCTATTTTTGTTTGTGGAGATCAATCTGATTTTGATGGTAGAATTGTAGTTCTTAGAAAATCAGATCAACAAAATAGATTAGTTCAATTTCATAGCGATATAAGATCTGATAAAATTGAAAAATTAAAAAAAAATCCAAATGCTGCAATGCTTTTTTATGATAAAGAGGAAAAGATCCAAGTTAGATTAAAAGTTGAATGCACAGTGAACCACAATAATGATGTAACAAAAGAATCTTGGTCTAAAACTCAACATATTAGTAGAAAATGTTATTTAGTTGATAATGGTCCAGGTACAGAGTCTGACATTCCAACTTCTGGATTAAAACCTGAATTAGATAATTTTGAATTTACTATGGAGCAAAGTGAAGAAGGTTATAAAAACTTTACTGTTATCCAGTGTAAAGTAAAATCTATTGAGTGGCTTTATTTAGCTGCCAAAGGTCATCGAAGAGCTAGATTTGATTTAAAAACAAATAAAGATACTTGGTTAGTTCCTTAAATTCTAAGCAATAAGATTTTTTTAATTGTGTGGAATACAAAAAGTAACAAAGTATAAATTTTATATATAATTTTGTATTTTAAAAAATACTTGAATTTCTTACCTGTCCTATTTGATTTTTCTAAATACTTCATATCTTCATAAGAATGGTTTATAACTTCTTTACTAGCTCTATTATTGTTGCCTTTTCTTATAAAAACCATGTTGTGATAAAAAGAAATATTTACAATCTTTGAATCATATTTTTTCTTTAAGTAAAATGGATTAGCAATTTCTTGATAATTCAAGCTATCTGTTAAATTTTTAAAAAAATTCATATGTGAATTTGAATATTTTAGATCGAATGGATTGCCACCAAAAAAATGGTTATAGCTAGTCTGCATATCTTCAACAATATACAATCCATTATCCTTTAATGCTGGAAAAAGCAGTTCAAAGCTTTTTTTAACATCTTTAGAAATATGACTTCCATCATCAATTATAATATCAAAATCAGTATATTTTTTTATAATTTCTTCAATAAACTGTTTATCGCTTTGAGATCCTTGATGTACTTCTATATTTTTTCTATCTAACTTTTTTTCTACTATATCTATTTTATGTATATCTATTCCTATAATTTTAGAATTTTTAAAGTAATCAGACCAAGTTAATAATGATTTTCCGTCCGCAATTCCTATTTCTAAAATTTTAAGTTTTTTATCTTTAATTTGATTAAAATAACTTTCATATATTTCTATATATCCGTGCTCTAGTTTGTCTGTTTTATAAATAGACGAAATATTTTTAAGATCTTTATGATTGTCCATAAATTAAAAAATAGATTCTGAATATTTTTTCCAGTTATTTTGATAATGTATTGCGTTCTCAGTAATTGATTTAACTTCTTCTTCGGTTACTTGTCTAATAACTTTTCCTGGAGCGCCCATAACTAAAGAGTTGTCAGGTATTTCTTTATTTTCAGTTATAAGAGCTTTAGCACCAATGATACAATTTTTTCCAATTTTAGCATTGTTTAAAATTACAGCTCCAATTCCTATCAAGCTATTATCTCCAATATTACAACCATGTAGCATTACAAGATGTCCTACTGTAACATTTTTTCCAACTTTTAAAGGGTAACCTGGATCAGTATGCAAAACACTACCGTCTTGAATATTAGAACCCTCACCTATAAAAATATTTTCAATATCACCCCTTAAAGTTGTATTAAACCAAATGCTTGAATTTTTTTCCAGAGTAACGTCACCTATTACAACGGCATTAGGAGCTACCCAATTTTCGCCAGAGTTTTTTGGTTTTTTATCTTTTAAATCGTAAAACATAAAATATATATTGTTTTAACATGACACTAACAAAAACTCCAATATGTGATTTCGGAAGAAAAGCTGAAAATTTTAAACTTAAATCTACAGATAATAAAATCTTATCTTTGAATGATATTAAAGGAGATAAAGGAACTTTAATTATGTTTATTTGTAATCATTGTCCTTATGTAAAAGCAGTAATCGAAGATATTGTAAGTGATTGTAAAGAATTAGAAAAATATGGAATAAATTCAGTAGCAATTTGTTCAAACGATGTAAAAAATTATCCTGAGGACTCATTTGATAAAATGATTGAATTTTCGAAAAGTCATAATTTTAATTTTCCATATCTTCACGATGAAACTCAAGATATTTCTAAAGAAGAATTTGATAAAAAACCAGTTCTTGATCGTTTTGATCATCAGCTCAAAACTTCTGGTTTAAACACTAAGCACACAATGTTCCCAAATTTTTCTTGGAGCTGTTCAGATATAACTAAAATACAAACTGAATACGATTTAAAAAAATATATAATTTTATTTCCTTTTTGTTCACCTCATCTATCTTCAAAAAAATGGCCTTATTACAATGAACTAATTAAAATAATTAAAGATCAATATAAAAATGAATATAAAATATTGGTTGCTCCTGGACCAAATGAGTTAAACGATGCAAAAGAATTTGATGCAATATGTGTTTTGAATGATGAAAAAGCTTTAGATATAACTCAACTATCTTCATTAATTACAAATAGTTCTTTTATTATAGCAAATGATACAGGGCCAGCTCATATGGCTGCACATTTAAATGTTAAGGGAATTACATTATTTGGATCACACACAACCGCACACAAAGTCAGCATTGAAAGAGAAAAATTTAAACCAATTCAAGTAGAAGATTTAAAAAAACTTAGTGCAGAAAAAGTATTTGAAAAAATAAAATTATAATATTTTTTTATAACTTTCTATTATTTTTTCCCAATGAAAATTATAAGAGTTTATTTTTGCAGCTTTTCCGTACTCTTTATATTTATGATCTTTTAAAAGTTTATCTATACTTGAATATATTTCTTCAAGATTATTTCCATCACAAATTATACCTGTTTTTTCATTTATAATTGCATCAGATGCACCACCATCTTTACCACCAATAGAAGGTACTCCGTATTGAGCAGCCTCTACAAATGCTATTCCAAAACCTTCAACAGATTTATTGTGAATTACCGAAGGCATAATGAAAATATTTGATTTAGAAACCAAAGCATTTTTTAAATTATCCGAAATATTTTTTAAGAAAACTACCTGATTATTTAAATTTAATTCATTTACAAGTTTTTTTACATTCTCTTCTTCTTCGCCATATCCAATACACATGTAAATAATACTTGGATATAG
>CACGPA010000005.1 GCA_902574725.1 uncultured Pelagibacteraceae bacterium
CTCAATTCTTCCATTTGTGCAGCTTCCTATAAATACTTTATCTATTTTTATTTCTTTAATAGCAGTATCTGGTTGTAAACCCATATACTTTAATGATCTTTCGATTGAATTTTTTCTGTCTTCATTTTTTTCATTTTTTGGATTTGGCACTTTACCATCAATTGAAACAACATCTTGAGGTGAAGTTCCCCATGTCACCATGGGCAATATATCTTTTCCATCTAGACTTATTTCTTTATCAAAAGCTGCATCACTATCAGTTTTTAAGCTTTCCCAATAACCTAGGGCTTTGTCCCACTTATCTTTTTTAGGAGACATTGGTTTATCTTTTAAATATTTAAAAATTTTTTCATCTGGTTGTATCAAGCCTGCTCTTGCACCACCTTCAATTGTCATATTGCAAATTGTCATTCTTTGTTCAACGCTTAATGAAGATATTACATTTCCAGCATACTCAATTACATATCCTGTTCCACCAGCTGTTCCTATTTTTCCAATTATTTGTAATATTACATCTTTAGATGTTACTCCAACTGCAAGTTTTCCATTAACATTAATTCTAAAATTTTTAGATTTTTTTTGTACTAATGTTTGAGTTGCTAATACATGCTCTACCTCTGACGTTCCAATGCCAAAAGCTAATGAACCAAAAGCTCCATGAGTTGCCGTATGACTATCCCCACAAACTATAATTGTTCCTGGTTGAGTAAATCCTTGCTCAGGTCCAATTATATGAACAATACCTTGACGTTTATCGTTCATACCAAATAATTGTACTCCAAATTCTTTGCAATTTTTTTCTAATGTGTCTACTTGTAGTTTTGACTCCTTATCAGAAATTCCTTTAGATCTATCGGTTGTAGGCACATTGTGATCTGCTACAGCTAATGTTAGCTTTGGTTGTCTTACTTTTCTATTTGAATTTCTTAAACCTTCAAAAGCTTGTGGACTTGTGACTTCATGAATTAAATGTCTATCAACAAAAAGTAATGATGTACCATCGCTTTGCTGATGAACAAGATGTTCATTCCATATTTTATCGTATATTGTGTGAGGCATTTAGAAAAAAACTATTTTTTCTTTTTTGAACTTTCTTTTTTCTCTTCAGCTTTTGGAGCTTCAGTTTTTTTTACTTCATTAGCTACTTTCTCTACTACAGGAGGAGCGACGTTTTCTTCGGTAACTTGTTCTGGTTTAGTATCTACTTCAATACCAATTTTCTTTTTTATTTTTTCAGCTATTCTTGCTGATTTACCAGTTCTATCTCTTAAATAATAAAGTTTGGCTCTTCTTACTTTACCTGATCTTATAACTTTTATTGAGTCAACTATTGAACTATAAAGCGCAAATGTTCTTTCAACACCCTCTCCAAAAGATATTTTTCTAACTGTAAAAGATGAATTTATATCTCTATTTTTTTTTGCAATACAAACGCCTTCAAAATACTGAATTCTATCCCTTTTTCCTTCAGTGATCCTAACACCCACTTTAACAATATCTCCTGTGGAAAAATCTGGTATTTTTTTTTCAGCTGCTATTTTTTTAACATTAGCCTGATTAATTTCTTCAATTGTTTTCATTTTTAAGTTAGTCAAATTAATTTTTTTTATTATATTTTTGCCATAAATCTGGCCTTCGGTCGCGTGTTATAGCCTCAGATTGCAATAAACGCCAGTCTTTAATTTTAGCATGATCTCCTGACAAAAGGACATCGGGCACACTTTTTTTCTCCCAAATTTGAGGTTTTGTATATTGAGGATACTCTAAAAGTCCATTTTCAAAGCTTTCTTCTGCAATTGAATTTTCATTACCAATAACTCCTGGAATTAATCTCAAAATCGCATCTAAAAAAACATAAGATGCTGTTTCGCCACCAGATAAAACAAAGTCACCAATACTAATCTCTTCAATATTTCTAGAGTCTATAACTCTTTGATCAATTCCTTCAAAGTGTCCACAAATTATATTTATGATTTTTTCTTGCGAAAGTTTTTTAGCACATTCATGATTAAACACTTTTCCTCTTGGTGTTAAAAATATTATTTTTTCTCCTTTTTTTATATTTTTATCCAATGCACTACCAATCACATCTGGCTTAATTAGCATACCTGACCCACCACCATATGGCGTATCATCAACAGTTTTATGTTTGTCTTCCGCATAATCTCTTAAGTTTACTTTTTGTAAATCCCATATTTTTTTTTCTAATGCTTTTCCATATAATCCTTCACTAAAAGGTCCTGGAAATAAATCTGGATAGAGAGTGAAAACAGTAGCAACAAACATATTTATTTTTTCTCTTCTGCCTTAGGAGCTTCTTTTGGTGCGTCAGCTTTTTTCTCTTCTGCCTTAGGAGCTTCTTCTTTGCCCTCTTTCTTCCTATCTTTCTTTGGAATAGCTTTTAATGGATTATTTCCTTTTTCTGGCATTGGCATTAATTGATTTTCTCCAAGAATTCTTGCCACACGAAGCGTTGGTTGTGCTCCTTGACCTAACCAATATTTAATTCTTTCTGCCTGCAAACCTATTCTTTCTTTTTTTTCTTTTGGTAATAGTGGATTAAAAAAACCTAACTTTTCAATAAATCTTCCATCTCTTGCAAATCTACTGTCAGCCACTACTATTTTATATACTGGTCTTTTTTTTGTTCCTCCCATTGATAATCTTAGTTTTAACATTTTTATCCTTTTGTTTATTTTAATTGATTAAAAAGTTCCGGCGGAATTCCTTTGTCTGCCATTCCCTTCATATTTCCTTTAGACATCTTTTTCATCATTTCAGACATCATTTTAAATTGTTTTAACAATTTATTGATAGTAGCAATGTTTGTACCAGAGCCATTAGCAATTCTTTTCTTTCTAGAACCATCTATGATTTTTGGATTTGTTCTTTCTTTTTTTGTCATAGATAGAATTACAGCTTCATTTTCTGTAATAATTTTTTCATCTATTCCTGAATTTTCCATCTGTGATTTAATTTTTGATACACCTGGTAAAAAGGACATTACACCCTCAATTCCTCCCATTTTTTTCATCTGACGCAGTTGAGACAAATAATCTTCTAAAGAAAATTGTCCTTTTTTTAAATTCTCTTCTGTTTTTTTTAATTTTTCTTGATCTAAATCTTCTGATGCTTTTTCAACTAGGGTTACGATATCCCCCATCCCTAAAATTCTATTTGCAATTCTATCTGGGTGAAAAACTTCTAAATTCTCAATTTTTTCTCCAATACCTAAAAATTTAATAGGAACATTTGAAACATATTTCATACTAACAGCGGCACCACCTCTTGCATCACCATCAGCTCTGGTCAAAATAATTCCTGAAAGGTTCACTGTATTTTTAAATTCTTTTGCTACTTCTGCAGCAACTTGGCCAGTAAGGGAGTCTGCTACTAAAAAAGTTTCAGTTGGTTTAATTATATTTTCTATTTGTTTAATTTCACTCATCATTTGAAGATCAATTTGAGTTCTTCCTGCAGTATCAAATAAAATTAACTCTGCTCCATTAAGGTTTGCTGCACTAATTGCTCTTCTGCAAATATCTTGTGGTAATTGTCCTTCAATTATTGGTAATGTTAAAATATTATTTTGTTCACCAAGTGATTTGAGTTGTTCTTGAGCGGCTGGCCTATAAACGTCAAGACTAACCATCATAATTTTCTTTTTTTTATTTTTCTCTAAAAATTTTGCTAATTTTGCAGTTGTAGTTGTTTTTCCTGAACCTTGAAGTCCTACCAACATCATAGAAACAGGTGGAACCGCATTTAAATTTATATCTTCATTTTTTTCGCCAAGTAATTTTACTAATTCGTCAAAAACAATTTTAACTACCATTTGGCCTGGTGAAGTAGATCTAATTATTTCTTGACCTAAAGCTTTTGGTTTAACATTTTCAACAAATTGTTTTGCAACATCTAATGAGACATCTGCTTCTAAAAGAGCTTGCCTAATACCTCTTAGTCCTTCATCAACTTGTTTTTCATCAAGTGATGGTGCTTTTTTTAGAGAAGAAAAAACTTCTTCAAATTTATTTGTCAAATTTTCAAACATATTTTCATCCAACAGCTATCGCACCAGTGGGCGAACCCTCGCAGACTGGTGTCGATCTCTTTGTTGCCAAAGACACCGCAAATTGCTTATTTTGCGGAAACTGCGATAAATTATAATAGAGGTTCAAAAAGTCAATAAATAAGTTAAGTATTATTATATGGAATTCAAAGCTTTTAAAATGGATGGTTTGGGAAATGACTTTGTAATAATTGATCAGCGACATGATGAATTTGAGCTAACTAATGATCAAGTCAAAAAAATATGCAATAGAAGTTTTATTGGCTGTGATCAACTTATATTTATAAAGAAAAATGAAAAAAATGATGCTGATGTAGAATTTTATAATTCGGATGGAAGTCTTTCAGGTGCCTGTGGAAATGGAACTAGATGCGTGGCTTATTTATTATCAAAAGAAATGAATAAGGATAAAATTATACTAGGAACTAAATCTGGAAATTTAGAGTCAAAAATTTTAGGAGAAAAATTAGTAGAAACAAAAATTGGCTCAGCAAAAATTAAATGGGAGGAAATTCCTTTATTGAAAGAGTTAAATACTATTAATTTAAATTACAAAATTATTGATAAAAATAATAAAGAACATTTTGGAGGTACGGCAGTAAATGTTGGAAATCCACATATTGTTTTTTTTATTAAAAATATAGAAGATTTTAATTTAGAAATAATTGGGCCAGAAATTGAAAATGACAAATTATTTCCTGAAAAATGTAATGTCACTTTAGCAAAAATAATTAATGAAAATCATATTAAAGTAAAAGTGTGGGAAAGAGGTGCCGGTCTAACAAAAGCCTGCGGAACAGCAGCGTGTGCAACAGCTTATGCTGCAAAAATTAATGGTAAAATAAAAAACAAAACTGAAATAGAATTTGAACTTGGAAAACTATCAATTTTTATAGATGAAAGTAAAAATATTTCAATGAGTGGACCTGTGTCAAATATAGATCAAATTAATATAAAGATTTAATGGGAATTTTTGAAAAATTTAAAATCGGTTTTAAGAAAAGTGCTTCTAATTTTACATCTGGCCTTAGAGAAATAATTATAAAAAAAGAAATTGATGATAAAACACTAAATGAAATTGAAGATTTTTTAATTCAATCTGATGTAGGTGTTACGGCATCTGGAGAAATTAAAAATATAATTGCTGAAAAAAAAATTGATCCAAGCAAAAATAAAGTTGATGAAATTAATTCAATTCTTAAAAATTATATTATTGATTTAATGTCTCCATTAGAAAGCGAAAATTTTTTTAAAAATAAAAATGATTTAAATGCTATTCTTGTTTCGGGCGTAAATGGAGTTGGAAAAACTACCACAATAGGAAAAATAGGAAAAATATTAAAATCTAACGGTAATAAAGTTATTTTTTCAGCATCAGATACATTTAGAGCTGCAGCAATTGAGCAATTAGAAAATTGGGCTAAAAAAATAGATGTAGAAATTATTAAATCTGCACAAGGTTCTGATCCTGCATCTGTTGCATATAAAGCTGTTGATGAAGCTATAAAAAAACAATTTACACATGTCTTAATTGATACTGCGGGAAGATTACAAAATAAAAAAAATTTAATGGAAGAATATAAAAAAATTGCAAATGTGACAAAAAAAATTGATCCTAATGCTCCTCATGAAGTATTGTTAGTTTTAGATGCAACTTCCGGACAAAATATAATTAATCAAGTTGAAGAGTTTAATAAGATAATTCCAATTACAGGATTAATTATGACTAAACTAGATGGAACTGCAAAAGGCGGAATTTTGATTGCTATTGCAAAAAAATATAAATTACCAATTATTGCTTTGGGTTTGGGCGAAAAAGAAGATGATTTACAAATTTTTAAAGCAGAACAATTTGCAAATGCTTTTACTCAATTTAATTAGTATCAGTAATTTTTATAAAATTTCTGATAGATTGAACTAGATCTTCATTATAATCCATCATGTGATCATCTTGATCATTAAAGTACTTATATTTGGGAGTGTTTGCAATTTCATAAATTTTTAAACCCATTTCAAATGGAACAATAGTATCTTTGGCACCATGCATAATTAAAATTGGCGAATTAATTTTATCTAATTTTTTTATTGTTTCATATTTATCTTTTAAAACGAGCTTAACAGGTAAATAAGGATAATATTTTTTAGCCAACTCAACCATTGATGTAAATGGCGACTCTAAAATTATTCCTGAAAAATTAAATTCTTTACCTAAATCAACTGCAATTGCAGTGCCAAGCGACTCCCCATATAAAATTATTTCACTATCTTGTATATTGTTTAGATTGAGCCAGTATTTTACTGCTCTTGCATCTTTGTACAATCCTTTTTCACTTGGTTTTCCTTCATTCCCACTAAAACCTCTATATGCAAATATTAAATAATTTACGTTTAGCTTTGAAAATTCATTTAATTTATAAATTCTATTATCAATTTTGCCTGCATTTCCATGAAAAAAAAGCAACGTCTTATATTTTGGATTTTTTTTAAAATACCATGCAACTAATTTTTTATCAGATGGAATATAAACTTTTTCAATCTTATGGTTTAGCGATGCATCATCTAAATAATTATTTTCACCTGGATGATAAAGTAGTTTTCTTTGATAAAAGAATAAAAAAATTACTATAAAAAAATATGCTAATAATAAGACTAAAAAAATATTAAAAAATGTACTGCTAGATTTCATTAATTAAAAAATGACTATTTTTTATCGAAAAAAGCTTCATACACCATCATAAAAATTGCAATAGCCATCAATATAAATACTGGCAAAACGTCCCAAAACGTAATCATCATTGATCTCGTAAGTGTAGTTGCAAGACCCACTAAAAAAAATATTGCAAATGATAACCCTATGATTGTTGTTATTTTATTCATTATATTCTTTGCTTTTTTCTTCCAACCATCTAGCAATACCTAAAAACCTTTGATCGTCGTACTTATCACCAATTAGCTGAACTCCTAAAGGTAAATTATTTTCACCCTGAAGTAAAGGAAGAGAAATACAAGGTGTTCCCATGAAAGACCAAAATTTATTAAATTCAGCTGTGCCTGTACTCTTTAAACCTTTTGGTGCAACGCCTGGGCTAGATGGCGATAATACTCCATGATAATCCTCAAAAACTTCTTTATAGGACTCATAGCTCCTTTTCATAAAATCGATTGCTTCTGCATATTCTTTTGCGGAATATTTATTTCCATTTGCTATGGCTTTTTGCATATAATTTGAAAGTTTCTTTTTATTTTTTTTATAATATTCACTAAAATTATTAGCTAAATCAGTTTCATGAATAATTTGATGATATTTATTAATATCTTTAAAATAAGATGGTGTGTCAAAGACTTCTATATTTTTTTTAAATGACTTAATAAAATATTCAAATGACTCTCTTGATTTTTTATCAACTAATTTCCATGCATCTGTTTTATAAAAAATAAATTTTGGTTCAAACAAAGGTTCTTTTCTACAATTACTTAGCATATCTTCAGTGGAATAATATACAGTTGCCTGATCGTAAGAGTCTTTCTTAATTAAAACTTTTGCTAGCAAGGCAACATCCTCAACCGTTTTACCAAAAACTCCTATATGATCTAGAGAGTAAGAAGTTCTTAAAACTCCATTTCTAGATATTAATCCATAAGATGGCTTATAACCAACAACACCACAATAAGATGCTGGTCTAATTACAGAACCTCCTGTTTGAGATCCAATTGATAATGGGGCCATATGAGATGCTATTACGGCAGCTGATCCACTCGAAGAACCACCAGGAGTTCTATTGTAATCATGAGGATTTCTTGTTGCTGGCGGACCTAAATAAGCTAATTCTGAAGTAGCAGTTTTTCCCATTATTATTGCACCCTCTGACTTTAGTAGATCAACTATTTCAGCATTCTGGGATTGTGTTTTTCCTTTTCTAAGAACAGTTCCACATTCCGTAGGCATATCAAAAGTACCAACTATATCTTTTAAAGCTACCGGAATTCCATGAAGAATACCTGTATTTTTTCCTGATCTTCTATGATTATCGGCTTCTTCAGCTTTTTCTAATAAAAGTTTTTTATCAAAATATGCCCAAGCCTTAACATCTTTTTCAAACTTATTTATTCGATCAATATAAGATTTACAAATTTCAACTGATGATAATTTTCCATCTTTAATTTTTTTGATAATTTCATAAACTGAAAGTGAAAATAAGTCGCTCATAGATATCTTAGTCCGCAAATAAAGTTTCTGGTAGCCATAATGCTATACCTGGAAAAGTATACATTAAAACCATCGCTAATATAACTATTCCAAGAAATGGCATTATGCCTTTAAAAATTTCTAACAATTCTACATTTTTACTCTGCACTCCTTTTAAATAGTATGCAGACATGGCCATGGGTGGAGTTAAAAAAGAAGTTTGTAAATTTAAAGCTATAAGCATTGCAAAAAAGTAAGGATTAACTCCAAAAAATTCTACAAGTGGTAAAAATATTGGAACAAAAATAATTAAAATTTCTGTCCACTCAAGAGGCCAACCTAGTACAAAAATAATTATTTGTGTGATCACTAAAAACTGCCAAGGTTGTAAATCCATTGACTTAAAAAAATGTTCAAATACTTCATGACCACCAAGATAAGAAAATACTGAAGCAAATGTCCAAGAACCAACAAATAACCACATTATCATGGCGCTCGTTTTAGCTGTTAAAAATACTGACTCCTTAAAATTTTTCCATTTTAAAGATTTATAAAAATATGAAAGTACTAAAGAACCAAAAGCTCCTACAGCTGCTGCCTCGGCTGGTGTTGCAAGTCCAGCTAAAATTGTACCAAGTACTAAAATAATTAATGAAAAGAGTGGCAAAAATGAAACTAATACTTCTTTAAGAATTACTGCTCTCGGAGGAATTTCTTCAGCTGGAGGTTTTGGAGCTAAAGATGGATTTAAATAAGCTCTTATAATTACATATATTATGTACAATCCAGCCAACATTAAACCCGGAAATATTGCTGCAGCAAATAATCTTAGTGGAGATAATTGTGCAATAACAGCATATACGATTAGCATAATACTTGGTGGAATTAAAATTCCTAAACAACCACCGGAACAAATAACTCCAGATGCAAATTTTTTATCGTATCCTGCTTTCACCATAGCTGGCCAAGCTAGAAGCCCCATTAATGTAACGACTGCACCAATTATTCCAGTTGCTGTGGAAAATAATGCACAAGTTACTAGTGCTGCAACTGCCATTGATGCTGGAAGCCCATGTAAAGCAAGTCTAATTGCAAAGAATAACTTTGAAACAATACCTGCTCTCTCAACTAAATATCCCATAAATAAAAATAAGGGGACTGCGGTCAAAACATTATTATCCATTATGGTATATGTGTTTGAAACAAGTAATGAAAAAATTCTGTTATCTAACAGATGTTCCATTCGTGATGGATCAAAATATGCATAATATCCAAAACCAACTCCCATAGCTAATAAAGTAAATGCAATAGGGAATCCTAGTAAAACTGCAAATAAGAAAAGACTCATCATTAAAATTGCTATTTCTGGATTTGTTAAGCTAAATAACATCTGTTTGATCTTCTTTCTGAGATTTTCTCATTAAAATTTTTTCTGTCTCTTCTGCACTAACCATTCTTGCTGGCCAATGCCCAGTTTGAATACAAATTATTGATCTAAATACTTCACTTATACCTTGAATTGTTAAAAGAATTCCTGACAAAGGAATCATTGATTTTGCCATATAAATTTGAATTTGAGCAGGACTATTCCAACTTGTTTCTTTTATTTTCCAAGCTAACGCAGCATATTCATATCCATAAAATGCTAGTGCAATTATACCTGGAAAGAAAAAAATAAAATATAATACGAGATCAATCCAACCTTGAACTCTTGCTGGAAAAAGTCTGTAAATTACGTCTCCTCGAACATGAGCTTCGGTTGAAAGAGTATATGCACCTGCCATCATAAATATCGCCCCATACATTTGTAAACTAAAGTCAAAATTCCACAAAGTTGGGCTGTTAAATGCATATGCCATTATAACTTCATAACATGTTCCTCCCATCAAAATTACAATACACCAAGAAAAAGCTTTTCCCATTGAGGTGCTTAATGTGTCAGCAAATTTTATGAAAGAACGCATCATATCAGTCTATGTTAAATTATTACCTTTAATCAAACAAAAAAAAAGGGGACCAAATGGTCCCCTTTTTTTAAATTTTAGTACTAATTAGATTTTTACTTTTCCAATAGGTCCAAACTCATTTTCATAAGCAAGTTTGTAATTAGGCTGATTCATTAGCAAGTACTTCATTACTCTCTTCGCGTATGATTTTTGAGAATCAACGATTTTCTTAAAGAAAGCATCTTTCTTCACGAAATCACCGATTACTTTATCCCAACCTTTTAATTGTTGAGCTAAAATCTCATCTGAAGTTTGGTAAACATTAACTTTATGCTCATTCATCAACTTAGCTAAATCAGCTGAGTATCTTACTAAAGCTTTAAAGTAGTTATCACTGTTTGCAGCATAAGCAGCATTTTTCAAAATTGCTTGATTAGCTGGAGACAGATTGCTTAATGTTTTATTGTTAATTGGTATTTCAAACATCTCTTGTGATTGGTGGAAGCTTCCTAAGTGATAATGCTTAGAAACATCTTGCATACCAAATTGAGAGTCTGAAGTAGGGTTATTAAACTCAGCAGCTTCAATCAATCCAGTTTTCATAGCTGGTTGAATTTCACCACCTGGTAATTGTCTAACTACCATTCCCATTGCAGTAAGAACGTTAGTTGCAAGACCAACTGTTCTATACTTCATACCTTTAACATCAGATACTTTAGTTACATTTTTCTTAAACCAACCAAATGGTTGTGCTGGCATAGGCATATGAAAGTAACCTGTATAATCGTAACCAACTTTTTTAATTGTTTCCTCATACAATGCTCTTCCTCCACCGTATTCCATCCATCCCATAACTTCTTGAGATGACATACCATATGAAGGTCCAGTTCCAAATAAAGAAGCCGCTGCGTTCTTACCATACCAGTAAGCTGTTACCCAGTGACCCATATCAACAGCACCAGAACTAACTGCTTGACCAATCTCTTTAGTCTTTACAATTGCTCCAACAGGCTGAAGATCAATTTTTAAAGATCCTCCTGACATGTCGCTAACCATTTTGCAATAATCACCTGCCATTTCAAAAAAGATGTTAGCTCCACTTGGCCATGCAGCTTGCATTTTTAAAGTTTGTGCGGCACCCAAATTAACATATGGCATTGCCACAGCTGCTGCTCCAGCCACTGCTGCTGTTTTAAAGAACTTACGTCTTGAAGGAATTTTTCCCTTCAAGGATTTTTTTTCTTTAATCATTATTTCTCCTCTTAGTTAATTAACTTGTATTAATTAAATCACAAAAGGTTCAAAGAGTCCTATGCTAAATGTTTAAATTAGGTTTAAAATAGTTATTATTTTCAACTGTAAGTAGAAGGTTTTGATCTAAATTAATTCACTTTATTTTTACATTTTCCAGTTTTAAAAAATTCTTCTAAATTATCGATTGCTAAATTTGCCATTGCAGTTCTTGTTTCTTTGGTTGCGCTCCCTAGATGTGGGAGAATAAATGCACTTTTATGTTTTAGATAACCAGGATTTAAATTTGGTTCCCCTTTATAAACATCCAATCCTACTGCATAGATTTTTCTTCTATCAAGGGCATCTATCAAAGCTTCGTCGTCAACAATATCGCCTCTAGCAACATTAGTAACAACTGCTCCTTTAGGTAAATATTCAATGGTATCTTTATTAATCAAATCAATTGTTTCTTTTGATGCTGGACAACAAATTGACAAAACGTCTGATACTGAAAGTAAACTTTTTAAACTATCATGATAAGTGGCCCCTTTTTCTTTATCTGAGTTTAATTTTGAACGATTATGATAATGAATTATCATTCCTAGTGACTTTGCTATCGTTGCAATTTTTTGACCTATTCTACCCATTCCCAAAATTCCAAGTCTTGTTCCTGTTAGTTGTTTTCCAATTAAATAGTCTGCAGACCATTTCCAATTTGAATCTCTTGCACTTTGAATTCCTTCAGAAGCTCTCCTACATGCACCAAGAATTAATAATACTCCTATTTCTGCAGTTGCATCAGTTAAAACGTCAGGTGTATTAGTTACTGCAATATTTCTTTTTTTTGCAGCTTCTAAATCTATATTTCCAAATCCTACTGCAAAGTTTGATAATATTTTTATACTATCAGGTAATTTATTAATTGTTGCAGCATCCATTTTATCTGTCAAAGATGTTAGAATTCCATCACATCCCTTGCTCATTTCAATCACTTTAGATTGAGAATATAATTCATCATTATCATTAAAATTTGTTTCAAAAATTTTTGAAGCTTTTTCCTCGCAAGCTTTTAGTAGTCTTCTAGTAATTAAGATTTTTTTCATCTTTATTATTAATTTAAATCAAAGATTTTACCTGGATTCATTATGTTATTTGGATCTATTGTTCTTTTGATTGATTTCATAACAGGAATATTATCAAGATGTTCCTCTAAGAGATATTCTTTTTTGTGTAGTCCTATGCCATGCTCGCCAGTAATTGTTCCATTTAATTCTAAAGATTTTTTTATTAATAAGTCGTTAAATTCTCTTATTTTTTTATACGTTTCTTTTTTTGCAGGATCAAAAGGTAAAAGTACATGAAAATTTCCATCTCCTAAATGGCCTACCATTGGAGCTCTAAGTCCAAATTTTTTTGTTTGTTCTTCTGCAAAATTTACACACTCTGTTATCTTTGAAATAGGAAGGCATACATCAGTCGAATAAACTCTTCCATTATTAATTAAAGCTTTCACAGAATAATATACATCCCACCTTGCTTTCCAAAGTTTATTTCTTTCCTCTAAATCTTTAGCCCACTTAAAAGAACCTCCACTATTATCTTTTGAAATTTGCTCAACAATTTTTAAGTTTTCTTTATTAGATGCTTCAGACCCATGAAATTCAAAAAATAAAGTAGGGACTGCTTCAACATCTTTTAATTTAGAATAATTAATACTAATCTCCATCTGATCTTTGTTAAGCATCTCAATCCTTGCAATTGGAATACCGTATTGAATGACTTGTTGGGCTGTTTGTACTGCATTTTCTAAAGTGGGAAAATGACATACGGCACTGATTATACTATCTGGTATAGGAGATAATCTTACCTGAACTTCAGTTATTATACCTAATGTTCCTTCTGATCCAATAAATAGGTTCGTCAAATTATAACCTGCTGAAGTTTTTTTAGTTCTACCCCCTGTATTTATAATATCACCATTGGGCAAAACTACTTTAAGACCTGATATTACAGTTTTCATGGTTCCATATTTTACAGCCATTGTCCCTGAGGCTGAAGTTGAAGCCATACCTCCAATTGCTGCATTTGCACCAGGATCGATTGGAAAAAAAACTCCATCCTCTCTTAAATAATCATTTAACTGTTCTCTTGTAACGCATGCCTGCACTCTGCAGTCGAAATCTTCAGCATTTACACTTAAAACTTTATTCATTTTTTCAAGTGCAATTGTTATTCCATTTTCATTTCCAACAACATTTCCCTCCAAAGACGTACCGGTTCCAAATGGTACTACTGGAATCTTATGTTCATTACATAATTTTAAAATTTTTGAAACTTCTTCATTAGTTTCTGGAAAAACTACTGCTTTAGATAAGACTGGATCATATGTATCTTCTCCTCTTGCATAGTTTGCTCGAGTAGAATCTGACTGAGAAAATCTACCATTTAAAATCTTTTTTAACTCCTCTTGAAGTGCTTCATTCATATCTGAATATTATAGAATTATATAAAGAAAAATAAACTTAAAACTAGCCAAGCATTTTCTTTATATTTTCTAGAGCTTGAGAGATATTATCCGCAGATGCAGCAAAACTAAATCTTACATAGTCATTACATGTTTTGCCAAAAGCTGTTCCAGGTACTATTGCAACTCCAGCTTCATGCATAGCTTTTTTACAAAATTCTTCTCCATTCATTCCAGTGCCAATTACTTTAGGAAATGCATAAAAAGCTCCACCAGGCAAACTACACTCAACACCTGGTAATTCGTTTAATCCTTTATGAATTAAGTTTCTTCTTTGAGTAAATTTTTCCATCATTTCATGAATAGGATCATCTGGTCCATCTAATGCCGCTATTCCCGCAAATTGTGCGGCTGCATTTACACATGAAACGCTATTAATTAAAAGTTTATTAACATGCTCAACTAAATGTTTTGGCCAAAAACTCCAACCTAATCTCCATCCAGTCATAGCGTAGGCCTTACTCCATCCATCTAAAATAATTAATCTATCTCTTAAATCTGGATAATTGAAAAATGTTGGCATTTCATTACCATCAAAAATTTGTCTACTGTAAATTTCGTCACTTAATATTGTTACATGTGGATGTTTTTTTAATCCTTCAGCTAATTTATCAATTTCAACTTTTTCTACAAAACTTCCGGTTGGGTTATTAGGATTAATTAAAATTAACAATCTAGTTTTATCTGTAATTAAAGATAAAATTTTTTCTGCACTAAATTTTAAATCTTTATCTTCTGTTAAATCATAAGGAACTGCTTTTGCTCCAGAATAATTAATCATAGACTCATAAATTGGAAAAGCAGGTGTTGGATGAATTATTTCAACACCAGGTTCACCATAGCAAGATATTGCATAATACATTGTTGGTTTACCGCCTGGCATAATTAAAATTCTCTCTGGATCAATTTCAACATTGTAAAGATTTTTTATTTTCCTTGTAACAGCCTGCCTGCATTCAAGAATACCATTTGACATTACATAACCATGGTGTCCATCATCCAATGCCTTTTTAGCTGCTTCAACAACATGCTTTGGAGTTTTAAAATCAGGTTGTCCTAGTCCAAGATGTATCATTGGTTTGCCTTGAGCTTCTAATTTTTTTGCTTCTGCTAAAATAGTAAAAGCGCTTTCCGTTCCCAATCTCTCAAGTGACTTTGCTAAATTTTTCATTTCATTTCCTATATATTATTTTTGAACTATTTAACTCTCCAATATTTTTACATCCCATTAATTTCATATCACGATTAATCTCTATTTTCATATTTTCAAGTATTTTTTCTACTCCCTTTTCTCCTCCTGCTGCTAAAGCAAATAAATATCCCTTACCAAAACTACATGCTTTTGCACCAAGACATAAGGCTTTAAGCACATGAGTGCCTCTTCTAACGCCTCCATCAAGTATTACTTCTATTTTATCTCCAACAGCATCTACTATTTCTGCGAGTTGATCAAAAGGTGCTCTTGAACCATCTAATTGTCTACCACCATGATTAGAGATCATTATAGCTGTACAACCAATATCAATTGCTTTCTTTGCATCTTCAACGCTCATAACTCCTTTTAAAGCAAAAGGTCCGTTCCACTTTTTGACACAATACTCTGCGTCTTTCCAGTTCATAGCTGGATCAAATTGTTCATTTATATAATCAATAACTGATTTATCTATACTGCTTCCTTTTTCAGTCATATGAATAATATTTGCCAATTTAAATTTTTCGTTAATTAAATTATTAATTGTCCAGCCTGGATGTAATGCAAAACTTAACAAACTTCCTAATGTAAGCTTTGGAGGAGTTGTAAATCCCGTTCTTCTATCTCTCTCTCTATTGCCTGCTACCACTGTATCAACAGTTAAACACATACTGGTAAAACCGCTTTTCTTACATCTTTCTAATAAATTGTCAGTAAGTCCTCTATCTTTATGAATATATAACTGAAAAAGTTTTGGACCTTTGTTTACCTTTGCAATCTCTTCAATACTTACTGTGCCCATGGTTGATGTACCAAAAATAGTACCCATTTTTTCTACAGCTTTTGCTGAAGCTCTCTCTCCTTCATGATGATAAAGTCTATGCATCGCGGTAGCCGCTGGAAATAATGGAAAATCAATTTTTTCTCCTAAAACAGTAGTAGACATATCTACATTTGAAACATCATTTAAAACACTTGGAATTAAATCATAATCGTTAAATGAACTTGTATTTCTATTTAAAGTAACTTCATCATCAGACCCTCCATCAATATAGTGGAAGATTGGAGAGGGTAATTTTTTTTTTGCTAATTTTCTAAAATCTTCAAAATTATGACAATCACTAAGGTTCATTATTTTCTAAATCTTAAATTATTTCTATTTAAATCACTTATCTTTGTACAGCCCATAAGTTTCATACCCCTCTCTATTTCTGCTCGGTATTGATTTAAAGCTCTTTCAACACCTGCTTGTCCAGCTCCTGCTAATGCATAAAGATAAAGTCTTCCTCCAGAACAAGCTTTTGCACCTATTGAAAGTGCTTTAAGCACATGAGTTCCTCTTTGAATTCCTCCTTCACATATTACATCAATCTTATCTCCTACTGCATCCACTATTGCAGCTAATTGATCAAATGGAGATCTTGATCCGTCTAACTGCCTTCCACCATGATTTGAAACCATAATTCCTGTGCAACCAATATCTACTGCACGTTTTGCATCTTCAACACTCATTATGCCTTTTAGTGCAAAATGACCTCCCCATTTAGAACAAAGTTTTTCTGCATCATTCCAATTCATTGATTGATCCAACATTGTTGAAAAATAACTTCCAATCGAAGTTGCTATATCTGTGCCTTCACTTACATGATCTTGAAGATGAGGAAGTTCAAACTTACCTTTTGTTAAATAATTTATTCCCCACATTGGCTTTGTCACGAAACTATAAAGACTAGATAAAGTTAATTTAGGTGGAGATGTAAAACCAGTTCTTAAATCTCTCTCTCGGTTACCTCCTGTAATAGTATCAACCGTTAAAGCCATAACGTCAAATTTTGCCGCTTTAACTCTTTCTAAGACAGCATCATTCAACCCTCTATCCTTGTGAAAATAAAACTGAAACATTTTTGGTGTATCAATTATTGAAGCTATTTCTTCAACACTAACAGTCGCTAAAGCAGAAACGCCAAACATTGTGTTAAATTTTTTTGCAGCTTTTCCTACTGCTCTTTCCCCTTCATAATGAAAAAGTCTTTGCAATGCCGTAGGGGCACAATAAAAAGGAAGATCAATTTTCTTTCCAAAAATTGTTGTTGATAGATCAATATTTTCTACCCCTCTTAATACATTGGGAACAAGATCAACATCGTTGAATGCACTTGTGTTTCTATTGTATGTAATTTCATCATCAGCGGCTCCATCTATATAATGAAAAATTGGAGCTGGTAATTTTTTTTTTGCTAATTTTCTAAAATCACTAAAATTGTGACAGTCCTTGAGTTTCATTTTATGAACTAAAATTTTTTAAGAAAATTAAACATATAACTATTTGCACCAGGATTTTTTTCTCCTAAACTTGCGTTAGATATATGATTATATGAAAAACCTAATTCAGAATCTTTTAATAAATCAAATGATAATTGTAATTCACTTTTAAACTCCACTAAATGACCCAAATCTTTACCATCTCCTTGACCGTACAATCCAGGAGTAAAACTTGGAGTTAAGTTCATTTTTCCAATATTATATTCAGCTTGAATGCCCGTATATAAATACGTTGCACTATCGCCTGTAATTAAAAAACCTGACACTGGAGATATTGTTCCTAAAAAACTATCCCTATATAAATTTTCATTTTGGTGTTGGATACCTATTAAAGTAGACTTCTTGCCATCATCACTAAAATCAAACATTCCAGTAAAAAAATTATATTCATGTGGATCTGATAACTCTTTTATTTCATCGCTTTTTAATGGAAACAAAAAGAATGATGTAGAAAATAAAAATATTCCAACAGTAATCTTTAAACTTTTATTTATCATAAAAAATTTTTTTAAATATATTTATATAGTATTGTTAATTCTTTAAAACTGCTAATTTTCTCAAGATAATAGCGCCTCCTAAAAGGAATATTAAAACTGGCAAACCCCACAGAAAGTATGTTTTGGTATTAAATGCTGGATCATAAGAAATCCATTCACCATACTGGTTTTTAAAAAAAAGATAGATTTCTTGCTCTGACATGCCTGAGTCTAATTTTTGTTTCACAACTAATTTCATACTTTCTGCAAAATCAGATTGAGAATCATAAATGGACTGTCCTTGACAAATAATACATCTTAAATTCTTATGAATTTTAGTTTCTAATTCAGAATATTTTTCATTTGAAAATGAAGAAAATGAAGAAAAATAAAGAAAAATTATTATTAAAAATTTAATTATTTTCATTTTATTATTAATAAAATTTCATTGTAAATTTTTTTATCTATAGGTCCAATTATTTTTTTAATAATTTTTTTATTTTTATCTATTATAAATGTTTCTGGCACACCATAAGCGGCCAGTTGAATAGAAACTGTTCCATTATTATCTTTAAGAATTTTTGAATATGGGTTTCCCATTTCGTTAAGAAATTTTCTGGCATTTTCAGAATCATCTTTATAATTTATACCAATTAATCTTATTAAATTTTGTTCTTTCAGTTTGATTAAGTAATCATGCTCTTCTCTACAGGGAAGACACCAAGATGCCCAAATATTTATCAAATAAAATTTATTATCATTAAATATTTCAAGTGAAGAAATTTTTTTATTTGAATAAAAATCTATAGCTTCAAATTTTGATAAATTTTTTTCCTCTTGTAGTTCTGGTATATAAACGTTAGGATTTTTTAAACCCTCAAATAAAACTATAAAAAAGAAAAAAAATAATCCAATAATTATAAAAAAATACCTATTTTTCATATCTCTTTAAAAAACTTACACTACCACCAATTGCAATCAAAATAGTTGAAAGCCAAATCCAAATCATTAAAGGTTTCTCCTGATACCTAACATTAAAATAATTATCACCTTTTACTAAGTTAATTACTAAAAACTTATCTTTAAAAAAGTTTGTTTTAATATCTGCTTCGCTAGTAATTACTTTGGGTTGATTATAAATTCTAATCTCTGGTTTAAATAAAAATTTTTTATTATCTTTGCTATTAATTTCAAAAAAACCAATTAAACTTTTAAAGTTAGACCCTGAACTACTTTCAACTTTTTTAAACTTGATGGTATTTTCCATAAAATTTATTTCTTCTCCAACTTTCAAATTAGCAATTATTTCCTTAGATAAAATGCTATTCATTAATATACTTAGAATAAGAAGGCTAAAACCAAAATGAGAAATTGCCTGAGAAGTATTTTTATAATTTTTTTTTATTAAATCTTTAAAAGTTATAAAAAATAAATAAAAACTAGCTGCCAACAAAATAGTAAATGTTAATGTAATTTTCCCAAACATTTTAATAATAAAAAAAGACAACATTAAATTTAAAATAAAAAAAATAGCTAATTGAATTTTATTTCCAAAATTTTTATTTTTTATCCAATTTAAATTAGGACCAATAGACATGAAAATTAAAAATGGTATTAAAAATGGTATTAATAATTTATTAAAAAATGGAGGACCTACAGAAATTTTTTGGTCTGATAAAACTTCAAGAAAAATAGGATAAATAGTTCCAATTAATATTACTGACAGAAAATACATTACAAACCAATTGTTAATTAATATTGAGCTTTCTTTCGTAAGTAAATTAAATTTATCATTATTTGTTTTAAGATTTTTTTCGTATAAAAAATAAATCACAAGAGAAAGAAAAACTAAAATAAATAAAAAAGTTAAAATAAATAATCCACGCTCTGGATCATTGGCAAAAGTATGTACAGAATTTAAAATCCCTGAACGTACTAAAAAAGTGCCACAAACACTTAATGTAAAAGTAGAAATAGATAAAACTATAGTCCATGAACTTAATAATGATCTTTTTTCTAAAACCAAAATACAGTGCAACAAAGCTGTTAAACTTAGCCAAGGCATCAATGATATATTTTCTACAGGGTCCCAGAACCAAAACCCTCCCCATCCTAATTCATAGTAGGCCCAAATAGAACCTAACAAAATTCCAATTGTTAAAAAAATCCATGATACAAAAATCCATTTTTTTATATATTTTGCCCATAAGTTATTTACATTTCCCTGTACCAAAGAAGCTAAAGAAGAAGAAAAAATAATAGATGTACTTACATAACCAAAATAAAGAACTGGTGGATGAATTGCCAATATTGGATCTTGTAAAATTGGATTCAGGCCTAAGCCCTCTTTTGGAATTGGAAAAATCTGATTAAATGGATTAGAAGTTTTTAATAAAAAAACTAAAAAACCAATAATAATAACTTCTTGAAAAATTAAAGTTAATAATCTTTCTTTAATTGGCCTGTTTTTTGAACTTAAAAAATAAAGAAAAAGAGAAAGTGTTAAAATTAATAACCACAAAAGTAAGCTACCTTCATGATTACCCCAAGTACCACTTATTTTATAAAATAAAGATTTTGTTGTATGAGAATTATTAAATACTGTAATATTAGAAAATTCCGATAATACAAATAATACAACCAAAGAAAAAAAGCTAACTAATACAAAAAAAAATTGAAAAAAATTTAATTTATTTAAATTAATTTTTTTTTGAATATTTATTTTTTGTAAATTCGAAATTGATAAAAAAAAAATTATTAATGAAATTATTACCGAAATTATTAATGAGTAATTTCCTATATAATTAAAAATCAATTTATTTTTCTCCTAATTTTTCCTTTATTTTTGGTGGCATATAATTCTCATCATGCTTAGCCAATATTTTCTCAGCCTTAAAATAATTTTTATCTTCTAAAAAACCCTCTGCTACTACACCTTTATTTTCCTGAAATAGATTTGGGATTAATCCTGAATAAACAACATTTATTTCATTCTTAAAATCAGTAATTACAAAATTAATTTTTTCACTACTAATATTTATAGAATTTTTTTTTACCATTCCTCCAATTCTAATTTTATCTTGAGTTAGCTCATTCAAATTTTTAACCTCGGTTGGAGATAAAAAATATACAACATTTTCCTCTAATGATTTTAAAATTAAAAAAATTGTTAAAATAATTGATGAAAATAAAACAATTAGAAATAGTACCCTTAACTTAACTTTTCTACCATACATGAGCTAAAGTTAAATTTTTGAAAAAATACCTGCTGTTAATATTTCCTTATTTGTTTTTTGTGTTCTGGCCAACAAAATTTTATCTGCAGTTAATGAGCCAAATTTAGCTTTAAATTTCTTTTGTTCTTTTATTAATTGAGATTTAATAATCAAATACAATCCAGCAAAGCTTACTAATGTAAAAATAAAAGATGAAAAGACATATAAGCCATAACCATCCATGTTTAAAAAATTATAAATCATAATCTATCTAACCCTTTATTTTTAATCTTTATCAGTTCTGTATTATATTTCATTAAAAAAATCAGCAATGAAAATAGGACAAATGCCGCAGTCATAATACTTAATGGAATTAACATAGAAGAATGTATAGTTGTTTTAGATATCAAGTTTACTGAAGATGGTTGATGTAAAGTT
Source organism: uncultured Pelagibacteraceae bacterium (assembly GCA_902574725.1). GTDB lineage: Bacteria > Pseudomonadota > Alphaproteobacteria > Pelagibacterales > Pelagibacteraceae > Pelagibacter. The sequence goes on from CACGPA010000005.1 coordinate 21,602, forward strand.
GACCACCAATCTACTGAAAATTTTACAATTGGAACATTAATTGAACCAAATATTGCAATAAAAGATGTAACCTTTAAAACATAATTTTTATTTTCAAATATTCTCCAAGCCATTAAATACATTAAATAAAATAGTGCCAATATAAGCATTGAAGTGATTCTAGCGTCCCATGCCCACCAAGTTCCCCATGTGGGTCTACCCCAAATTGATCCTGTAACTAAAGCAATTATATTAAAAATAAAACCTGATGGCGCAATACTTTTAGCAATTAAAATAAAATTTTTATTTTTAAAAATAAAAACTAAAACTGATAAAAAGGCAATAAAAGAAAAAATACCTAGTGACATCCAGGCTGCGGGAACATGAACATACATAATTCTAACAGCATCCCCTTGCAAGTAATCTTCGGGTGACAAAACTAATGCTTCAAATAAACCTATTGAAAGAATTAATAAAAAAAATATTAAAATTATTTTCTGACTTCTAAAACTTAAATTTAATATTTTATTTTGATTAAAAAATTTCATTTCAGTAATTTTATACACAAATTAAAATTGATAATAAATGAGTTAAAAAGGTTAGACTTCTGATCAAGAATGCGAGGGAGATAATCTTAAGGGAAACTTATGCACTCTTGATCAGAATATAATCAATATTTAACCTGTTTATATGACCAAGTTTTGAACTAAATGTGTTTGAAAAGTGATTATTCCTAATTTGATGGCTTAAAATAACTTGAGCCTTTTTTTCCTGAAAAAATTTCATTAATAAGAGGATGTTTTATTGGTTCCTCTGAATCATCGGATAACAAATTTTGCTCTGAAACGTATGCTTCATAAGTTACATCATCATTTTCAGCCAATAAATGATAAAATGGTTGATCTTTTCTTGGTCTCACATTTTTTGGAATAGACTGATACCATTCCTCTGAATTGTTAAATTGAAAATCAACATCATAAATTACTCCACGAAAATCGAAATGCTTGTGCTTAACTATATCTCCAATAGAAAATTTTGCTTTTTGGACTGTCATACCTAGATTATATGAATATTTAAAATAAAAAATCAATAAAAAAAATGTGAATGTTTAGTTAATCTGTTAATATGTAGCAGTGAATAAATCTTTTCTAAAATTTATTACTGATATTGGTCCGTTAGTTGTCTTTTTTTTATTTTATTACAATAACGATAAAAATTTGAAAATTGCAATTCCACCACTAATAGTTGCAACAATAATTGCCGTTTTAATTATTTGGATTTTAGAAAAAAAAATTCCAATGGTTCCACTTTTAAGTGGAATTTTAATTACATTGTTTGGTGGATTAACAATTTACTTCGACAATCCAATTTTCATTTATATGAAACCAACAATAATAAATACATTATTTGCTTTAGCTTTATTATTTGGAAAATATTTTACCAATGATCCAATTTTAAAAAAATTATTAGGAAAATCTATACCAATAAATGATGATGGTTGGAAAATTTTAAATAATAGATGGATGTATTTCTTTTTTGGTTTAGCAATTTTAAATGAAATAGTTTGGAGAACGCAATCTGAAGAATTTTGGGTTAATTTTAAAGTTTGGGGAATGTTGCCAATTACTTTTATATTTACAGCATTCCAAATAGGATTAATAAATAAATACAAATTGGATGAATAAAAATTTAAAACTTGTAGTTAATAATCTAAACAAAGATCAAAATTATAAATATTTTTTTGAAAAAAATGAATTAAAAATTATTTTAGATTTATATGGTAAAATGGTTTCTGAAGGTTCCTGGAAAGATTATGGCCTTACAATTTCAAGCAAACAAGTTGAATTTAGCGTTTTTAAAAACGCAGCGGAAAATGCAATGTACAAAATATGTAAAAATTTTAAACCCATTAGTCAAAATTTAAAATACATGATAACTGACTCAAAAAGTAAAGTACTTAAAAACTCAAATAATTTAGAAAACCTTTTAAAAAATACAAATTGGAAAAAATTACAGAAGTAGTTCTTATCTTCTTTGACCAAATAGTCTTAATAACATTATAAATAGATTTATAAAATCTAAGTAAAGAGTTAATGCTCCCATAACTGCTTTTTTACCCATCAACTCACCACTATCAGAAGCGGCATACATGTTTTTTATTTTTTGAGTATCATAAGCAGTTAATCCTACAAAAATTAAAACTCCAAGAATTGAAATAATAAAATACATCATTGTTGACTTTAAAAAAATGTTTACCAATGAAGCTATAATTATTCCTATTAATCCCATCATTAAAAAAGATCCAAATTTCGTTAAATCTCTTTTAGTTGTATATCCATAAATACTCATAGCGCCAAAAGTTGCAGAAGTGATAAAAAAAACTCTCGCAACACTTACGCCAGTATAAACTAATAAAATCCATGATAATGATAAACCCATCAAAGCTGCAAAAATCCAGAAAACTGTTTGAGCTTTCGCTGAACTCATCTTGTTAATTCCAAAACTCATATAAAAAACAACACCGAGCGGTGCAAGCATGACCAACCATTTTAGTCCAGAAAAAAATAGAGCATTACCAAAACTAGTAAAACCTGTAATTGCTCCACCGGCATCCGTAACTACAGAAATTTTAAATGACAAAAGAGCAATTATACCCGTTAATAAAATTCCGGTTGCCATATAATTATAAACTTTGAGCATATACGCTCTAAGACCTTCATCCCAAACAACCGTCTTTTTCGCGGCTGTGGCTTGAAAAATATTTTGTCTATTAAAATCCATATTTTATATATAGTAATTTTTTTTAAAATTTTCAAGAATTGAATGAGTAAATAGTAAATGAACTATAAAAAATTAGGAAATACAGACTTGAAAGTAAGTACAATATGTCTTGGTACAATGACATGGGGTGAACAAAATACCCAAGAAGAAGGTTTTCAGCAAATGGATTATGCTCTAGATCAAGGAATAAATTTTTGGGATACAGCTGAAATATATTCTGTACCTCCTAAATCTGAAACATTTGGCCATACCGAAATAATTGTTGGAAATTGGTTCAAAAAAACAAAAAAGAGAGACAAAGTAATTTTAGCAACTAAAGTCGCTGGACCAATGAGATCATACGTAAGAGGTGGTGGTAATCAGTACGGTTTAAAAAATATTACAGAAGCTTTAGAAGGAAGTTTAAAGAGATTACAAACAGATTATATAGATTTATATCAACTACATTGGCCAGAAAGAAATACAAATATGTTTGGAAGATTGGGATATGAACATAATGATAATAGTGAATGGAATAAATTTGAAGATGTATTAGGAAATTTAAAAAAATTTATAGACGCAGGTAAAGTAAGAAATATAGGATTATCTAACGAAACACCCTGGGGAACAGTAAAATTTTTAGAAATTTCTAAAGAAAAAAATCTTCCAAGAATGATGTCCGTTCAAAATCCATATAATTTATTAAATAGATCTTATGAAGTTGGGTTAGCAGAAATTTCAATACGAGAACAAATTGGTTTACTTGCGTATTCTCCTTTGGCAATCGGTTTTTTAAGTGGCAAATATAGAAATAATAAAAAACCAGAAAAATCTAGATTAGCTTTAGATGGAGATTTTTGGACAAGGTATAATAAACCTAATACGGAAAAAGCTGTAGAATCCTATTATAAGATAGCAAAAAAATATAATCTTGATATGTCACAGATGTCATTAAAATTTTGTGAAATTCAGCCATTTGTGACCAGTGTAATTATAGGAGCTACGACAATGGAGCAGTTGAAAACTAACATAGAAAGTGTAAATGTAATTTTAAGCAATGAAGTTATTAAAGAAATTAATGAAGTTCAAAAAATATATCCAAATCCATGTCCTTAATTAAAAATATTATATTAAACTTATTAATTTTATTTTTCTGTTTTTCAATTTCAGCGGAAGAAGTAAAAAAAATTGGTAAATTTAAAGATTGGGAAGCTATGGTATTAGTTGAAGATTCAGGAATAACATGCTTTGCACAATCTAAACCCGTTTTACAAGCTCCAAAAAAAAATAAAAGAGAAGCAAGACTTTTTGTTTCTTTTAGACCAAATGAAAAAATAAAAAATGAAATTAGTACGACGCCGGGCTACGAATTTAATCAACAAAATTCGATAACTGCTAAGTCAGGTAAACATAAATATAATTTTGATATATCTCAGCAAAGTTTTGCCTGGATAGCAGATAATAAAGTTGAAAAAAAAATGATTAGAACTATGAAAAAAGGTTCAAGAATTATGATTTCTGGTTACAATAAATCTGGTTCACAAACTATTGATCATTATTCTCTATTAGGATTCACAAAAGCTTACAATAAGGCAAAAAAAAGCTGTAGTTAAGTAAATGAAATCTAAAAAAAAAATTGTGCTTGCCTATTCGGGTGGGCTAGACACTTCTATCATTTTAAAATGGTTACAAGAAAACTATAGAGCTGAAATAATTGCTTATACTGCAGATATTGGTCAGGAAATTGATCGAAAAAAAATAATTAAAAATGCAAAAAAACTTGGTGTTAAAAAAATAATAATAAAAAATTTAAAAGATACTTTTGTCAAAGATTACATTTATCCAATGATAAGAGGGCATGCCATTTATGAAGGTGTTTATTTATTAGGCACATCAATTGCAAGACCATTAATTGCAAAGGATCAAATTAGAGTTGCTAAAAAATTTAAAGCTTATGCTGTTTCTCATGGATCAACAGGCAAAGGAAATGATCAGGTAAGATTTGAACTCGCTTATCATTACTTTGGACCAAAAATAAAAATAATAGCTCCTTGGAGAATCTGGAAACTTAAATCTAGAACTGATTTAATAAATTATGCAAAAAAACATGGAATACCAATTCCAAAAGATAAAAAAGGCGCTTCACCATTTTCAGTGGATGATAATTTGTTTCATACATCAACTGAGGGTAAAGTTTTAGAAAATCCAAAAAATTCAGCTCCTGAATTTATTTTTCAAAGAACAGCTTCTCCAGAAAAAGCACCTAATAAATCTTCTTTTATAACCATAGGATTTAAAAAAGGTGATCCTATAACTATTAATGGAAAAAAATTAGCACCTTCAAAACTTTTAAAAAAATTAAATATTATTGCTGGAAAAAATGGAATTGGTAGAGTTGATTTGGTCGAAAATAGATTTATTGGAATAAAATCTAGAGGCGTTTATGAAACTCCTGGCGGAACTTTATTAATTAATGCTCATAGAGCAATAGAATCTGTAACCTTGGACAAAAAAACCATGCACAAAAAAGATGAAATAATGCCTAAATACGCAGAACTTATTTATAACGGCTATTGGTATTCGAAAGCAAGATTTAAACTTCAAAAAATAATTGATCAAAAAAGAAATAAAGTAAACGGATCTGTTAAGCTTAAATTATATAAAGGTAATATTACAATTATATCAAGACAAACAAAAAGTGCTGCTTATTCATTAAAAAAAGTTTCATTTGAAGAAAATAAAACATTTAATAAATCTAATATAGAAAGATTTATTAAATTTCATAAAAAAAAACTAAAATCTTAATTTTTAAGAATAATTTTCAAATCTCTTCCAAGATTTTTTTCCTGCCATACTATTTAAAAGACCTGATAATCTATTACTATGTACTTTACATTTATATCCGTTGAAAAATGAATAAACTATCATTTTTAAAAAGCTCCCACATAAATTAGGAAGGCAATA
>CACGPA010000006.1:0-17500 GCA_902574725.1 uncultured Pelagibacteraceae bacterium
AAATCATTTTAAAAACATTAAGTTTAAAATATTTAAAAAAAAGAAACTCTACTTTATCTTTTTTAGCACGATTATTTTTAATTTTAGGAATACTTGAAACAATACCATGAAGATAAAAATGAAAAAAAAATAATAAATAACTTATAAAAAAGAAAATCCAAGAATAAAACTCATCAAATAATATTCCAAAAGTTATATAAACAATCGAAATTTTAACTATATCTGAAAGATGATCAAAATTGAATTTAGTATCATTACTTTTTTTCAATATTCTTGCTACTTGTCCGTCGCAAAAATCAAGGAAAATACTTAAAATAAATGTTAATGAAAATAAAATTAGCTTACCATAAATTAGAAATGAACAACTTATTAGCATTAATATAAAAGATAGAACAGTTATTAAATTCGGTGAAATTTTGAGAGTTGCAAAGAATTTAGAAATCGGAAAACAAATTAATGAAAACACCCAAAGTACTAAATTATTATTACATGAAGATACAAATACTGAATACTTTATATTTTTTTTTTCTTTCATACTAAACTTTTAACTAGGTTTCTTTTCTACTAAATTTCCATTTTTTAATTCCACCAAATGATCAAAATTTTTTATATTCTTATACTTGTGTGCAACCATTATAATTGTTGATGTTTTTTTTATATCATCAATTGTATTTAAAAATAATTGTTCATTCGTTTCATCTAAAGAGCTAGTTGGCTCATCAAAAAATATTAAATCTGGTTCAAAATATAAAGCTCTAGCAATACCAATTCTTTGTTTTTGCCCAATCGATATATTGGAACCATTATTGGTAACTTTATAATTTTTCTTTTCTGGATATTTATTTATAAAACCTGATAGATTTACTTTATTAATTACATCATCAATTTTTTTGTCATCTATTAAATCCTCACTTACGCCAAAAGCAATATTTTTTCTGATAGTATCATTTAAAAGAAAGCACTCTTGAGAAACATAGCCTATTTTTTTTGAGTCCATAGAATAATCAATTTGTCCTTCATCAGATTTAATTATGTTTAACATTAAGTCTAAAAATGTTGATTTTCCTACACCACTATCACCTATTATTATATAAAATTTATTAATTTTAAACTCATAGTGCTGTATTTTAATTAAAACATTGTCTTCGTAACCAAAATTAAGGCCTTGTATTTTTATAGCAATACCATTTGTTAAATTTGAATTATAATTACAATTTCCTAAATAGTTTTTTTTATTTTGTATTCTTTTTATATCTCGACTAGTTATTGTTTTGTCTACAAAGGTATTCAAGTCAAATTTACGTGTTCTAATTAGTGAAAAGTTATGTGCAATTAGCTTATAGTAGGACAGTATTCTTAAACTTCCATAGGAGACTAAGCCTATATTAAATATAAGTTCTGATTTAGGAATATTTTTATTTAAAATAATTAGAAAATAAAAACATATAAACAGTATTCCAATAAATTCTAAAAAATAATTCGGAATATTTCCTATTAAAGAGCTTAATTGAAGGTTTTTTTCTCTTACTAAATTTCTATTAAAAAATTCATTCTTAAAAAATGATTGTTTTTTATATATAATCAAATTTTTTATTCCCGTAAAAATAGATTGTAAGGTTTCTACCCTTCCACGCTGTGCTAGCGATGACAATTTTCCATAGTTACCAATTTTTTTTGAAAATATGCCGTAAAATAAAACCAATGATATTAAAATCATAAAATAAAATATCATTAGATTAATTGGACTAAAAAAAATCATTGTTAAAAAGATTGAGATACATACTACTGTACCTTTTAAAAGATTGAGAAAATTTGAGATAATTCCTGCAACTGTATCTACTAAGCCCATATACCATATTTTATATGATACTGGAGTTTTTTGAATAGCCAAATAGTCTTGTTCTAAAACTTCTTTTACCCATTTATTTAGCAACCTAATTCTGATTCTTTTTAAAATAAAATATTCTAAAACAAAATGGAAATAATTAAATACTGATTTGAAAAAAAATAAACATATTATAAAAATTGTTAAACTTATTTTGGAGTCTAACATATTCGCAAAAGTATTGAAAAACTCTGGTATCTTTTCAAATTTACCAATATTTCCATCACCTATGAATTTAGTGAATATAATTGGTATTGTTGCAACGCCCACCGTTTCTAAAGCCATTACAATAAAAGATAATAAAAAAATAATAACTAAATAAAGTTTTTCTCTTTTATTTAATAGGCTCAAAAATTTTGAAAATTTTTTCATTAAAATTTTGACTAGTTAGATAATTTTAATTTAATCATTTATTTTTTTATAAATCATAGTTGTAATAATTTTATCGATATTAATTTTTTTATTGTAAAATTTAATTTCCTTCCCTGTATCAAGCATGAATTGTTTTTTACTCAAAAGGTAAAGCTTATTATTTATCGTATTGATTATGTTTATGTAGTTTCTCTTATAACTCTTTATATTTTTATGATACTTCCAGTCATTAATGTAGCTATAAGGCGTATCATAATCCCATAAAACAAAATATGAATTTGCTTTCATCATATTTGAAATTTTTTCTATAGTTTTATTAATTATGTTATTAGGTGTTACATACAAGAACCCACCATCAATTATAATATCAAATTTTTTTTTTAATTTAAAATTTAAAAATGTATCTGAATAAATATTTTCTAATTTAAATTTTTTTTTGGCATAAATAGTTGCTTTTTTGGATGGATCTAATCCATATACTTTTGAACCATAAATTGATTTTATCTTACTTAAAGTTGCTCCACACCCGCATCCTATTTCCATTACGTGATCATTTAAACTTGGTTGTAAAAACTTCATAGCATTTAAGATATATTTATTGGGTTTGACAGAATTTCTGTCGAAGTAATTATCTCCTTCTTTCAGTAAAAAAAGTTTTTCTTGAGCTGTTATCATAAAAAATACTTAAAGTGCTTTCAGTTCATTAATATTTTTACTCATATATTTTATAAATTCACTAGTATCAACTAGTTTAATTTTATGTTTTTTTGTAAATTCTTTTAATTGCTGTAATTGTTTATTATTTCTATAACTTGTTTCATACTTACATAATTTATATTCTGCTTTTAATAATTTATCATTTTTAAATTTTGGTTTTAAAAAATTAACTAAATCTTTTTGTATTTTATCAATTGGAATTTTTTTGTTTTTCTGAAATTTTTTCTTTGCATTCTCACTTAACCTTAAGGAAAAAATATGATCTTTTATATTAAAGATGCTGGATATATTGCTTAAACGATCAAATAATTCTGAAAAACTAACTTTTTGAATGTAGGATATTTTTTTTTTAAACTGGTATCTTGATGAAAATTTAATCAAAATATGTATAGAGTTTTTTAATGAATAAGTTTTTTTGCCATATAAGGAATTTAAATTAAATTTACAATAATATGGGAGATAAACTTGATCTGCTAGGAATACACCTCCATTTGATTGAAGTTTATTCTTATTATATTTTAAAAAAATTTTTTTGATTTTAGATTTATATTTAATTTTTATTTTATTTTTTTTTATATGCTTAATTAATGAATTTAAAAGTTCACCTGATCCACCTTTAATGTAAAAATATTTTATTTTTTTTAGTTCATTTTTTTTAATATTATAGTTAATTATATTTAATGGTTTTGCTTTTAAAAAATAAGTTTTTAATTTAAATTTTTTTCTTAAAATATCTAAACATTGATTGTATATAACCTTATTTTTCCATGGTGCAAAAATATGACTTCCAGTTTCCACTGATTTTATAACCTGAAAAATAGTTGTTTTCCATGATCCTCCTACAGAATTACCCTTTTCATGAATTTCTATTTTTGCGTTTTTGTGCTGATGCCTTAATAATATTGCTTTTAAAAGCATAACGGGAGATGAGCCAACAATAACTATTTTCATTAATTTAAAAGATTATTACTATATTTTTCACATGCGTATTATTTTTAAAAATTGAGTAAATTTTCAAATTAATTAGCACTTTTATTTTCTCTAATTAAATACTTCTTAAAAAATTTAAAAAATAGATAAAAATACCAAGGTATCCATTTATGAAAATTTAAAAAAAATTCTTTCCATAAATGAAAAGAAGCTTCATATCTACTAATTGAGTCATTAAATCCCATTTTATCAAGAACAAATTTTTTTTGAAAAGCTGAAATTTTTCTATTACCAAACCTTAACGTCTGTTCAAATTTTTTTAGTTTTTTTAAATCATCGCTATCCTGACGTATTTTCATAAATTTATCATAACTATAAGCTTTCTTTAATTTATTAAATGTGTATTTAAATTTTTCCTTAGGTAAAATAAAATGTGGAATACTTGCTTCTATAGAGTGATACACATGAGAGCCAATTCCTGAGCTACAAGTAAAACGATAATTGTATATTAGGTTAATAAAATTATCTATAAATTTATGACTATTTGTGTCTCCCGCTGTAACTAAGGGCAAAGAATATTTCCTAAGTTTTTTATGAAGGCCTTTACGGATATCATGAAATGACAAACAAATACTGATGCCGCCATATTTATTTCCTAATAATTTTAGTGATCTCATTAACCTATTCAAAGAATCGAACTTAGGTGTGAGGTGAGTATTAGAATGAGGAAAAAAATATAAAATTCCCTTTCTATTACTTGGGGGATTACCTATATATTTTTTTCTGTAATATATCCAGGGGTGAGCGATTACATAACTTTTTTTTTTATTTTTAAAAATTCTTTGTTTGACTATTTTCTTAGGCCAGCCAAAAAATAAATCAACCCTGTCATCCAATTCGTTTTGTGCAATATTTGAAGCATGGTGAGCTCCATGAGAACTGCATGCAAAGATTGGTAACATACGAGGATAAAATGCCCACCTTCTCAAACACTTGCCATAGCTAGAATTTTCTGACTCCCAGCAAATCCAGGGGGCAATATTTAAAAATTCTCTAGAATTACATTTGGATAAAGTTTCAAGTGTTTTGTCGTCATAATTAAGCATTTTTATAATATTGGTTTTATATATTTTTTCTAATTCCTAGTTAACTAAAATTAAAATCATTAATTATTCTGCAATTCTTTTTAAGTATTTTAATTTTTTGTTTTCCAAATATTGGAAGAGATATACATTTTGATAATATTTTGTCAGTTTTTAGATAATCATTTAATTTTGGCATATTTTTTTTTAGATGTCTCCAGTTCTTCACATAGTGCCAGTTTAAAGCATCAGGTATAATTTTTGTGTATATATTATTTTTTTTTAAGTAATTAATAAATTTTGTAGCTATGTATTTAGAATTTAATTGAACAATAATAGTATCATAGTTTGGTTCATATCCCTTTGGTAAAGGTCTAATTTTAATATTAAGTTTTTGAAAGATTGCTAGATACATCATGTAATTTTTTTTTTGATCTTTAATAATTTGATTAATTTTTTTTAATTGTGCTAAGCCTACTGCGGCTTGTAATTCAGTCATTCTAAAATTAAAACCAACAACTTTAATTTTATCGACAGCTCTAGAAACTTTATGTTTATTTTCATGGCCATGATCGATATAATACCTACAATAGTTATATAATTTTCTATTATTTAAAGTGATCATTCCACCTTCACCAGTGGTTATTGTTTTTCCCTGATCAAAGCTCCAAATAGTAATATCAAAATTATTTCCATAAAGATTATTTTTATATTTGCTACCCAATGTTTCACAGCTGTCATCAATTACGGGTATTTTAAACTTTTTTGAAATTTTTTTTAATTTTATAACATCTATTGGATTTCCAAGCATTCCTGCTGAAATAATTGCTTTTGTTTTTTTATTTATCTTTTTTGGTAACTCAATTAAGTCAATATTTAAAGTTTGATCAACATTTACAAAAATAGGTTTTGCACCAACAGATACAATTGCCTCAACAACAGCAATAAAAGTAAATGATTGCATAATAACCTCATCACCAGGACCAATAGATAAGGATTTTAGAGCAACATATAAACCGGCAGTTCCAGAAGATGTTGAGACTGCATACTTGCTATTTACTGTTTTAGAAAATTTTTTCTCAAATTCTCTTACTAAATATCTTTTTCTAATCTGATCAAATCCAACTGACATAAGAACTGGTTGACTATTTGCAAAAATGTCAGAGATAGATTTTTTTTCATCTTTATCCAGATATTCAAACCCAGGCATATTTTCCTTTCCTTAGTTCTATTTGTTTATTAAGTTCAATCAGATATTTTTTATAAGCTAATTTATCTATAGTAGAACCCCTTGCTTGAAATTGCATAGTTAAACCTCTTCTATCATAATTGGATTCATTTTTATCGCTACCATGAATTATTTCACAATGATGAAATATGGCGTCACCAGGTTTTAAATCAATTACAACTTCTTTATATTTTTTTTTAAGTTTTATAATTTTATCTTTGTTGATTTTTTGTGAACTTCCGGGAGCAAAAGAATTTTCGTGTTTTATTATTCCTAATTTGTGTGAACCAACCAAATATTTCAAGCTACCATTTCTTTTATTAGCATGACTTAAAGCAATCCAGACAGTTAATGCATTTCCTTTTTTTACATTCCAATAATAATTATCTTGATGATACGGACTTTCAAGACCAATTTTTTTTGGTTTTGCAAAATACTCAGATTGTCTAAACTTTGAAATTTTATTCAATAAATTTCTACATACATCTAAAATTTTTTTATTTTTTGAAAGTTTATCAAAAAAATTGCTATAGCGAGTTAAACCATGCATCGAGTTAATCTTTTTATTAATTAAATTGTAATCTTTTTTAAGTATTTTATGTTTTTTATTTAAAATATTTTTTAACTCTTTATCTATAGAGTTAATGGTTTTCTTGTCGATAACTTTTTCCACTAAGCAAAACCCATTAGCATCATAATCATCTACTGAGTAATTATTTTTAATATTTTTTGATTTCATTGAATTATCTATAATTTTAGTTTGTTTGCTATTTCCAAATCTATTGAGTCGTTTATGTCAATTCCTTTTATTTTATCTATTATCATTAATTCAGTATTCTTATCAAAAAAAAAATTTTTTTTAAGAAAAAAAGTCGTTTTAAATAAAAATATTGAACCGTCAATAAAAAAAGTTTTAACTCTTGATTGCTGATTTCCTTTTGGATGATTGTTTTGTTTTTTTGGTATATGTACCTGGGAAATTTTTTTTTTTTTGTTAATGTAAATACATTCAGAAGGATCTTGGATTGGTTCAGTAACTGAAATTAAAGAATTATTTTTTTTTTTATAGATTATTTCTATTGAACGATCTATATCTTTATAATCTCTAAAAGGTGTTGTAGGCTGTAAAATTAAAATATATTCTGGAATAAAATAATTTCTTGATAAAAATTTTTCAATAACAAATTTTACATATTCTCTTGAGTGAGAAGTTGATTTGGAAATTTGCTTTGGTCTATTATATATTTCTATAAAGTTTTTTTTTTTTGCTATTTTGATAACTTTTTCATCATTAGATAATAAAATCGTTTTTGTAATTTTTTTTGATTTCTTGATGGCATCAAATGTAAAATCTATTAATTTTTTTTTTCCTATTTTTTTTATATGTTTATTTTTTAACCTTAAACTGCCTTTTCTTGCTGGTACAATTGCCAAGACATATTTACTTTGAATTTTCATTTTGATATTATTTAACATTATTGACTCATTTTTATTAAATCCTATTTTGACTTCATTCATGTCAATTTTTTGTTAATTTATAGATCTGATTTGCTATTTTATTGTAACCCTCGACATTATAATGTCCATATAGTCCAAAAGGGAAGAGTTTCAATGGATCTAATTCCTTAGCAAAAACTTCTTTGTGCATATTTAAGAATTCAATATCTAAATCTTTTACAATTTTCTCAACTAAATTATAATTAGAAATATATTTTGGATTATTATAGCGAAATGATGGGGGTAAATATATAAAATAGAATTTAGAGTTATTTTGTTTAGTAAGCTTTTTTATCAATAAAAGTAATTTTCTAAATTCTGCAAGTACATCATTTTCTTGTGAAATTGATGAATTTAATCTTTTTTTATTTTTATAAGTTAATTCTCTTAAATGAGCTAACTTAACAGAACGCAATACTCTTGATTTAAATTTATATTCAGGTAGTTCACTATCAATTTTTTTTCTAACCTTGCTATTTACCTCGGATTGTTTTTCTCTCAAGTTTTGTTTAAATTTTTCATCATTAATATATTTTTTTAAAACTTTATTTTTAATTTCGTTATTTAAATTTTCTAAATCATTTTCTGCGAATAATAATAAAACCTTGTTTACATTTGTATTTAAGTATTCTCTCAAACTAGCATATTCTATCAAAGTTCCATTTCCACCCATACCTAAGTTGATAACAGATTTATTAGACAAATTTCTTAAGACTGATGCAATATCGTTAGGTCTATTAACACAAGAACCATGGGTGAAAGAGTCGCCTATTAGCAAATATTCAATATGATTACTATCCCACTCCTTATCAGGGTTATTAAATCCAAATCTATCACTATGATAATGAGAGTAATATCCACTTTCATTACAAAATATTGTTTTAGAATTACTTATACCTGACAGTGGATAGAATTCTTCTTCATTATAAAAAAGTTTTGGATAAACTCTTAAAGTTATTTCAGGATTTATTTTTTTTAAATCTGTATAAATTTTGTATGGTGTTCTAGCATCATACTTTTTACCTTCTTGGCTATAAAGTTTTTCGGCTCTCTTTTTTGTAATTGCATTTGTAATTGTATCTTTAAATACACTTGAATTATATATCAAATATATCTCAAATAAATATAAAGATGCAAAAATAGAAATCATTGAAATGATTAAATATTTTTTTAATTTTTTATTAACAAATAATATAATGATTGAAAAAAAAAATATTACTAATGATATAATATAGTAAAAATAAAAAGTATCTCTAAAATTTCCATTATGTATTATTTCAGATCTATAAAATGTATAGATTAAAAGTAATATTGATATGGAAAAAGAAGTAAAAAAAAAAACTTTATTTTTAAAATTCATCAATAAATTTTTAATTTATCATAACTTTTGCATTATTAATGTCAATAGCTTAAATTTTTTTTAACTTTATTAAAATATATTATTAATATTTTTTTTTATAGTATATATATTTTCATATGAAAAAAAAATTAGTTATTTTTGGATCTGGAAATCACGCTAAGGTTATTTTTTCTGAAATTATCAAACAAAATAGGTATAATTTTTTAGGTTTCATTGATGATAAAAAAAAAGAAAATATTCCTATCATCAAAGTTGGAAAAAAAACTTACTATAATCTTGGAAATATAAAAAAAATCATAAATTCTAAAAATGATTTTAGTGGTATTATTGGAATTGGACTAAACTCAATAAGAAAAAAAGTTTATCAAGAAATAACTAAAATTAATAAAAATTTTGATTTTGAAACAATTTTTTCAGATAGTTGCAATGTAAACAGTTTGATATTTACAGGTAAGGGCACATTGATTATGTCTGGGTCTGTAGTAAATGCTTTTACTAAAATTGGAAATCATTGTATCATAAATACATCTTGCTCATTAGATCATAATAATGAAATTGCTGATTTTGTAAGTTTAGGACCTGGTGTTATTACAGGTGGCAATGTAACAATAGATGAAAATACTCATATTGGCATTGGTGCTAAAATCAGTAACAATATAAAAATTGGTAGTAATGTTGTAGTAGGGGCAAATTCATTTATTAACAAAAAATGTATAGACAATTATTTGTATCTAGGAACACCTGGTAAAAAAAAAAGGAAAATTAAGAAAAATGAAAACTATTTAAAATAATATTATTTAAATTTATAAATTATGAAATATAAAAACTACGTTATTAAAAATGGTAAATTCATTGGGAAATTTGAAGAAATGTATCAAAAATTTAATGATCCTTGGAATTTATTAAGAAAAAATAAAAATAATATTAATTTAAATTATCTCTACTCTGCATATTATAGAAAGGCCAGATGAAGATAAACATACTTTTTTTTTGACCTCTAATAAATAAAACTAAATATAACTAATAATTTTTTTACGCATTTTAATTGCATTTCTACAATTAAAATTTAACTTAACATCTTTTCTAGTTTTTAAAATTTCAAATAAAATATTTTTAATTGATAATTTATCATAAGAGCCAATAGATCTTACTAGGGAATTTTTTTCAAAACATTTTCCCATAATTTCTTGCCTTTTTTGAGTTGCAATTACTATACCAAAAATATTCATGGCATAACCCTCAAACATTATATTAGACGGTGTTGATAAATAAAGTCTACTTTGATTTAAATAATGAAAAAATTTTTTTTGATCCAATATCGGTTTAATAAGATTTGTACTATTTTGTTTTTTTTTTAGTTTTTGATAAAAATTTTTATTTACGATAAAAATTTTTTTTAAATTTAAATTATACAAAAAATTAAAATACTTTTTTACTAAATTTTTTGGATCATTTCCCCCAAATGCAATTAATAAATCATATTTTTTTTTTGCAATTAAATTTTTATTTAAAATAAAATCTGGATAAAGAAATGCGTATATACCTAGAAAAAGTTTTATATTTTGATTAATTCTTAAATAATAATCTTTAAAATTTATTGCGTTTGGGTAATCATTGATTAAGAAATCACAATAATATTTTGAAGGTTTGGTTTCATCCGTCATTAGCCACATATTAAAAATTCTATTTTTTATACTAAAAATTTTTTTTAATTGATATTTTAAGTTATTATCATTCTCCCCATCGTAATAAGGTGGGTCGATAAGAATTAAGTCAAAAAATTCTTTATTTTTAAAAACAAAATTATAAAATTTTTTTTTATAAACTATTTTTGTTTTAAAAAAATTTTTTGCTTTAATCCTATTTTTTGAAAATATCGTAATATTTGCTTGTGGATATTTTTTTTTTATAAAATTTATAAAAATTTTTACTCGTGTAAAGTGGCCAAACCCTGTTTTCGAGTTAGCCTCACAATAACATAAAATATTCATATATTTTATATATTTAGATGTGACATTAAACGTTTAATGTTGTAGTAATTAATATCTTTGTAATTTTTTATTTTTGAACTCTTGAAAAGATTTTTTATTGAAACTATACCATCTTCTAAACGCTTAGTAGTTTTCCAACCTATAACATTTGTAATTTTGTCAAAATTTACTTTATAACTCCTCTTGTCAGGATTATTACTTTGCAAAATTCGAGTGTTAGGAATTAATTTTTTTACTATCTTTGCCAGATCTTTAATTTTAAAATTTTGCTCATTATTCCCAACGTTAAAAACCTCTCCATTAATTTTATCATTTTCAAGAATTGCAATATATGCGCTAGCTGCATCATCTACATGTAAGAATGGTCTCCATTGGTCGCCGCCATTTAAAATAATTTTTTTATCTTGGATTGCTGAACCTGTCATTGTATTCAAAACTAAATCAAACCTCATTCTTGGAGAAGGCCCATATAATGTTCCTTTTCTTAAACAATTTACGATAAATTTTTTTGATTTATATTTTAAAACTATTTTTTCACCAGAAATTTTAGATTTTGCATATTCGCTAATCGGATTTAAAGCGGATTTTTCATCTACAAATTTATTTGTTCCTGTAAATCCATAAACACTACAAGAAGATGCAAATAAAAATTTTTTTACATTATTTTTTTTTGAAATCTCGACTAGTAATTTGGTTCCATTAATATTTGATTTGCGAGTTAATTTTGAGTTTAAAATTGCAGTTGGATCGTTAGATACACCAGACAAATGTATCACTCCATAAATTTTATATTTAAAAATTTCATTTAATAGATATCTATCCTCAGTGACACCGACAAAGTTTAGCAATTTATTTTTTTTTAATCTTAGAGGTGTATTGTTAAAAATCATGCTATCTAAATTCACTACCTTATAGCCCCTCTTTAATAATTTTTTTATTAAAACAGATCCCAAGTATCCATTGCCACCTGTTATAAGAATTGTTTTCATTAATTTAATTTATAAAATTTTTCAATTTTGTTAAATAGATAATTCATCTCTGAAGAGTTCATGTTTGAATATAGAGGCAAAGATATAACTTTATTTTTTATTTTTTCAGTAAATTTTAAATTAGTTTTTTTTATTAAATATTCATTTTTTTTATAAAACTCAAGATCATGTGTTGAAGTATAATATCTTCTGAATGAAATATTATTTTTTTTTAAGTAATTTTGAAATTTTAAAATTTTTTTATTTACTATTATAGGAAAGTATAAATAACAACACATTACATTGTTATCTACATTCATTAAGGTAAATATTTTTTTTTTTTCAAATTTATTAAAAAAAACTTCATATTTTTTTATAATATTAAATCTTGTTTTTAATATCTTTGAAAAATTTTTTAAATTATAATTACCTACAATAGCTGAAATCTCTTGCATTTTAGAGTTAAGCCCAGGAAGTTTAATATTCCCAAATTTTTTTTCGAATTGGCCAAAATCTCTTAAATACGTAAGATATTTATGAATTTTTTTATTATTAGTAACAGCGCATCCACCTTCCATAGATGACATGATTTTTGTAGCATGAAAACTATAAATTTCATCAATTCCAAAATTATTTGGGTATGCACCTTTGTATTTTGATCCAAACGCTGGAGCGCTATCTAAAAGAGGAATTAAATTATTTTTTTTACAAAATGTTTTTAAATATTCTATGTTTACTATGTTACCATAATTTGAAACTGGAATTATAAATCTAATTTTATTTTTTTTTATTTTAATCTTTTTAATTTCATTATTTAAATTTTTTAAATCTAACAAAAAACTATTATCTATATCGCAAAAAATTGGAGTAATATTATTTAATATAAGACAGTTTATTGTTCCAGACCAAGTGAAAGAAGGAATAATGCAGTATACTTTTTCTGTATGTCTTATTTCTAAATAAAATTTCCATGCTTGAATCAATGAAAATAATGCCATTTGACCATTACAAAAAACAATTGGTTCATATTTGGATTTAAAATAATCTTTTAGATTTTTTTCAAAACTCTTAACATTTTGAGAGTTATTTGTAACTAAACCTGAAGAAAGTGCTTTTGAAAAACTATTAGCTATATTCTTTATGGAGGGTAAGACTGGTTTTACAATATTAATTTTCAATTTTATACCAAATCTTTCTTCTTAATTAATCGATTTTTTTTTATATTTTTTTTTACCTTCCTGCCAATTACCCAATCAATATCATTTGGTGAAATTCCAGTGCCAGGTTTTTTTATGTCGAGCATATTCTTTGATATTACTTGGCCTCTAAAAATATCAGTTTTAGAAACTAAACTAGGTCTATGAACTTTTTGTATTTCCTTTTCAATTTCTGGAATTATTTTTCTTGAAGTCCCAAAAGAGGCTTCTACTTCTCTCACACCACTAACTAATGATACCATTTCTTTTGGGGATAATGAGGCATCATGGTCAACTCCAAAAGAGTTTGTTTGTAAAGTAAAATGTTTTTCTAAAATTTTTGCACCCATTGCAACTGATGCAAGAGAAACATTAATGCCCATTGTATGATCTGAATAACCAACTACACAATTAAAAGCTTTTTTTAATGTGTCCATAAAATACAAATTTGCATCTTTAGCAGTTGATGGATAGTGCGAGGTACATTGTAATAATGCAATTTTTTCATTATTATTTTTTCTTATTAATTCATACATTTTTTCAATTTCTCCTAAAGTATGTAAGCCAGTTGAGATTATAATTGGAAATTTTTTAGACGATAAATATTTAATTAAAGGTGCATTAGTTAAACTGAACGAAGCTATTTTAACTAGCCTCATTCCAAGGCTAAATAAAAATTTAGCACTCTGGATATCAAAAGCAGTACTAAATATAAATATTTTTTTTTTATTTGCGTATTCAAATAATTTCTGAATTTGATTTTCTTTCAATTCCAGTCTACTTAGTAAACTTTTAATACTCTCAGTTTTACTCAATCTCCCCTTTTTATGATAATTTGCTAAAAAAGCGTCATCTGATGCGTACTTGTTAGTCTTAAACATTTGGAATTTTACAGCATCTGCCTTGGCTTCTACCGCAACATCAATTAATTCTTTCGCTTTATCTAAATCTCCATCGTGATTTACACCAGCTTCTGCAATAACAAAACATGGACAATCCTCTCCAATAGATATCTTGGAATTAATTTTTATTTTTTTATGCATGGAAATTTTTTTTTATTTTTTTTTTTAATTAAATAAGTTTTTTATTAGGTTGTTATTAACATAGTTTATGAATTTATTAAGAATTTTTTTCTTAATGTATTAATTATTATTAATAGAATATAATAATTTATGTTTAGTTTTTAAATTTAATAGAGTAAAAACTATTATTATTTTAGCATAATAGTAATAAAAATGAACAAAAATAAAATTGTATACGTTGGCCTTTCAGCAGATATTTTACATGAAGGTCATATAAATATCATCAAAACTGCTAAAAAATACGGTGATGTGATCGTCGGATTGCTTACAGATCGGGCTATAGCTAGTTATAAAAATTTACCCCAATTATCTTTCAAACAAAGAGAGGTGATTTTAAAAAATTTGAAATTTATATCAAAAGTTATTCCACAAAAAACTTTAGATTACACTTACAATTTAAATTTAATAAAACCTGATTTTGTAGTGCATGGAAATGATTGGAAATCAGGTGTTCAAAAGCATGTTAGATCAAAAGTCATCAAAACTTTAAAGAAATGGGGTGGAAAACTTATAGAGCCAAAATATACAAAAAATATTTCCTCAACATTAATAAAAAAAAGAATATTGGAGACTTTAAACTCAGGCAATAGAGTTTTCAGATTAAAAAGATTAATTCATTCGAAAGATATTGTCCGAATTTTAGAGTCTCATAACGCTCTTACAGGATTGATAATTGAAAACTTAAATATAAAAAAAAATAAAATTCCAGTAGAATTTGATGGTATGTGGTCTTCAAGTCTCACTGACTCCGCGACAAAAGGAAAGCCTGATAATTCCTCGGTAGATTTTTCATCAAGACTTTCATCATTAAATGATATGATGGATGTAACATCAAAGCCTCTTGTATTTGATGCTGATAATGGAGGTAGAATAGAACATTTACCATTCTTAATTAAAAGCTTAGAAAGAACTGGTGCTTCAGCAATCATAATAGAAGATAAGATTGGTCTCAAAAAAAATTCTTTATTTAAAAATCAAAGAAATACAAAGCTAGATAAACCAGAACAATTCGCAAAAAAAATAAAAAAAATATGTAGTTCTAGACAATCAAATGATTTCATGGTTATAGCTAGAATTGAGAGCTTTATAGTTGGCAAAGGTCTAAAAGATGCCCTTAAAAGAGCTGAAATCTATTCTAAAGCTGGAGTAGATGCAATTCTAATTCATAGTAAAGAAAAAACACCCAAGGAAATATTTTCTTTTGCAAAAGAATTTAAAAAAAGTGAAAATTTTGTTCCATTAGTTTCAGTGCCATCAACTTACTCGAGTGTTTATGAAAAGGAACTAATTAAAAATGGATTTAAGTTGGTAATTTATGCAAATCAACTTTTAAGAGCTGCTTATCCAGCTATGGTAAATGTTGCTAAAACTATTTTAAAAAATAGTAGAGCTCTTGAAGTCGATAAAAAAATCATACCTATTAAAGAAATTATTACTTTGATAAAAAATGATTAAGATTAAATCTTTAATCAATCTATTAAAAAGTAATAATTGTAATTTTTTTACTGGAGTGCCTGATAGTATATTAAAGGAATTGTCATTTTCATTAAAGAACAAAAGTAAAAAAGAACATTTAATTGCTACAAATGAAGGCTCAGCAATTTCTTTAGGGATTGGATATTATCTTGCTTCTAAAAAACTTCCATGTGTA
Source organism: uncultured Pelagibacteraceae bacterium (assembly GCA_902574725.1). Classification (GTDB taxonomy): domain Bacteria; phylum Pseudomonadota; class Alphaproteobacteria; order Pelagibacterales; family Pelagibacteraceae; genus Pelagibacter. The sequence continues at coordinate 15,960 of CACGPA010000006.1, forward strand.
TACATGCAAAACTCTGGTCTCTCAAACGCATTAAATCCTTTAATATCCATTGCTCACAAAAAAGTTTACTCAATTCCTTTAATTTTGATAATAGGTTGGCGGGGTTCTCCAAATATAAAAGATGAACCACAACATAATGTTAAAGGAAAAATAACAAAAGAATTATTAAAATTACTAAATATCAATTTTACAATATTGAGACATAATAGAGATCTAAAAAAATTCAATAAACTAATTAAATCTGCTAAAAAAAATAAATCAATTGTAGCCTGTTTAATAGAGCGAGGAACTTTAGAGAAAAATAAAAAAAAAAGTGTCAGTAGAGATTATTATAAACTAGATAAAGAATTTTTTTTAAAAAGTTTAATTGAAAATATTCCTAAAAAATCTCGAATTATTTCGAGCACAGGATATAACTCAAGAGAACTTTTGTATTTAAGAAAAAATTATTCATTGAGTAAAGGTAAAGATTTTTACATGGTTGGAGGTATGGGTCACACATCTTCAGTTGCTCTGGGATATTCTCTATCAACCAAAAAAAAAGTTATTTGTATTGATGGTGATGGTTCTTTCCTAATGCATTTGGGATCTATTAAAACTGCAGGTAATTTTTCCAAAGACAATTTTAAATATGTTCTTTTAAATAATAACACTCATAACTCTGTTGGTTCACAAAATACTTATGCGGATAATATAAACTTTGAAAAATTTACCAAAGCATTAGGATTTAAAAAATTTTATTCCATAAAAAACAAAAAAAATTTAAAAAACAAAATTAAGAAGTTCATAAGTGAAAAGTCTGCATCTTTTTTAGAAGTTAAAATAGCTAATAGTAAGATTAAGAATCTACCAAGACCTAAAAATTTAATAAAAATTAAAAACGAATTTATGAAAAATGATTAATACACTCGCAGATATTACTAAATTTGTTGAAGATAAAAAGTTTAAAAAAATATTTATTCTATGTGGAAAAAATTCTTTTGCTACATCTGGTGCAGAAAATTTATTTAGTAAAATAATAAAAAAAGAAAAAAAATTTTATTTTAAAAATTCAGAAATACCTGTCCTTGATGAATTAATAAATATAATAAAAGAATTCAAAAATTTTAAACCTGATTTATTTTTAGCAATAGGAGGTGGTGCAGTTATAGATTATGCTAAAATAGCAAATATTGTCGACATAAGGTCAGATCTCACTGAATTGATTAAAAATTATTCTTACCCATTTAAAAAAAAATATACAAAACTTGCCGTTGTACCAACAACAGCTGGATCTGGAGCAGAAGTAACCTCTAATGCGGTTATCTATTTGGATAAAATTAAGTATTCTTTTGAAAGCGAATTATTAATCCCTGATCACTTTTTTCTCATTCCTGAATTTTTAATTTCTGCACCTCAAAAAATAAAAGCTTCTGCTGGTTTTGACGCTATAGCACAAGCATTAGAGTCTTTAGTATCAGTGAAGTCGAATAATCAAAGTGTAGATTATGCCACAAAGTCTTTGAAAGTATCAGTAAATAGTTTTATTTCTTTTTTAAATG
>CACGPA010000006.1:22500-27015 GCA_902574725.1 uncultured Pelagibacteraceae bacterium
GACACGAGCTGACGACAGCCATGCAGCACCTGTGTTTCGTCCGGCCGAACCGAAAACTCTAATCTCTTAGAGTCGCGACGAACATGTCAAGTGTTGGTAAGGTTCTGCGCGTATCTTCGAATTAAACCACATGCTCCACTACTTGTGCGGGTCCCCGTCAATTCATTTGAGTTTTAACCTTGCGGTCGTACTCCCCAGGCGGTGTGTTTATCGCTTTCGCTGCGACACTGAAAATAAATTTCCAACGTCTAACACACATCGTTTACAGCATGGACTACGAGGGTATCTAATCCTCTTCGCTACCCATGCTTTCGTTCCTCAGTGTCAGTAATGATCCAGAAAGCTGCCTTCGCAATTGGTATTCTTTCTAATATCTACGAATTTCACCTCTACACTAGAAATTCTGCTTTCCTCTATCATACTCTAGCTAAAAAGTTTTGATGGCAGTTCCAGAGTTAAGCTCTGGGATTTCACCACCAACTTTTTTAACCACCTACGAACTCTTTAAGCCCAGTAATTCCGAACTACGCTAGGTCCCTTCGTATTACCGCGGCTGCTGGCACGAAGTTAGCCGGACCTTCTTATTCGGGTACAGTCATTTTCTTCCCCGACGAAAGAGCTTTACAACCCAAAGGCCTTCTTCACTCACGCGGCATCGCTGCATCAGAGTTTCCTCCATTGTGCAAGATTCCTTACTGCTGCCTCCCGTAGGAGTTTGGGCCGTGTCTCAGTCCCAATGTGGCTGATCATCCTCTCAAATCAGCTATTGATCAAAGTCTTGGTAGGCCATTACCCCACCAACAAACTAATCAAGTGCGGGCTCATCCATTGGCGCATAAAGCTTTCTCCGTAAAGACTTATGAGGTATTAGCACAAGTTTCCTCGTGTTATTCCTCACCAAAGGGAAGATACCCACATGTTACTCACCCGTCTGCCACTAAGTATTGCTACTTCGTTCGACTTGCATGTATAAGGCGTGCCGCCAGCGTACGTTCTGAGCCATGATCAAACTCTCAAGTTTAAAAACGGCGCACACTAGCTTCTATATAAATTCTAAGAATAAAATTTATATAATGTTGAAGTGTGTACGACAAATTTTGGTAACCTTAACCGTCCACACTTCTCTTCTTAAATTTTCACTTTTCACATAGCTAATTAGGCTGTAAAGCCTAATAATTCACAATTATTATTGAGAAAGTGTGACGCTTATAGTCTAAATTAAAAGTAAATCAAGCGGTTAAGGTCAAAAAAACACTTAAAAAACACAATAAAATTAAGGTTTTTTTACCATTTTCAAATTATAATAAATTAATAATCAAAATATTAATATGATACTAAAATTTAATTTATCGAAAATAAAAATTCAAAAAAACTTAGAATTATTCTTTGTTTTGTTACTTATCTTAATATCTATAGCCATAACTCAAATATATAATGCCTCGAGGGAAATTTCAAAAAAAGAATACATTAATTTAATAAACAACCTTTATTTTCAAAAAACAATAAACAATATTTTTGAAAATTTTGAGTCAAGATTTTTAAACATCAATCATAAAGTGACTAAAAATCAAACTTTGAGCAATATTTTTAAAAGCTACAAAATTCCAGATAAAGAAATAAATTTAATTTTAAAGAGTTTTAATAAAAAAGATAAAATCAAAAAATTGAAGGTAAATGAAATAATTAAAATCAATATAGATAAATATGAAAACAAAGTTTTAAATATAATATTGCCTATAAGCAGAACAAAAAAAATAGAATTAACTAGAAATTCTGAAAAAAACTATTTTAAAAGAAAAGAAATTATAACAAATTTAAAAAAAATATTAGTATTTAAAGAAGGAAAAATTACACAAAGTCTTTATAGAACTGCAATAAATAAAGGAATAGAACCAAACGTTATTGTTGAATTTGCAAGAATTTATGGTTTTCAAATAGATTTTCAAAGAGATATTAGACGTAATGATACCTTTCAAATTATTTATGAAACATTTAAAGATGAAGACGATAAAATTTTTAAAACTGGAAATATTGTATACGCAGATTTAAATTTAAGTAATCAAAGTAATGCTTTTTACTATTTTGATGAAAAAAATAATAAAGGTCATTATGATATAAATGGAAAAAGTGTCAAAAAAGCTTTAATGAAAACTCCAATCAACGGGGCACGACTATCATCTAAATTTGGAATGAGAAAACATCCTATTGATGGATATAATAAAATGCACAGAGGTACAGATTTTGCTGCACCAAAAGGAACACCTATTATGGCTTCGGGTGATGGTGTTATATTAAAATCAGCTTGGTGCGGAGGAGGAGGAAACTGTATTAAAATTAAACACAATTCTTCTTACTCTACTGTGTACGCTCATCTTTCAAAATTTGCCAGTGGGATAAGAAAAGGTAAACGTATTAAGCAAGGTCAAATTATAGGATATGTTGGTTCTACAGGAAAATCAACTGGACCTCATTTGCATTATGAGGTTATTTATAATGGGAAAAGAATTAATTCCCAAACTTTAAAACTTCCTTCTGGAAAAATTTTAAAAGGTAAAGTAAGAGAAAATTTTGAAATAAATAGAATAAAACTTGATGTATTAAAATCTGAAATTATTTCTTCTTTAGATTAATTTGATATTGATTTTTTTTCTTGAGATTCTTGGGCTTCAATTTTATTTTCATTACTAATTTTATTTACATCACCTTGCACTATTCGATTTTTTTCTTTCTCAGCTTGAATTCTTATAAAATGGTCAGCGTGCTGAAAGTAATTTTCTGATAATATTTTATCACCATTTGATAAAGCTTCTCTTGCAAGATCGACATATTTTTCAATTAGCTTTGGTGCATTTTGATTGTTTCTACCTGGTGATTTTCTTTGAAAGTTTACACCATTTGAAAAAGATTGATTTTCTCCATTTCTTTTAAAATTTCTTTCTCCATTACTTCTATATCTAGAACGTTTATTGTTATTTCTAAAAGATCTCATATAAATATTTAAATTTTATAACTTTGTACATATTACACATCTATCCCTATTTCCATAATCTTTGACAATTTTATTCACAAAATATTTTTCTTTTTTAAGTAACTCACTCACTTTTGATCTTTGGTCAAAACCAATCTCCAATATCAATTTTCCACCTATTTTAAGTAGTCTTGATGATTTTTTTATAACTCCCTCTAGTATTGTGAAACCGTCAATCCCACCTTCTAATGCTAGATTTGGTTCAAAACCAATCACATCCTTTTCCAAATATTTCAAATAAAATTTATTAATATAAGGAGGGTTAGATATAATTAAATCATATTTACCTTTAAAAAAATTGTCAACAGATGATTTATAAAATTTAATTCTATTTTCTAATTGATGTATTTTTGCATTATATTTAGCAACATTCAGTGCATTTCTACATACATCTATAGCAGTTCCTTTAAAATTTGGCCTATCTTTTAATATAGATATTATAATACAGCCAGACCCGGTCCCAATATCTAAAACTGATAATTTTTCATTTTTGTTATAATTATAAAGTATTTCTTCAATTAAAATTTCTGTATCTGGTCTAGGAATTAATACATTTTTATCTACATAAAAAGTGTTTTTCCAAAAATCTTTTTTTTTTAAAATATATGCAATTGGTTCCTGTTTTTTCCTTCTTTCTACTAATTGATTAAAAATATTTATTTTATCATCATCTATTTTGTCTAAAATATTAAGTATTAAATCCTCTCTACTTTTTTTTAAAACAATGCACATTAAAATTTCACTATCAATATTAGCTGATTTAATTGAGTTATTTATTAAGTATTTTTTTGCCTTAAGCAAAACTGAATTAATATTTTCCATATCAGCTTAAATTAATTAATTTTTCCTCTTGTGCCTGTAGATTCAAGTTTTCAACCATTTCATCGAAAATTTCACCTTGCATAAATTCTTCTAACTTATGTAATGTCATATTAATCCTATGATCAGTTATTCTTCCTTGTGGAAAATTATAAGTTCTTATCCTTTCTGATCTATCACCTGTTCCAATTTTACTTTTTCTATCTTTAGACCTTTGTTCTTCTTTTTTTTGTCTTTCTAATTCATAAATTCTAGATCTTAATATTTTTAAGCCCTTTTCTTTATTTCTTATTTGTGATTTTTCATCTTGTTGACTAACTACTATGCCCGTTGGGATGTGAGTAATTCTCACTGCTGAGTCAGTTGTATTAACACTTTGACCTCCAGGTCCACTACTTCTAAATACATCGATTCTTAAATCTTTATCTTCTATTTTCACGTCAACTTCCTCTGCTTCTGGCAAAACTGCTACTGTTGCTGCAGAAGTATGAACTCTGCCTTGCGTCTCAGTATCTGGTACTCTCTGAACTCTGTGAACTCCACTTTCATATTTTAAAGTTGAATAAATATTTATACCTTTAATTGAAGCAATTACTTCTTTAAGGCCACCTGCGTCACTTTTAGAGATACTAATAATTTCAAGTATCCATTTTTTTTTATGACATATT
>CACGPA010000007.1 GCA_902574725.1 uncultured Pelagibacteraceae bacterium
ATCAAAGTGATAGAGAAAATTTAATTAAATTAAATAATTTTAAAATTGATCCACAAGTTTTTGTAGAACTTAATGAGTCGATACAAACTGAAATTATTAAGTATCTATCTATAGAATCTATAGTTTATATATTAAAAAATCTTGAGTCAGATGATTCAATTAAAATTTTAGAAAATTTAGACGAACAAAATAAAAATGAAATTTTAAGATCTTTACCTCCAAAAGATCGATTTATACTTTTAGAAAGTTTAAGTTATCCAGAAGATTCCGCTGCTAGAATAATGCAGAGAGAATTTACAGCTATACCAAGTAATTGGTTAGTAGGTCAAACCATAGATTACTTAAGAGAAAACAAAGACCTACCAGAAGAATTTTTAGAAATTTTTATTGTTGATAATGAGTTTAAACCCATTGGAACAGTACCATCATCAAAAGTTTTAAGAACTGCAAGAGAAAATAAAATGATTTCTATAATGAATGAGTCACAATTATCTATTCCAGTAGATATGGATAGAGAAGAAGTTGGTCATATTTTTGAAAATTATAATCTAAACTCTGCATGCGTTGTAGATAAAAGTAATAAATTAGTTGGTATGATAACTAGCGATGATGTTTTGACAGTATTAAAGGAAGAGGCCGAAGAAGATGCTTTAAGACTTGCTGGTGTTGGTGATGAAGAAATTACTGATGGAATTCTTAAAAAAACAAAAAGAAGATTTAATTGGCTTTTATTAAATTTATTTACAGCCTTTCTTGCTACATGGGTAATTAGTATATTTGGGGCAACAATAGAACAAATGGTAGCTCTAGCTTTTTTAATGCCAATTGTAGCTTCTATGGGTGGTAATGCTGGAATGCAAACTTTAGCTGTAACTATAAGAACAATAGCAACAAATGAATTAACAAAAAATAACTTTACTCAAAATATTTTAAAAGAGTTTTCAATAGGTGTACTAAATGGTATTATATTTGCAATTATAAGTGCATTCATTGTGCAAATATGGTTTCAAGATATTCAACTTTCAATAATTATATCAGTTTCAATGGTTCTAAATATGATAGTTGCAGGTTTATTTGGAATATTAGTTCCCATTACATTAAAAAAATTTAATATTGATCCAGCTATAGCTTCAAGTGTTTTTGTAACCACAATAACTGATGTTATTGGTTTTTTATCCTTCCTTGGTATAGGAGCATACTTCTTTTACACGTAATCAAAAATTATCTATTAATCTTATATCCTTTAAATAATAAGCAATAAAAATTTTAAAGTTTTTCCTATTAAAATTCTTAGATAAATTTGTTCTATTTCTTATTTCGAAATAATCAGTTTTAATTTTTTTTGATTCAATTGTGTTTTTTACTAAATTGATATTAAATCGATTGTTAAAATTTTTTATAATAGATAAATAAAATTTGTGGATACATTTTGATACAAAAGAAGCGGTTCTGAATTCATTTCTTGAGAGACGAAAGTTTCTTGAAGAGTAGGGTACTAAATTATCTAATCTAACTGTTTTACATACAACAATTTTAGTTTTGAATTTCTTTTTGATAAATTTTTTAATTAGAATTATTTGTTGATAATCTTTCTCACCTAAAAACATAAATTTAGGTTTTATATTTATCATAAATTGATTAATTACAGCCAAAACTCCTTCAAAATGTCCAGGTCTATATTTTGCACATAAAACTTTATCTTTTTTAATTAAATTGATTTTCATATTTTTTTTATTTTTATAAATTTGATTATTTTTTGGTAATAATAAGTAATCAACTTTTAGTTTTTTTAAAATTTTTATATCTTTATTTAATCTTTTTGGATATTTCCCTAGGTCCTTTTTTTTGTTAAATTGTGATGGATTTATAAAAATACTGACCAATGTTTTTTTACATTTTTTTTTTTGATGAATTAATTAAAGAAATATGACCTTTATGTAGAGCACCCATAGTCGGTACAAAACCAATATTTGCCTTAAAATTAACTTCTTTATTTAATTTATTAATGCTTTTAAATATTATCATTTATGGTAATTCAATTAATTAATACATTTTAATGATTAGACAAGCAATAATACCACTAGCAGGATTAGGCACAAGACTATTGCCACTAACAAGTGTTTTTGCAAAAGAACTTTTGCCAATTAATGGGAAACCTGGTGTTGAGTATATTCTAGATGAATGTATTGATGCAGGTATTAAAGAAATTATTTTTATAATATCTAAAAAAAAAGAGATGATAAGAAGATATTTTAATAATGATAAATTTTACAAACAAATTTTAAAAAAAAAAAAAGACAAAAGGATTAAAGAAGAATATAAAAAAATACAAAAATATAAAAAAATAATTAAATTTGTATACCAAAATTCTCCAAAAGGTACTGGTGATGCTGTACTAAAAACCAAAAAACTTATTAAGGGTAAATTTTTTTTGATGTTGTTACCTGATGATCTTATAATTAAACGAAATTGCTCAAAGGATATGATGGCTATTTATAAGAAAAAAAAATGTTCAGTTATGGCAAGCATGAAAGTAAACAGAAAAACTGTAAATAGATGGGGAATATATTCTAAAAAATCTAAAATAAATAAAAATAATTTTTTTATAAAAGATGTTGTTGAAAAACCAAATATTAAATCTGCACCGTCTAATAATGCGGTGATTGGTCGTTACATTCTTACAAGAAAAATATTTACAAAGCTTAAAAATCAAAAAAGAGGTAAAGGAGGAGAAATTCACATAACTGACGCTATAAGAAAATTAATTACAGATGGCGAAAAATTTATAGGACATTCATTTAAAGGAAAATATTTAGATTGTGGAACCTTAAATGGATACATTAAATCATCACAAGAAATTTCAAAATTATGAAGCTTTGCATGATAGGAACTGGATACGTAGGACTCGTAAGTGGAGTTTGTTTTGCTGATTTGGGCAATGATGTAATTTGTGTTGATAAAGATAATGATAAAATTACTAAATTAAAAGAAGGAATTATACCAATCTACGAACCTGGTCTAGAAGAACTAGTAAAAAAAAATTATAAATTAAAAAGATTATCATTTACATCAAATATTTCTGATGCAGTTAAAAAATCTAATATTATTTTTATATGTGTTGGCACACCTACAAAGAAAAATAGTAATGCTGCAGACTTAAGCCAAATATTTAAAGTAGCTAAAGAAATTAGTAAAAATATTAAATCCTTCAAAATTATTATTAACAAATCAACTGTTCCAGTTACAACAGGTGATGAAGTTGAAAAAATTATCTCTAAAAAAATTAATAAAAAATTATTTTCTGTAGTTTCTAATCCTGAATTTTTAAGAGAAGGAGAAGCAATTAGAGACTTTATCTATCCAGATAGAGTTGTTATTGGCACATCTAACAAAAAAACCAATAAGGTTTTAAAATCACTTTACTCACCACTGATATCGAAAGGTGCAAAATACATAAACACATCAAGACGTGGAGCAGAATTAATAAAATATGCATCAAATGCTTTTTTAGCTACAAAAATTTCATTTATTAATGAATTAGCTAATTTATGTGAAAAAACAGACGTAAATGTAGAGGATATTTCAATAGGTATGGGATTAGATAAAAGAATAGGTGGCAGATTTTTAAGAGCGGGACCCGCTTATGGAGGTTCTTGTTTCCCTAAAGACACAAGAGCCATAGTTGATACAGGCAGTAAATTTAAAACTGATTTATCAATAATTAAAGCTGTAATTAAATCAAATAAAGATAGATCAAAATTATTATTAAACCGAGTTTCAAAAATATTAAAAAATAAAATAAGAAATAAAAAAATTTGTTTTTTGGGTGTTACATTTAAAGCCAACACTGACGATATGAGAGAATCTTCAAGTATAAAAATGATACCTTATTTATCAAAAAAAGGTGCAAAAATTACATATTTTGACCCAACAGGTTATAAAAAAGAATTTAAGAATTTTAAAAATGTATATAATGCAAAAACTATTAAAGAAGCATGTAATGATTCTGATTTAATTATAATTCATACTGAATGGAACGATTTTAAATCTTTAAATTTTGAAAAATTAAATAAAAAAAAAAATTTCTTTATTTATGATATGAGAAATATTTTGCAAAATGGAAAAATTAAAAAAAACAATAAAAGATATTTTGGAATTGGTAAATAATTAATTTAATTCAAATATAGCATCAACCTCAACAGCCACACCTAACGGTAAACTATTAACACTAACAGCTGCTCTAGTGTGCATTCCTTTATCACCAAATATTTTAACTATCGTGTCAGAAGCACCATTAATGACTTTTGGCTGCTCAGTATAGTTTTCATTAGAATTTACAAAACCAACAAGTTTAACGCATGATTTAATTTTATTAAGATCATTTTTCAATATTTTATTTGCTTGAGCAACTATGCTCAAAGCGCATCTTTCGGCGGCTTTATAACCATCTTCAGTACTTAAATCATTACCCAATTTACCTTTTATCAAATTTCCTTTTTCATCCATAGATATTTGTCCTGATATAAAAAGTAAATTACCTGAAATTTTGCTAGCCACATACGAACCGACTGGATCCGGAGCATTTGGTAGTATAATATTATTTTTTTTTATATTTTCTTGAAATGTCATTTTTTTTTAAGTTCTTTTATTGATTTACCATCAATTTTAATATCTTCAGTAAAAGAAAATTCTTTAATACCTTTTTTTAAATTATTTGTTTTACATTTAAAATATTCTTTAGAAAATTTTTTAAACTCACTGCATATTTTTTTTTCTTCTGCATTAAGTAAATTTAAACATGAAAAATAGATAAATATTATTAGAAAAATTTTTTTCATTTTTTTTTATTTTTCTTATTTCTATCGTATTCTTTTCTTTTCTCAATTAATATTAATGCCTCTTCCATTGATAATTCTACAGGATCTTTTTCTTCGGGTATAGTGGCATTTAATGATTTATACTTTATATATGGACCAAATTGTCCTTTCATAACTCTTACAGGTTTTTTGTCTTCTGGGTGCTCACCTAAGTCCTTAATTATTGATGAAGACATTCTTCCTGGCTTTGCTTCAGCTATTAATGTTATAGCTCTATTTAGACCTATAGAAAAAATTTCCTCAATATTTTCAATTCTCGCAGATTTACTCTCGCATTTTAAATAAGGACCAAATCGTCCTGTATTTAATGTAATTTCCTTTTGGTTATCAGGATTTATTCCCAAAGATTTTGGAAGAGAACATAAAAATTGAGCTTTATCTAAATCAATACTTTCTAATTCTAAACCCTTTGGTATGGAAACATTTTTTAAAAGTTCATTTACATCTGATTTAGTTTTTTTAGTTTTTTTTTTCTTCTTAGCAGGTTTTTCAATATCAAGATCGCTTAAAATTTTTTCATATTGTAAATAAGGACCAAATCGTCCATTTTTTAAATATATATCATTTCCATTTTCATGTTTTCCAATAAATTTTGGCTCAGCTAATTGAGCTTGGGCAGCAGCCTTTGCCTTGGATAATGGTCGTGTAAATTTACAATCAGGGTAGTTTGAACAACCAATAAAAGCACCGCCTCTGAAACTATTTTTTAAACTTAGTGTTCCAGAACTACATAATTGACATTTTCTAATTATATTTCCTTCATTGTCCTTGTCAAAAACTAAAGCTCCCAAACTATCATTTAATAGATCCAAAACTTCTCTTGTTCTTTTTTCTTTCACTTCAGATACATTATTATTAAAATCCTTCCAAAAAAGTTCTAATACTTTAATCCAACTTTCTTTTCCTGTTGTAATTTCATCTAGTTGTTCTTCTAAACCCGCAGTAAAATTATAATCAACATATTTAGAAAATAATTTTTCTAAAAAAGCTGAAATTAATTTACCTCTATCAGTAGGAAAAAAACGTTTATTTAATATTTCCGCGTATCCTCTGTTGGCTATTGTAGAGATAATACTTGCGTAAGTAGATGGTCTTCCAATACCTAATTCCTCTAGTTTTTTTACTAAACTCGCCTCAGAATATCTTGGTGGAGGTTGTGTAAAATGTTGTTCATCTAATAAAGCCTCAATATTAACAGGTCCCTTGGACATAGTTGGCAAAATACTCTCATCATCATCTTTACTAGGATTATTATAAATTTTTAAAAAACCATCAAACTTAAGGACAGAACCACTAGCTTTACAAACTGTATCATTATTATCTGATATTATAGTAATAGTGTTTCTATCAAATTTAGCAGACTCCATTTGAGAAGATAAAGCTCTACTCCAAATTAAGTCATAAAGTTTATTTTGATCTGGACTTAGATATTTTTTAACGCTTTGAGGAGTTCTAACAATATCTGTAGGTCTTATTGCTTCATGAGCTTCCTGAGCATTTTTGGCTTTCTTTCCAGAATAATTTAAAGCATTTTCAGGTAAATATTCATTACCAATTTCTTTTTTAATATAATTTCTAAAGTCTGAAACAGCATCTTTAGATAAATTAGTTCCATCAGTTCTCATATAAGTAATCAAACCTATTGTTTCACCTTCTATCTCTATACCTTGATAAAGTTTTTGTGCAATTTGCATTGTTCTGGATGCACCGAAACCCAATCTACTGGAAGCTGTTTGTTGAAGAGTAGATGTAGTGAATGGTCCAGAAGGATTCCGATTTACCACTTTACTAGAAATATCAGTAATACTAAATTTTTTTTTGTTAATATTTGATATAGCTTTATTTATTTCATCTTTATTTCTAAATGAAAATTTTTCAATTTTATTATTATCCAGCTGACTGATACTAGCTGTAATATTTTGATTTTTTTCATCTACAAATTTAACACTTAAAGTCCAAAATTCTTCTGGTTTAAATGACTCAATTTCATGTTCTCGTTCTGTGATCAATTTTAAAGCTACAGATTGAACTCGTCCAGCAGATTTAGATCCTGGTAATTTCGTCCAAAGTATTGGTGAGATATTAAAACCTACCAAGTAGTCCAAAGCTCTTCTAGCCATATACGCATCCACTAGCAAAGGTTCAATTTGTCTTGGGTTTTCAATTCCATGCATTACAGCTTTTTTAGTTATTTCATTAAACACCACTCGTTCGATTTCTTTATCTTTTAAAAGTTTTTTTTCATTTAAATATTCTTTTACATGCCAAGCTATCGCTTCACCTTCACGATCAGGGTCGGTAGCAAGTATAATTTTCGATGAGTCTTTTGCAGCATCAGTAATTTCTTTAAGATATTTTTTAGAAAAACTATCAACTTCCCATTCCATCTTAAAATCTTGTTCTGGATCAACTGAACCATTTTTAGAAGGAAGATCTCTAATATGTCCATAACTTGCTAATACTTTATAATTATCTCCTAAATATTTATTAATAGTTTTAGCTTTAGCTGGACTTTCAACAATAACGAGGTTCATAAATTCAGAACCTACATAAAACATTTAGATAGTCAAATTAATAAATTTTTGTCTTTGATTCAGTATTATTTATTAAGCGTTTTACATTTTCGCGATGAGTATAAAAAATCAAAATGAACAAAATAATAAAAAAATAATAATTATTATTATCAATAATATAAAAATGATAAATAGGAATTGTCAGAGATGCGATCAATGAAGATAAAGATGAATATCTAAAAATTATAAAAATTATGAACCAAGAAAATATAAAAATAAATCCTAGTATATAATTAATACAAAAAAGCATACCTACATATGTTGCAACACCTTTACCACCTTTAAATTTCAACCATAAAGGAAAAACATGTCCAAGGAATATAGAAAGTGCAGATATAAATAAAAATTCAGATTGATTAAATTTAATGATAAGTAGAGGAACTATTGCTTTTAAAATATCTAAACTTAAAGTTATGTAACCAATCATTTTATTTCCTGTTCGTAGGACATTGGTTGCGCCAATATTACCTGAGCCAATTTCTCTAATATCTTTTTTTAAAAATATTTTTGTTAATATAAAGCCAAATGGTATCGAGCCCATTAAATAGGATAATAAAATTATAAGACCTAATTCCATATTCAAATTTTAAATAATTCCTCACCTTTAACAAATGTATTTAGCACTTGCCCTTGTAGTTTTTTATCATCAATAGATGTATTTTTAGATTTAGAAAAAATCTTTTCTTTTTTAACAATCCATGGTTTGTAAATGTCGACAATACATAAATCAGCATCACTACCCACAGAAAGATTACCTTTATTAATTTTAAGTATTTTTGCTGGGTTTGAAGTTAATAATTTTATTAATTTAAATAATTTTACTGAATCATTATGAAAAAGCTCTAGCGCTAATGGCAAAAGTGTTTCAATCCCTGATGCACCTGTGGCAGCTTGTGTGAAAGTTAGTCTTTTTGACTCTTCGTCTTCTGGTTTATGATCTGAAACAATTACATCAACTAAATCTTTATTAATTGCTTTAATTAATGAAATTCTATCTTCTTCAGTTCTTAATGGAGGTGATAATTTTAAAAATGTTCTAAAATCTCCTACATCATTTTCATTTAAAGAAAGATTATTTATTGAAACACCTGTAGTAAAATTAACAATGTCTTTTTTTCTTTCAATTGCATCAACTGATTTGGATGAAGAAATTTGTGAAATATGATACCTGCAATTAAAATCTTCTAATAATGACAGATCTCTTTCTATGATTATTTTTTCTGCTAAATCAGGTATACCGTGGAGACCAAGTTGTGTAGCAATAATTCCATCGTTTACCATACCATTTTTTGCTAATTCATAATCTTCAGCATGCTGCATAACTAAACTATTTAGATCATAAGCTGATCTCATTATTCTAGACATTAATCTAGTATTTTGAATGGTTTGAGTTCCATCAGTAAATCCTACAATTCCTTTTTTTTGTAATAAACCAAATTCAGTCATATTTGTTCCTTCAAGATTTTTTGTAAGTGATGCTGTTGGATATATATTTATTTTGGATTTATCTCTTCCTCTTCTTTTAATAAAATCTACAATAGAAACATTATCTACAATCGGACTTGTATTGGGCATAGTAACAACAGAAGTGACACCTCCAGCTAAAGCAGCATTGCTCAATGTTCTAAAATTTTCTTTATATTCATAACCCGGCTCACCAACAAAAACCCTCATATCTACAAGTCCTGGGAAGATATATTTTTCTTTTAGATCAATAAATTTTTCTCTAGATGGAATATTATTTTTATTAACTTTTTTTCCAATAGCTTCAATTTTCCCTTCTTCATCTATAATAAGGCCACCAATTTCCTCTATTGAATTATAAGGATCTACTATATTTGCATTAAGAAAGTATTTTTTTTTCATTATTCACAAAATATTTTTAAACAAGCCATTCTAACAGCAACACCTAATTCAACCTGTTCTTTTATTACACTTTTATTAATATCATCAGCTAATTTGGTATCAATTTCTATTCCTCTATTCATAGGGCCAGGATGCATAATTAATGCATCATCCTTAGCGTAACTTAATTTGTCAGGAGTTAAACCGTAGTATTCATAATATTCTCTATTTGAAGATAAAAACGAACTAGTCATTCTTTCATTTTGTAGTCTTAACATCATAACTATATCACAATCTTTTAAACCTTTTTTCATATCAGAGAATTTATTAACACCTAACTTATCGATATCTTTAGGCATTAAGTTAGATGGTGCTACAATATTTAACTCTGCACCTAACATATTAAGAAGATAAATATTTGATCTTGCAACTCTTGAATGAAGTATATCTCCACAAATTGCAATTTTAAGACCTTGAATTTTTTTTTTTCTATCAATAATTGTTAGAGCATCTAATAATGCCTGAGTAGGGTGTTCTCTTCTTCCATCACCAGCATTAATTACAGCACAATTAACTTTCTGTGAAAGTAAATTGCAAGCCCCAGAATCTTGGTGTCTTATAACTATTATATCAGGATGCATTGCATTCAGAGTCATTGCAGTATCGATAAGAGTTTCACCTTTTTTAATAGCTGAATTTACTATATTCATTGACATTACATCAGCACCCAATCTTTTACCCGCAAGTTCAAAAGAACTTTGAGTTCTGGTAGATGGTTCAAAAAAAAGATTAATTTGAGTTTTACCTCTAAGAATATCTAATTTTTTATTCTTACTCTTATTTAATGAAATGAATTGTTTAGCATCTTCTAAAATAAATTTTATATCTGAAATAGATAAATCTTGAATTCCTAATAAGTTTTTTTGAGAAATTTTAACAGCTTTCCTGAATGATGTTGCCATTAAAACCAACTCTATAGCTCCTTAATAGCTATAAGGCAAGTTATTAATTATTTAAATAGTCGATTGCACCCTGAAGTATGAAAGTAGCAGCATTTTTATCTATATTTCTAGTTCTTTTACTCACGTTTACGTCAAGTTGGCTTGAAAGATTAAAAGCACCTACTGTAGATAATCTTTCATCCCAAAGAACAATTGGTATTTCTATCTTTTTAGAAATCATAGTACTTTTATCTCTAATTGATTGAGAAGCTTTACCATGACTCCCATCCATATTTATTGGATCGCCAATAATTATTGCTTGAATACTATTTTCTTCTATCAATTTTTTTAAATCAACAACTAAACTATCTAAAGAAATAAAATTAATTGTTTCAAATGGTGTAGCTATTAATCTTTTATCATCACATATTGATATACCAATATTTTTAGTGCCCATATCAATACCAAGTAGCCTAGCTTTTTTATCAATTTTTGTCTTAAGTTCTTCAATAGTGATCATGTTGTATTTTTCTATTATAATGATAGATCTAATTATCATATGACTATAGATCTTAAAACAGTAAAACATATATCAAAATTATCGAGAATATCCCTAGAAGATAAAAAAGCAGAAAAATTAGCTTCAGATTTAAACTCGATATTTTCTTTTATTGAAAAGCTAAATGAACTAGATACTTCAAAAACTGAACCTTTAACATCTATAGCTGAAACAACTCTGAAATTAAGAAAAGATGAAATTAAATCTGGCAATATTAGAGATGAAGTACTTAAAAATTCACCTGATAAAAATAAAGATTTTTTTGTAGTTCCTAAGGTAGTTGAATAATGACAGAAATTAAAAATTTAACTTTGGTTGATTTGGTTAGTAAAGTAAAGAGCAAAGAAATATCTTCAAAGGAAATTACTGAGTATTTTATTGAACGAAGTAAAAAATCAAAAAAATTAAATTCTTATATTACTGAAAATTTTGAAAAAGCTAAAAAAATGGCTGATGAATTTGATAAAAAACCAGATTTTAAATGTAAGTTACCTGGCATACCCATAGCCGTAAAAGATTTATTTTGTACAAAAAATTTAAGAACTACAGCTGGAAGTAAAATATTAGAAAATTTTGTTCCTACTTATGAGTCAACAATTACCGAAAATCTTTGGAGTTCAGGTGCAATTCTTTTGGGAAAATTAAATTGTGATGAGTTTGCTATGGGATCATCTAATGAAACTAGTTTTTTTGGAAATGTTCAAAACCCAATATCTGAAAACTTAGTCCCAGGCGGATCATCTGGAGGTTCTGCATCAGCTTTAGCAGCTGACTTAACACCAGCTACTATCGGGACAGATACTGGAGGTTCAATTCGACAACCGGCATCTTTTACTGGAACTGTAGGTCTTAAACCAACATATGGTAGTTGTTCAAGATATGGTATTGTTGCATTCGCATCTTCTTTGGATCAAGCAGGACCAATGACAAAAGATGTTAAGGATTGTTCACTCTTATTAGAGGTGATGAGTTCATATGATAACAAAGACTCAACTTCAGTTCAGTTTAAAAGAGGTAATTATTTAGATAAACTTAGCGATAATATTAAAGGTAAAAAAATTGGTATACCTAAAGAATATAGGATTGATAAAATGCCGAAAGAAATTGAAGATCTTTGGCAAAAAGGAATAAATATTATAAAGGATAGTGGAGCTGAAATAGTTGATGTATCTTTACCCAACACTAACTACGCTTTACCAGCATATTATATTGTAGCGCCAGCTGAAGCATCATCAAATTTAGCTAGATACGATGGAGTAAAATATGGTTTTAGATCAGAAGGAACTAATTTAATAGATATGTATGAAAAAACCAGGTCAAAAGGATTTGGTGATGAAGTCAAAAGAAGAATAATGATTGGTACTTATGTTTTGTCTTCAGGTTATTATGATGCGTATTATTTAAAAGCACAGAAAGTCAGAAGGTTAATCAAAAATGATTTTGATGAAGTGTATAAAAAAGTAGATGCCATTTTAACACCCTCAACACCAAGCTCTGCTTTTAAAATTGGTGAAAAAAAAGATGATCCAGTATCTATGTATCTTAACGATATATTCACCGTTCCAGTCAATCTTGCGGGCTTACCAGCAATTTCAATACCTGCTGGTACTGATAAAAAAGGATATCCATTAGGTCTTCAAATTATTGGAAAAGCTTTCGATGAACAAAATATATTAAACATTGCTTATTCAATGGAAAAACAAATTAACTTTAAAAATAATTTAAATGATTGGTGGATGAAATGAAAGAAAATCAATCAGAGTATTTGATTAAAAGAAATAATAATGAATATGAGGTTGTAATAGGTTTAGAGGTACATGCACAAGTGTTATCTGAATCAAAACTTTTTTCTAGTTCCTCAACTAAATTTGGTGCAGAACCAAACTCTCAAGTTAGTCTAGTTGATGCTGCATTTCCAGGCATGTTACCGGTAATTAATGAATTTTGTATAAAACAGGCAGTAAGAACTGGAATTGGACTTAAAGCAAAAATAAACAAAAGATCAATTTTTGATAGAAAAAATTATTTTTATGCTGATTTACCTCAAGGATATCAAATATCTCAATATAAAAATCCAATTGTAGGTGAAGGTGAGGTGATTTTAGATATGCTCTCAGGAGAAAAAATTATTGGCATTGAAAGATTACATCTTGAACAAGATGCAGGCAAAAGCATACATGATATAGATCCAAAAAATACCTTAGTAGATTTAAATAGATCAGGTGTTGCATTGATGGAGATTGTTAGTAAGCCAGACTTAAGATCATTAGATGAAGTTAATCTGTACATAAAAAAACTAAGATCAATTATGAGGTATATGGGAACTTGTGATGGAAATATGCAAGAGGGATCATTAAGAGCTGATGTCAATGTTTCTGTAAGAAAAAAAGGACAAAAGACTTATGGAACTAGATGTGAAATAAAAAATGTAAATTCAATAAAATTCATGCAAATGGCTATAGATTATGAAGCTAATAGACAGGTTGATGTCTTAGAAGGAGGTGGTGCAGTTGATCAAGAAACAAGATTATTTGACAATAAAAAAAATGAAACAAGATCTATGAGATCAAAAGAAGATGCTCATGATTATAGATACTTTCCCGATCCAGATCTTTTACCATTAGAATTATCTGATGAATTTATTAATGACTTAAAAAAAAATATACCAGAATTGCCTGACGAAAAAAAAAAAAGGTTTATGGAAAAATTTAAATTATCTTCTTATGAAGCTACTATATTAGTGTCAGATATTGAAACCTCAAAATATTTTGAAGAAGTTATTAAAAATTCGGATGTTAAAATTTCAACAAATTGGATAACTGGTGAATTATTTGCTTTATTAAATGAAAAAAATTTAGAAATTACGAATAGCCCAATAAGTGCTAAAAATTTATCTAAATTGATTAATTTTATTAAAGATGGAACAATCTCTGGAAAAATAGCTAAATCAATTTTCGAAATAATGGCCGATGGTGACCAAGATCCAAAAAAAATAATTGATGAAAAAGGACTTAAACAACAAAGTGATCCTAAAGAATTAAAAAAAGTAATTGACAAAGTAGTTAACGATAATCAAGAAAAAGTTAAAGAATATAAATCTGGAAAAGAGAAGTTATTTGGTTTTTTTGTTGGTCAGGTAATGAAAGCTACAGCCGGTAAGGCAAATCCACAATTAGTAAATGAGATTTTAAAAAAGAAACTAAAATAATATGGGTTCAAACCTAGCTATTAATAAAGAAATTGAAAATTATATTAACGAAAATTCATTAGAACTTAATCCCATACAAAAAGAAATAATCTTACACAATGAGAAATTAGGAGATATAAAGAGAATGCAAATTGCCTTATCTCAATGTCATTTTTTGCATTTAATTATTAAAATTTCCAATACAAAAAAAATTCTAGAAATTGGTACTTTCACAGGCCTAAGTACATTGAGCATGTCATTAGCATTACCTGAAAATGGTGAATTAATTGCTCTAGATAAGAATGAAAAAACTTCTGAAGTTGCAAATAATTTTTTTAAAAAAGCAAAACAAGAAAATAAAATTAAAATAATAACGAAGAATGCTTTGGAGAGTTTATATGATTTAAAAAAAAACAATGAAAAATTTAACTTAGTATTTATTGATGCTGACAAAGAAAATTATAAAAATTATTACGAATTATCATTAAATTTGATTAATACAAATGGCTTAATCATAATTGATAATGTTTTATGGTATGGTGAGGTAGTTGATATAAATAATAAAAACAAACTTACTACTATTATTAAAGAATTTAATATTTATGTAAAAAAAGACAAAAGAACAGAAAATTTAATTCTCCCTTTAGGTGATGGTCTTACTATTTGTAGAAAGTTGTAATGTTTTACGTTTCAGGATTTTATAAATTTAAAAAAATAATTAACATAAATAAAATTAAATTATACTTACAAGATTATTTCAATAAAAATTCTATAAAAGGTACGTTAATTATTTCTCCAGAAGGTATTAATGGAACAATATCAGCCAAAAGGAATAGTTTAAATTTAGCAATTAATAAAATTAAGAAAACCTTTAAATTTATTAACTTTGATAGTTTAAATTTATCTTCATCTAAATTTCAGCCTTTTCATAGAGGTAAAGTTAAAAGTAAAAAAGAAGTAGTTCCAATGGGAATTAAAATTCAAAAAAAAAAATTAAAAAATTACATTGAACCTTCAAAATGGAATAAATTAATAATGAATAAAAATACTTTATTAATAGATGCAAGAAAACCTTTTGAATATCATGTTGGTACATTTAAAAATGCTATTAACCCTCAGATAAATAATTTTAGAGAATTCCCTAGTTATCTAAAAAATCTAAAAAAAGAAAAAAATATTGCTATGTTTTGTACTGGAGGAATAAGATGTGAAAAAGCTAGTACTTATTTAAATGTAAATGGTTTTAAAAATGTATATCAACTTAAAGGTGGAATTTTAAATTACTTAAAAAAAATTAATAAAAGAAACAGTCTATGGAAAGGAGAATGCTATGTTTTTGACAATAGGGTCTCATTAAATCACAATTTGAAAAGTGGCAACTACTCTATGTGTAGTGGTTGTAGAAAACCAATCTCGAATAAAAATAAAAGATCAAAAAAATATGAAGAAGGTGTATCATGTCCAAATTGTCACGATAGCTTAACAACTTCCCAAAAAGAAAGATTTAGAATGAGGCAAAAGCAAATAAATATTGCAAAAAAACTTGGAAAGAAGCACATATACCAAAAAGAATATTAAAATGAATTTATTAAAAGACAATGTTCCAAAACTAGTCAGAAAACTTTCTGTTCCTGCAATGGTAGGAACTCTTTTTCAGACACTTTATAATATTGTAGATACTTTTTTTGCAGGAAAAATATCTCCAGAAGCACTTTCAGCTTTAAGTAAATCTTTTCCAATTTATTTTATTATTATCGCAACTTCAATTGGTGTAACTGTTGCAGGAACTTCTTTAATTGGAAATAGCATAGGAGAAAATAATAATAAAAAAATATTAAATTATTTTTCTCACATCATTTATTATGGAATTTTAGTTTCTATTTTTATTACATTTTTAGGATTATATTTTGCTGAAAAAGTATTTTTTTCGATGGGATCAACTGAAGAAGTTGTTACATTAGGGCTTGAATATACTAATATAATTTATTCAGGATCCATATTATTTATTTTAGTAGTTTCTTTAAATTCATTACTTCACGCCGAAGGTGACACTAAAACTTATCGAAATGTTTTAATTTTATCATTTCTTTTGAATATTTTATTAAACCCTGTTTTTATTTTTGGTTTTTTATTCATCCCAGCATTTGGAGTTAAAGGTATCGGTATTGCTACAATTATTTCTCAATTTTTTTCGTTTATAATTATTCTTTTGAAAGTTCTTAAAAATCCAAGAATATTAAAAATAACTAACGAATTTTTAACTCCAAAATTTTTGTATTTTAAAAATATTTTTTTTCAATCTATGCCAATTACTATATCAATATGTGGTTACGCATTAGCAGCTGCAATAATCTTTACATATGTTGGTCAATCCGGGGAGTATGCAGTAGCTGGATATGGTGTTGGTACACGTATTGAACAAGTAGTTCTACTTCCAATATTGGGTATTAACACAGCCATTATTTCTATTATTGCCCAGAACTATGGTGCAAAAAATTTTGACAGAATAAAACAAACTTATTTAACAGCAATAAAATATGCTTTTATTATTATGATTACGTCTGGGATAATAGTTTTTATTTCAGCAGGAATTATCACCAGTATCTTTTCAAGTGATCCCGAAGTAATAGAATATGGAAAAAGATATTTAAAAATATCTGCTTTTGTATTACCAGCTTATCCGGTTTTTTTTCTATCTAATGGTTTTTTTATGGCTTTAAAAAAATCAGAAAATGCAATGTTTTCTAATTTTTTTAGAAATGTGTTAAACCCAATTGTAGTTTTTCATATTGCCAAATATATAGATGCGAGTTTTGAGACATTCTTTTGGATATGGGTGGGCATTAATTGGTTTTTCTCAATTTCTTACTTTCTTGTAGTAATTTATTATTTCAAGGTGAAATTAAATAAATTTAGCACTGTCATTCATCCATGACCATAGATGATTAGAAAAAGATCTTCTGACAAATATATTTAAATCATTATTATTTTTATTGTGAATTATTACATCGGTATGATTAATTAATGTCTGAGTTACTGCACCTTTCAAATTTTTAAATTTATTAAAATTAAATGGACATCCTGTAGATAATAACTCAAAAACTTTAGAACCTTTTAAGTTAATCATTATCCAATGATCTGTTACATTGGTGACTGAGCCAATTTTAACTTTGGATATTGAATTATAAAGTTTATCTTCTAAATCATCTATATTTTTTTGATCAATTTTGTTATTTGAATAAATTAACCATTCATCAGGACTAAGCCACAAAATATTTAAGTTATCATTACCCGAAGATGTATTTGGATCTGCAGGAGGAATTATTGACAATTCCTTTCCTATTTTTGTTATAAAATCTCTATTTTTACCTCTGAGGTTAATTTTGACAGTTGGCTCAACTTCAGAAATTTTAATTTCCGAATAGTTTTTTGAATCCTTAATTGGTGAATTATAATTAAGCATTTAACCTCTTGTTTTCTTTGTCTAAAAAAACCGTATCTGTTATGGTTACATTAATAGTTTTATTTTTCATAGGAACAAACATTTTTTGTCCCTTTAATTTTTTTCCATTTTTTACTACAGCAAGTGCAATTGATTTTTTTAAATTAGGACTATAATAACTTGATGTAACATGACCAAGCATTTCAATTGGTTTTTTATTTGTTTCAGCAACAATTTGTGCTCCTTCTTCCAGCACTTCTTTAGGATCGTCTGTTAGTAATCCTACTAGTTGTTTTCTGTCCTCTCTTATTGTGTCGCTTCTATATAAGGATCTCTTACCTATAAAATCAAATTTCTTTTTACTCACTATCCAATTCATTTGTAAATCTACAGGAGTCATTGTTCCATCTGTATCTTGGCCTGCTATTATAAAACCTTTTTCTGCTCTCAGCAGGTGCATTGTTTCTGTTCCATAAGGAGTAATATTAAATTCTTTACCTGCTTCAAAGCATTTTTCCCAAACTGATTTTCCATATGAAGATTGGATATTAATTTCATAACTATGTTCACCAGTAAAACTAATTCTCATTACTCTGCATTTAATATTATCAATAAGTCCATTTTTGTAGGACATGTGTGGAAATTCATCATCTGACAGATTTAAATCTGGAATTATCTTAGATAGAATTTTTTTAGAATTAGGTCCACAAATACTTACAGTGGCATATTGATCTGTAACTGATGTTAAATAAACATCTAATTCTGGCCATTCTGTTTGTAGATAATCTTCTAATTTAGAAAGAACATTAGCAGCTCCTCCAGTGGTAGTTGTCATTAGGTAATGATTTTCTCCTAATCTTGTTGTAACACCATCATCGTAGACCATTCCATCTTCATTTAACATTAACCCATATCTACATTTTCCTATTTCTAATTTGGACCAAGCATTAGTGTAGACTCTATTTAAAAACTCAGAAGCATCGCTTCCTTGAATATCTATTTTTCCAAGTGTTGAAGCGTCAAGTATTCCAGCACTATCTCTAGCGGCTTTACTTTCTCTTTGAACAGCATCATGCATATCTTCATTTTTTTTCGGATAGTACCAAGCTCTTTTCCATTGACCCACATTTTCAAATTCAGCTTTCTTTTCAACATGACAATCATGAATGGGAGTTTTTCTAGTTATATCAAAAAACTCACCAACATTTCTACCAACGATAGCGCCGAAAGTTAATGGTGTGTAAGGAGGTCTAAATGTAGTTGTTCCCAATTCACCCATTTTAACACCAGCAGTTTCAGCTATAATTCCAAGTGCATGCATATTAGATAATTTACCTTGATCAGTAGCCATACCTGTTGTTGTGTATCTTTTAACATGCTCAATTGATTTAAAACCTTCTCTTAAAGCTAATTTTATATCATTTGCAGTAGAATCGTTTTGAAAATCTAAAAATGGTTTAGTTTTTCCCATAGGTTTATCAGATGGAAGTAGCCAAATATTTTTTTTGTCAATTTCTTTTGAGGAAATAATTTCTAAATTTTTATAGTCATTATTATCAACATTTAAAAATTTATTAGTAGAATTAAGTGAATTTTTTATTACTTCATCAAGTTCAAAATCACCATTACAAGATCCGATACTTATTTGATTCAACTCTGATTTATCTGGTATAAAAACATTATCCTCATCTCTGAATTTAAGTTTACCACCTGATTGAGTAAATAAATGCACTCTTGGTGTCCAACCTCCTGAAATACCCAAACAGTCACATTCTTCTTTTATTTTTTTTCCTATAACAGCAACACCATCGTCAGACAATTTCATAATTTCAATAGAATTGATTTTTTTGTAACCATTTGTATTAACAACTGTAGATTTCCAATGAATTTTAATACCTAATTTTTCAGCTTGTTTAACCATTAATGAATTTGTTTTATCTCTTATATCAACTACTGAATTAACAATTACACCACTATTATTTAAAGAGATTGCAGTTTCATAAGCCGAGTCATTATTTGTAAATAAAGATATTTTTTGTCCGCACTTAACTCCATAATAATCTATGTACTTTTTGATAGAAGAAGAAAGAATAATACCAGGCCTATCATTATTGTTGAAAATTAATGGTCTTTCTATCGCTCCTGTAGCTATAATTACTTTCTCTGCTCTAATTTTCCAAAGTCTTTGGCGAATTTTATCTTTTTTTTCATTTATATTTAAATGATCAGTTAAATTTTCTCTAGCTAAAAGATAATTGTAACCATGATAAGCAGCCAATGATGTTCTTGTTTTTATAGTTAAATTTTTAAGAGAATTTAAAGATTCAATTTCTTTTTTTAACCAATCATTGGAATAAGAATTATTTATTTTAAAAGATTCATTTTGCTGGAAAAGAGTAGTTCCACCTAAGATATTTTTATCATCTATTAATACTGTATTTAAATTATTTTTAGCTGCTGTTTTTGCAGCCATTACTCCAGATATACCTCCACCAACAATTAAAACATCGCAGTGTATATATCTATGATCATAAATATCTTTATCTGGTTGAGTAGGTGATTTACCTAAGCCTGCAGATTTTCTTATAAAGTATTCATATAATTTCCAAAAATTAGCAGGCCACATGAATGTTTTATAGTAGAAAGCTGCCGGTATAAGAGGGGAGAAAAAATTATTTACTGCACCTATATCAAAATTAACACTTGGCCAGCAATTTTGACTTGATGCTTCTAAACCTTCATATAACTCTATCTCAGTTGCTCTTGTATTAGGTTCGGTCATAGAAGGATCATTTCCTAATTGAACAATTGCATTAGGTTCTTCAGAGCCACATGACATTATTCCTCTTGGACGGTGATATTTAAAACTTCTTCCAACAAGGTGAATATCGTTTGCTAATAAAGCTGACGCTAAAGTATCACCCTTAAATCCATATAAAGTTTTGCCATCAAACTTAAAAGATATTCTAGATGTTTGATCAATAAACTTACTATTTGCTATTCTTAAATTTTTGCTCATTATTTTATAGGGGGTTTTTCACCCATTTTGTATACAGCATGAATTTTATCATTAGATGTATCTCTAACCATATTAAACCACTTTCTACATCCGTGAGCATGGTTCCATCTTTCAAGCTGAACTCCTTTAATATTCTTTCTCATAAATAAAAATTCAGCCCATTGACCATCGCTTAATTCTGTTGGTTGTTTTGGTCTAACAATATGAGCTTCACCACCAGCAGAAAATTCGCTTTGATCTCTTTCACCGCAATATGGACAATTAATTAAAAACATTAGTGTGCTACAGCAGCTGCTCCATGTTCATCAACAAGATCGCCACTTACAAATCTATTAATATTAAAATCAGCATTTAATTTATGAGGTTCATCATTAGCAATAGTGTGTGCAAATAAATCACCCGAACCTGGTGTAGCTTTAAATCCACCTGTTCCCCAACCACAATTAAAATATAATCCTTTGATATGTGTTTTACTGATTATTGGACTAGCATCAGGACAGATATCAACAATTCCACCCCATTGTCTTAACATTTTCATTCTACTGAAAATAGGGTAGAGCTCTAGTATTGCTTTTAAAGTTCCTTCAACAACGTCATGACTTCCTCTTTGAGTGTAAGAAACATAAGAATCTGTTCCTGCACCAATAACTAATTCTCCTTTATCTGATTGACTTACATAGGCGTGAACTGCATTGGACATAACCACAGTATCTATGATTGGTTTGACTGGTTCTGATACCAATGCTTGTAAAGGTTTGCTTTCTAATGGTAATTTTAAATCAACCATACTTGCCAAAACACTAGAATGGCCAGCAGCAACAACTCCAATTTTTTTGGTTTTTATAAAACCTTTTGTAGTTTCTATACCTTCAACAGAATCACCATTTCTTTTAATTCCTTTAACTTCACAATTTTGAATGATATCAACGCCCATTGCATCAGCTCCACGAGCATAACCCCAAGCAACAGCATCATGTCTAGCTGTACCAGCTCTTTTTTGTAAAGTTCCTCCTAAAACTGGGTATCTAATACTCTGTGATGTATTTATTATTGGACAAAATTTTCCAACTTCTTCAGTATTTAACCAAACAGCATCAATACCATTTAATCTGTTAGCATGAGTTCTTCTTTTTAAATCTCTTACATCTTGAAGGTTATGAGCCAAGTTCATCACACCTCTTTGACTAAACATTATATTGTAATTAAGTTCTTGAGATAATTCTTCCCAAATTTTTAGTGCATGGTCATATAATCCTGCACTTGCATCCCAAAGATAGTTAGATCTAATAATTGTGGTGTTTCTTCCAGTATTACCTCCACCAATCCATCCTTTTTCAACAACAGCTATATTTTTCATATTATGTTTTTTAGCCATGTAGTAGGCTGTTGCTAAACCATGACCACCTCCACCAATAATTACTGCGTCATATTCTTTTTTAGGCTCTGGATCTCGCCAAGCTCTTTGCCAGTTTTCGTGATATGAAAAGGCATTTTTAATTAGTGAAAATATGGAATATTTGTTTTTCATAATTTGTCCAAAATTACTTTATAAATATTGAATATTCAATGATTTCAAGTTACACACTATAAGGAAAATGGTGAGATGGGTGAGCTGGTTTAAACCAACGGGTTGCTAACTCGTCGTAGGAGGAAACTTCTACCGTGGGTTCGAATCCCACTCTCACCGCCATTAATACTCTCACCGCTATTAATAAAGTGGTTTATTTTTAAAGAAATCTATTATTTTAACAGGCTGTTTTTGAACAATGAAATTATAGACATTATAGTTTTCCAAAACTCTCTGTACATAGTTTCTTGTTTCTTTAAACTTAATTAATTCTATCCAATTGACATAATCTATTTGATTTTTTTGAGGGTTTTTATTTATTTTTTTCCAATATCTAACTCGTTTTGGTCCAGCATTATAAGCTGCAATCGCAAATGGATAGGAACCATCATACTCAAGAATTAGTCCTGCTATGTAATGAGAGCCTAAATTAATATTATATTCAGGATCTCTTGTTAATCTTGATTTTGAATAAGGTAACTTAGCTTGTTTAGCAACAAGTTTTGCCGTGTATGTCATTAGCTGCATCATTCCTTTTGCACCAGCAGAACTATTAGCAGAAGTATCAAATTCACTTTCTTGTCTAATTATAGATAAAATGAGTGCTGAGTCCGGTATTTTTCTCCCATTAATAATTTTTGGTGTACCAATGATTGGGTAGTTATAATTATTGATAAATCTTTTTTCATAAGATGCTAATTTTGCTATTTGAATTGCAAAATCATATCTAGATATATTTGTTGCTAACTCTGCAGCAAAAATTTCACTTCCTTTTTCAATATTATCCAATGCGAGATTTCTTAAAATATGTTTAGTATATTTTGATTTATCTAGTTCCTTTAATAAATAAACGATTTTAACAAGATCTTTTTCAAAAAATTTTTTCTTATAATCATTGTCAAAATTTTCCTCCATGTTTAAACTAAATTTTTCATTTGGATAAACTTTCATAAATGATAATTGACCGTAATAAGTAGTTAAAAATTTAGCAGATTCTTTATACCATTCGATACTTTTATCGTTGTTACCAAGTTTTTCATAAGATCTTCCAAGCCAGTAGGCACCTCTAGATAAACTTATTGGATAGCCAACTTCATTATAAAATTTTTCAAAGTGTTCGATGGCTATTATAGGGTCATCTAAAAAACTAAGTGCAATCCAACCACTCATCCATTCTGCTGCAGCAAAATCTGGGCCTTCAGTCATTGCATGTTTGCTTGTAATTTTATAAGCCTGTTCATATCTTTTTTTGTAAATTAATGATCGTGCTATGATTTGTCTTTCTTTCCACCATTTTTCTGGTCTTACAAGATATTCTTTTGTGTTTTTTACTTTTAACAAAATTTCTAGTGACGATTCTAATCTGCCTCTTTTTCTTCTCCATTTAAGACGATCGTAATCTAAACCAGGATTATTTTTATATTTATGTGGTACTTTAGATATAGCATTATCAACACCATATGATTTGCTCATTAATAATTGTCTTGCTGTATATAGAAGTTGCTCCTCTTTAGGCAAGTATCTAAGCAGTCTACGTAAATCCCAATATTTATTTTCCCAAGCTAAATATTCAGCTCTATTGATATAATCTTTTTTATTAAGATATTTTTTATATTTTTTTCTAAAAAATCTTAAATCAGATTTAGACAATTCTGCTGTAATCCATCCTTTTTTAATTAAATTTGTGCCTTTATTTATTTGTCCAGTAGCAATTAAGCTTTCACCAAGTGTCATTTCACCATAACCACTTAATGGTTGATTGTTTTCAAACCATTCAATAATTTTTTTTGGAGAGATTGTTTTCGTAGACATTTTGTGTTCAGATAAATATTTAATTCTGCCAATTCTAGGGTAGTTAGGATTGTTAATGATAAATTGCTGATAATCATAAAAACTTGCTTTATTTCCTCTAGTTATTAAATGCCTCCATTGAACAAAGTTATAAATACTTCTGTCATTTGATTTTTTTGCTAAATTAATTGCTTGAGTCCATTTTCCTTTTTCAAAAGATTCAATTGATTTTTTTGCTAAAGAAAATTTCTTCTTTGAGTAATATTTTGATTTTTTAGCTATTTTTTTAATTGTTTTTTGAATTACTTTTGGTTTACTTTTTGGAACAATAATTGAAAGTTTTGTTACTTTTTTTTCTTTGATTTTTTCTTCTTTTGGTTTTTTTTCAACTTTTTTTATAATTGGCTTTTTAAGAGGTTTTATAATGTTTATAGAAATTTTTTTTTCTTTATCTTCAGGTTTTAAAATCGGTTTTTTAAGCGGATAAATTATATTATCTTCAGAATATAAATTGTTTTTATTCAAAATTATTGAAAACAGTACTAAAGAAAAAAGAATAATTTTTTTCATATTTTTTTGTAAATGAATATATAATTTATGTTATATATGTTATAAATATTTATGTTCAAAGGTTCAAATGTAGCTTTAATAACACCGTTTAAAGATAATAAGCTTGATATAGAAGCTTATATCAAGATTATTCATTTTCATTTGAAAAATGGTACTAATGGTCTTGTCCCTGCTGGTACTACAGGCGAGTCTCCAACTTTAAATCATGATGAGCATCAAAAAGTTATAGAAATATGTATAAAAGAATCTAACGGAAAAATTCCTGTTATTGCTGGGACTGGATCAAACTCTACAGAAGAAGCAATCTCTCTAACCAAACATGCTGAAAAAGTAGGAGCTGATGGAGCATTAGTAGTGACACCTTATTATAACAAACCTTCACAAGAAGGTTTGTATCAGCACTATAAGGCAATAAATGACAATACAAATATTCCAATTATAATTTATAATATTCCAAGCAGATGTGTAATTGATATGTCTGTAGATACAATGTCAAGATTATTTGAACTTAAAAATATTGTTGGCGTTAAAGATGCAACAGGAGATCTGAATAGAATTGATCAAACAATTAAAAAATTAGGATCAGAATTTATTCAGCTTACTGGAGAAGATGGATTAGCATTTGAGTTTAACAAAAGAGGAGGTGTGGGAATAATTTCTGTAACCGCTAATATCGCACCTAAATTATGTTCCGATTTTCAAAAATATTCAAAATCAAAATCTGCTAATGAAATAAAAGAGGCTGAAAGAATTGATCAAATGTTGCAACCTTTACATAAAGCTTTGTTTATAGAAAGTAATCCAGCACCAGCAAAGTATGCCGCCAAACTCATAGGATTATGTGATGATGAAATTAGATTACCTTTGGTTAAAATTAAAAAAGAAACACAGGAAGAAGTTAAAAAAGCATTATCATCTGCTAAAATTTTAAGTTAATGAAAAAAAAAACCAATTCTGGTTTAAAAATTATATCTATAAACAGAAAAGCTAGTTTTAATTTTTTTTTTGAAAAATTATATGAAGCAGGAATTGTATTAAAAGGATCTGAAATTAAATCAATAAGAAGTGGCAAAGTAAATATTGCAGAGTCCTATGCCATAGAAAAAGATGGTGAAATTATTTTAGTAAATTCACATATACCAGCATATAAAGAAGCTAGCTATTCAAATCATAATCCAAGAGAAGATAGAAAACTTTTATTAAATAAAACAGAAATAAATAAGTTAATTGGTAAAATTAATAAAGAAGGTTTTACCTTAATACCAACTAAACTTTATTTTAAAAAAGGTAGAGCAAAAATAGAGATTGCAGTAGCAAAAGGTAAAAAACAGCACGATAAGAGACAGACAAAAAAAAATAGAGATTGGAACAGAGATAAAGCTAGATATGTTAGAAAAACAAGCTAAAAAAATCTATTTAGGAGTAGGATCAAATTTAGGTAATAAAAAAAAAAATATAGAATTTGCAAAATTTTTACTTCAACAAAATAATAAATTTAAAATTGTTAAAATTTCAAGTTTTTATAAAACAAAATCTTACCCCAATTACAAAGATCCCTTTTTTTTAAACATAGTAATTGAAGGAAAAACTACTTTAAAACCTTTTGATTTGTTTCTTTTTGTTAAACAAATCGAATTAAAACTTGGAAGAAAAAAATCATTTAAAAATGCACCTAGAGAATGTGATATTGATATTTTGGACTATGATCAAAAAGTTTTTAAAATTAAAAATAAAAATGATTTCATAAGTATTCCTCATCCAAGGCTACATCAGCGGAATTTTGTATTATTACCATTGTTCGAAATATCAAAAACTTGGATATATCCAAAAAAAAATAAGAAAATAAGTGATTTATTAAATAGCCTAGGATCAAATCATCTAAGAACTATTAAACTTACCTAAATTAATATATAATCGAATAATGTTAAAATCTGACGATTTAATAAATAAAGTAAAATCCTATAATAAGTTTCTTAACCCCGAAACTTTGAATAAAGCTTATCTCTTTGCTATTAAAGCACATGAGAATCAAAAAAGAGATTCAGGTGATCCATATGTTATTCATCCTGTTGCTGTTGCCAACATTCTTACAGAATTAAAATTAGACAGCGCCACAATAGCCACTGGTTTATTGCATGATACTATTGAAGATACTCACGCAACATATCAAACAATTAAAAGTGAATTTGGTCAAGAAGTAGCAGACCTAGTTGAAGGTGTAACTAAGATTTCCGTTTTTGAAAACCAAGCTTTATCAAATTCCAAAGCTGAAAATTTTAGAAAATTAATTTTGGCAACATCT
>CACGPA010000008.1 GCA_902574725.1 uncultured Pelagibacteraceae bacterium
TACTAAGTATGGCCCTCTAGCTTTTTTGCCATTATCTAAAAATGAAACTTCGATAGTTTTTTCGATTTATAAGCAAAAAGAAAATATAGATAAAAAAAAAATTATAAAACTAATTAAATTTTATAATAATTTATATTTTATAAAAAAATTTTCAAAATTTGAAAAAGTGCAGCTAAGATTTT
The DNA here is from genome assembly GCA_902574725.1 of uncultured Pelagibacteraceae bacterium. Taxonomy (GTDB): domain Bacteria; phylum Pseudomonadota; class Alphaproteobacteria; order Pelagibacterales; family Pelagibacteraceae; genus Pelagibacter. Next base: position 183 of record CACGPA010000008.1, read on the forward strand.
CTTCAGCTAGAAATTATTATAATGGAAAAATATTATTGTTTGGGGACAGTTTGCACCAAATACATCCTTTAGTAGGACAAGGTTTTAATATGACTTTAAGAGATTTAGAAGTTTTATTGAATGAGATACAAAATAAAATTGAATTAGGCCTTTCAATAGATGCATCAGTTCTTGATGAATTTCAAAAAAAAACAAAGCACTATAATTTAATTTATTCTACTGGAGTAAATTTTATTCAGGATTTTTTTAAATATGATAATAAATTTGAAAATAAATATTCTGACAAAATAATAAATTTATTGGGTAAAAATAAATTTATAAATAATTTTTTTGTTAAAGTTGCTAATAGAGGTTTAGAAATAAACTAGTTATTGCAAAGTTGTATTTTCAAATTCATCCGTGATGTAAGTTTTTAAAATTTCTTCAAGTTTATATTTTCGTGATTTAATATCAATAGATTCTAATAATATTTGTTTTTCTTCTAAAGAAAATGGAGAGGCCATGGATAGAGTATTTATTGTTTGGTTAAGATTTTGGTTTTTTAATTCAGACCAATTAATAATAAAACCTTTTTTTTCAAAAATATTTTTTAGATTTTTAAATATTAATTCGAGATCTGAAAAATTAATATTTTCCTTTTTTTCTATAATATCATTAGCAAAGTTTGCACAACTAATTTTACAAATTCTATAGAGTTTTTCAGTTAAAACTTCCTTTACTATTTTAAATCTATTTATTCCATTTATTACAATTAAATATCTTCCATCATTTGTTTCATTGAAGCTTTTTATTTTTCCGATACAGCCAACATCATATAGGTCTGGTTTTTTTAGCTCACCAGTTTTTTTTGGCTGTACCATTCCAATCAATTTGTTTGATTTCATGCTATCATCAATCATTTGAATATATCTTGGTTCAAAAATGTTTAGAGGAACAGCTGTTTCAGGAAAAATTATAAAATTAGATAACGGGAATATAGGTATTTCCTTTGGTAAATCTTCAAATTTAGTCATAAATTAATAAAATAAATTAGCAAATAATCTTTTGTATTTCTAATAAAATTCGATGATAAACCATATATAATATTATTCTTGCTTGCTCAAAAAAAAACATTTAACTATAATCTTTTTTAATAAGCGGGCATAGCTCAGTGGTAGAGCGTCTCGTTGCCAACGAGAAGGTCGAGGGTTCGACCCCCTTTGCCCGCTCCAAAAGTATTTATTGATAATTTTTTATTATGAGTGACTTAGCGAAAAAAAAATGTATTCCGTGTGATGGAAAAATACCGGGCTTTGATATTACAGAAATTCATAAATATCTTAAAATGGTAGATGGATGGAAAGTTGAATGCGATGATTCAAAAATTTATTATTTAATAAAGGAATTTAAGTTTAAAAATTTTTTAGAAAGTCAAAATTTTGTAAATAAGGTGGGAGATATTGCTGAAAAAGAAGGTCATCATCCTGACATTTGGTTTGGTTGGGGATATGCAAAAATAAAAATCTTTACTCATGCAATAAAAGGTTTGCATGAGAGTGACTTTATCCTTGCGGCTAAAGTAGATGAAATCTTTTAATGTCTAAAATGACGAGTTTTAGAAAATACTAAAATAGTTCCAGTTTGATTTGCAAACTTAATTATTTCTTTATCCCTTATGGATCCAGAGGGTTGAATAACAGCATTTACCCCAGCTTGAACTAGAGTTTCAATTCCATCAACAAAAGGAAAAAAAGCATCAGAAGCTGCTATTATTTTTTCATTACTATTATTTTGAAATTTTCTCATTTTATTTATCGCAATTTTACAGCTATCTAGTCTGCTTGGTTGACCAGATCCAATACCAATTGTTGTATTATCTTTTGCTAATACTATTGCATTAGATTTTACAAATCTACAAATATTAAAAGCGAAAATTAAATTTTTTAAAGTTTTAGAATTTGGTTTTTGTTTGGATACAATTTTAAAGTCTTTTGTAGAAAATTTTTTTGTATCAGAAGATTGTAATAACATAGAATTAAAATTAGAAGTTATATTTTCAATATTTTTAACTTCTAAATTAGAAGCATCTATAATTCTTAAATTTTTCTTTTTTTTTAAAATATTTAAAGCATTTGATTCAAATCCATTACCGATTACTACTTCTAAAAATATTTTATTTAATTCTAATGCTGTTTTTTTATCTATTTTAAAGTTACAAGAAACAATTCCACCAAATGCACTTATAGGGTCGCATTTTAAAGCAAGTCTATAACTTTCAACTTTATTTTTATGGATAGATACTCCACATGGGTTTGCATGCTTAACAATTGCTGTTCCTGTATTTGTAGGCAAAGATTTTGATATTAATAATGCTGAAAATATATCGTTAAAATTATTATAACTGAGCTGTTTACCATTTAACTTGTGTATTTTTAATTTTTTTGATGATGAATAAATAGCACCTTTTTGGTGTGGATTTTCACCATATCTTAATTTTTCTACTAAATTTCCAAATATTAATTTTTTATTTGGAAATTGATTTTTAGAAATTTTATTAAAGTAGTTTGCTATTAAAGCATCATAGTAACTGGTTTCAGAGAAAGCTTCTCTAGACATTTTTTCTCTAAATTGTGAACTTGTGGATCCTTTATATTTTTTTAATTCATTAATTAATTCATTATATTGTTTAAAATTTGTAATTACTGTTACGTCATTATAATTTTTTGCGGCTGCTCTGACCATAGCTGGTCCACCAATATCTATATTTTCAATTATTTTTTTATGATTTTTTGTTTGATTTAATGTTTCTTCAAATGGATAAAAATTAACAATTATCAAATCTATCTCTTTAAAATTATTTTTTAATAAATCTTTTTTGTGCGATTTATTTTTTCTTTTACTTAAAATTCCAGAATGTATTTTTGGATGTAAAGTTTTGACTCTTCCATCTAAAATTTCTGGCGATCCTGTATAATTAGAAACTTCTAAACATTTAAATCCTAGTTTTTTTATTTCTTTATGTGTGCCACCAGAGCTTATTATTTCTATTTTGTATTTTTTTAAAGTTTTTAAAATTTTATTAAGTTCAGTTTTGTTGAAGACAGAGATTAAGGCTCTTTTTATTTTATTCATTGAATTTTTTCTAACTCCCAATTTATTTTTTGTTTTTCATTTTCCACGATTCCTGAAATGACTATGTTTTGATTTTCTACAAAATTATTTTTTAAACCAAAAAATAATCCTGTTTCAACATCAATTCTATATTCTTTACATAAAAATTTCCAACCTTCATTCTTTAAATCAATATAAATTGTTTTACTATCTTGTGTTTTCATTACTTTAGAAGCTGGATCTAGATGAAAACGAATTTCAAAAGTTGTGGATTTAAATTTTTTCTTTTTTAAAATTGTATCTGTACCAATAAATTTTTTATTATCGTGTAAAAAATCAATTTTTCTATTATGAATTATACCAAATCTTTTATTATAACCATTATGAGATGCACTAACTGACCAATAATTTTTTTCTGAAATAATTTTTTTATCAAAAATTTCTAATTTGTTATTAATTATTGTTGGACCATCAAGTTGTTTTATAAATTGTGCTGAAGAAGTATTCGCAATAATTAAAGTACTATGACAAGCGCTTGTTTTTGAAATATTATTTAGCTGATGTTTGTAGTTTTGAAAGTATCCTGAATTACATATTAATTTTTTATTATTGCTTATTATTTCAAAAGATAGTGCACCAGATTGATAATTATCAGAAAATTTTTTATCCGGTGTTGATCCAAAATCTAATGCTAAAGCAAATTTTTTGTTTTTTAAAAAAACATATCCTCCAATTTCGTTGTTTTCATTTTTAAAATTATATCCTAATCGTTTAAGATAATTTTCGAATTCCGCGTTTTTTGATATTTGATTTCCATTAAAAAGAAAATTTTCATCAATATTTTTATGAATTAAAAAATTAGCTTGGCCTAAATGAAATATAATTTCATCTAAATATTCTGGTATTTCGTTTTGTGATTCTTTAAGCCACTCTCTTATTAGAATAAAATATTTTAAATAAAAATTAAGTTGTCTAATATTTCTTGATTTTGGGAAACCTTCTTTATCAAAAGAGAATTTTATTATTTTTTTTAAAAGATTTAATCCATAATTTAAAAATCTTTCTTTTTCATCGTAAGCCAAACCACCTAAAATGATAGCAGCGCATCCAATCATTTTATCATCAATCCATTTAGATCTATCGATTTCGTTAATTAAATGATTAATTTGTTTTTGTATTAATCCGTCAAATTTTTCTTTGTAATCTTCACTACTATTTTCGTAGGTTAATTTTGAATTAGATATCCAAGCCAAAACTCTTTTGGATAAAATATCTATATTCCAATTTAAATGATTGTATTTAAAATTATTATCGATCCAATTTAAAATTACAGACTGAACCTTTTCTTTTGAAGAGTTAAGATCTAGAGTGAATAACCAAAAAAAACTATGTAAATTGTTATAATCTTTTTTTTTTAAATTTTCATTTAACCAAATTTTATTTAAATAAAAATCTTCAATATTATTTTTATTTTTATTATATTTTATAAGGCAGTCTAGTAAGTTTGTACTTGGTTTATATTCTAAGTTTTTTTCATTAATTTTTGAAATTTTATTATTGTATATTTTTGAATTTAAATAAAATTTTCTTGTTTGATTTGATATTAAAAAAAAAAATTGATTAATATAACTTAATGAATTTTTTAAAATCATACTAATTAGTTTTTAAAGTTTCTATATTCTTTTTTATATCACCTTCATTATCTTTAAAAATTGTTGTTCCAGATACTAATATATTAGCACCTGCTTCTTTAACTAATTTTGAGTTACTAAAATTTATTCCACCATCTACCTCTATGTCAAAATTCATATTTTTTTGTTTTTTGATTTGATCAAGATCTTTAATTTTTTTTAAAACGTCAGGGATAAATTTTTGTCCTCCAAATCCAGGATGAACACTCATTATTAGTACTAAATTAATTTCATTTAAAAAATCTTTTATAACATCAATTTGTGTATCTGGGTTTAGAGATAAACCGACTTTCTTATTAAAACTTTTAATATGTTTAATAGTATCCCCTAAATTTTCAGTTGCTTCTGGATGGATTGTGATTATGTCTGCACCTGCATCAGCAAAGTTTTTTATATATTTATGAACAGGAGATATCATTAAGTGAACATCAAATGGTAATTTTGAATGTTTGCGTAACGCTTTAATGACAGGTGGACCTATTGTTAAATTAGGAACAAAATGACCATCCATAACATCGACATGAATCATGTCTGCGCCTGCTTTTTCAAGTTTTTGAATTTCACTTCCTAATTGGCTAAAATCTCCCGATAGTATGGAGGGTGAAATTTTTATTTTTTTCATTGATTACTAGAATACTAGTATCAATTTTTGTTTTTTTTTTGAATCAATTTTTACCAAAAATACGATAAATTTCTCTGGCAATTTCGCTTTCTAGGGGGAAAGATAACATTCCCATAACAGAATATCCTAATAGATAGGGCATTAGGTAAAATCTAAACATGTAAAAAAACCAAGCCACATAAAGTGGAACAATAGGCTTTATTATGAATGAAGGCGTTATAGGTTTAAATAGATTGATTAATGGGTCTGTTAATTTCACAAAAACTTTCATGAAAAAAAATTCAGAGTTTTCCTTTTGAAAGATGTTCATCGCCACTCTTCCAATTAATGTCCACATAATCATGCCCATTACATAATCAATTAAATATACTAAGGGATGAAAGTTTGCAGACATTGAAAATTTTTAAAATTAAAAGGGGCGAAATTTATCGCCCCTTAAAATTATAATTATTTAGTGTTGTTTACCAAGTACAGTTCTACCGCTAGGTATACGTACTTCGTCAACCATTCTTTGAGTAGCAGCATCTGGCGCTTTAGTCGCTAAACTAACTACAACCATTGATATTAAGCTAGCTAATGCTCCATGTATACCGAATGTAAGTTGAGTAACACCCCAGATTGGAGTTCCACCAGTACGTACATGAATTAAGTACCAAGTACCAACTGCTAAACCAATAAGCATACCTGCAACAGCACCTTGTGCGTTTGCTCTCTTCCACCATACTCCTAGTACAAGTGGGAAGAACAATCCTGACATCGCAAAGTCAAAAGCCCAGATAACCGAACCTAAGATACCTTGGATCTCTAGTGCAGCAATAGTTGCTCCGGCAAAACCAATTATTACAAGTAATACCCTTGCAACAATTAGTCTTTTTGCAGTTTCTGCTTTAGGATCAATGATCTTGTAGTACAAGTCATGAGATAAAGCATTTGCAATTGCTAAAACTAAACCATCGGCAGTAGACATGGCAGCAGCCATACCTCCAGCAGCAACTAGTCCTGATATTACATAAGGTAATCCAGCAATTTCTGGAGTAGCTAATACAACGGCTTTACCACCCATGAAAAACTCATTTAATTCAAGAGTTCCATTTCCGTTAAAGTCGCTTACAAACATTAAGTTTGCTTGGTTCCAGTTTTGATACCAATCTATATTTTGAACTTCAGTTATTGATTTACCAATAATTCCTGTTGCCAGGTTTGGATCCATCAAAGATAGTTTTGATAATGTAGCTAACATTGGTGCAGAAGAGTAAAGTAGGAATATAAAGAATAGTGACCAACCTACTGATCTTCTAGCAGTTTTTACACTTGGAGTAGTAAAATATCTCATCATAACGTGAGGTAATGATGCTGTTCCAGCCATCATACAAACTGCTAATGAAATAAATTTCCAAGGTGTAGTGTTAACTTCAGAGTGCGCTTTAGTTATACCAGCTAAGCCTTTTGGTACTGTAGCTAAATCAGCTGCAGAGTTTTTAACTGTTCCTAAACCAAATTGGCTTTCTAACTCAGCAATTCTAGCAACTTCATCTGCTAGCATTAAGTGTGGAAATATACCAGCACCCATTTTATTACTAATCCAGAATACAGGTAATAAGTAAGCTATAATTAACACAATGTATTGTGCAACTTGCGTCCAAGTAACAGCTCTCATACCACCAAGCATAGAACAAATTAATATACTTGCTAATCCAACGTATACAGCTATTCCAAATGGAATATCTAATGCTACAGAAGCAATTGTCCCTGTTGCATTAATTTGTGCTGTCACATAAGTGAATGAAGCTACTGTTAAAACTAGAACTGCAGATAGTCTTGCTAAGTTACCACCGTATCTTGTACCAATAAAATCTGGAACTGTATAACATCCAAACTTTCTTAAGTAAGGCGCTAATAAAGAAGCAACAAGTACGTATCCACCTGTCCATCCAACTAACAAAGCCATATATCCATAGCCTTTAAAGTATATTCCGCCTGCCATTGCAACGAATGAAGCACCAGACATCCAGTCTGCTGCAGTCGCCATTCCATTGAATACAGTTGGAACTTGTCTTCCAGCTACGTAATATGCATCTAGTTGAAGTGTTCTTGATAGATATCCAATTATTGCATATATACCAACCGTAAACGCAACAAAAAAGATACCTATCATTTTTGCTGACATTCCCGCTTGTTCCGCAATCGCCATTAAGATTATGAATACAAGGAAACCTCCTGTATATATTCCATAAACTTTAGGCAAATTGTCGATAAATTTTCCTTTAATCATTTTAGTCATCCTCTCTTTCAGTATAACCAAATTCTTCATCTATCTTTTCTTGTCTGTTTGCAAACCAAAAAATTAATATTACAAAAATTCCAAGTGACCCTTGACATGTCATGTAGTATGACAATGGATATCCAAAAGGTCTGAAGCTAGATGCTTCCATTTCGGCTCCGAAGAAAAAGATGCCAATTGAGAAAACAAACCAGATTGCTAAAGTTACAAATAACAAACCTCTAGTTTTTTCCCAGTGTTTTGCTTGTTTTGACATTTTTAATCCTCCCTATAGGTTAAAAAACGGGATTCATACATATAATGAGATAGATTGAAACCCTTAAAAAACCAAGTTGGTCACTAGAATTAAAGGTTTTTGTATATTATAAACAACCTGGAGTAGAATATGGTTTTAAAATACAAACTTAGTTTCAAAGATATAAAACTTGAAGATTTTAAGGTTTATTTATTTTCTTTATTCAAAGCATTCATACCAAAGAAAAAAATCAAAGATACAAAAGATCTTAAAGAGTTTATTCAAAAAAAATCAGCATGGGTGTCCCAAGTAACTTTGTATAGTTACTTAAAAACAAGAATGGGTACAAAGTATGTGCTGCACTTTGATAATAAGGAATTATTAGAATCGATTAACAAAGCTAAATGGCATATTTATGCAGTCGCTCTGCAAGATCTTACTTTTTTTAGTTTTTCATATCTTAATGTTTTTTTTAATTATCAAGAAATTGAAAATGCAAAAAAGATTTATGAAAGTATCTTAGATGATGAAATTCCAAATGGGATGCCGGTAGATGTAATAGAAAAAGGAAAAAAATCTTTTGAAGAACGTTTAAAAAAAATAGACTGGAAAACTCATTGTAGCAATTTACCATTTAATGATAGTGCTTTGGCTTTATATGAGTGGGCACCTATAGCCGAAGAATTAAAAACCTTAGATAGAAAAATAGTTTTAAATTCTATGATTTTAAAGTGGGATAATATTAAAAAAGAATTTATAAAATTAATAAAATTTTAAATATTTTTTCTATTATCAACTAAGCTTTTAACTACACTTGGGTCTGCTAAAGTTGTTGTATCACCAAGCTGTTCATGTTCATTCGCTGCAATTTTTCTTAAAATTCTCCTCATAATTTTTCCAGATCTTGTTTTAGGAAGCCCAGGAGAAAAGTGTATAAGGTCAGGCGTTGCTATTGGTCCAATTTGTTTTCTAACCCATAGTTTTAATTCTCTTTCAAGATCTCCATCATGCTTTTCCCCTACATTTAATGTTACGTAACAATAAAGTCCGTTACCTTTAATATCATGTGGATAACCAACGACAGCTGCTTCAGCAACTTTTGGATGTGCAACAAATGCACTTTCTATTTCTGCAGTTCCTAAATTATGTCCTGATACGATTATTACATCATCAACTCTACCTGTGATCCAGTAATAGCCATCTTTATCTCTTCTACAGCCATCTCCTGTAAAATATTTACCATCAAATTGTGAAAAATAAGTTTCTATAAATCTATTGTGATCACCATAAACGGTTCTCATTTGTCCAGGCCAAGATTGAGCTATACATAATCTTCCTCGAGCCTCACCTTTTAATACTTTTCCTTCCTGATCAACGATAACAGGTTTTATACCGTAAAAAGGTTTAGTAGCAGATCCTGGTTTTAAATCTATTGCTCCAGTTTGTGGGCTTATTAATATTCCACCAGTTTCAGTTTGCCACCATGTATCTACTATAGGACACTTAGAATCTCCCACAGTCTTAAAATACCATTGCCATGCTTCAGGATTTATAGGTTCACCTACAGTTCCAAGTAATTTTAAGGATTTTCTTGAAGTTTTTTTAACAGGACCATCTCCCTCTCTCATCAAAGCTCTAATTGCTGTTGGTGCAGTATAAAAAATATTTACTTTGTATTTGTCGACTATCTGCCACCATCTCGAGGTATCTGGATATGTAGGTATTCCTTCAAACATAATTGTAGTAGCTCCATTTGCTAAAGGTCCATATATTATATAGCTATGACCTGTAATCCACCCAATATCAGCAGTGCACCAATAAATATCTTTCGGCTTATAATTAAAAATATATTGATGTGTCATTGATGCGTAAACCATATATCCACCAGTAGTATGTAAAACACCCTTTGGTTTACCAGTTGATCCTGAGGTATAAAGTATAAACAATGGGTCTTCAGCATTCATTTCTTCAGGTTCACAAATAGGAGAAGCTTTTTTAACAATATCGTGATACCAAACATCTCTACTTTCGTCCCAATTAATTCTATTACCAGTTTTTTTTATCACAATACATTTCTTAACATTTGAACAATTAACTAATGCTTCATCAGTAATGGATTTTAATGGAATAGTTTTTCCTCCTCTTAAACCTTCGTCTGCTGTTACTACGTAATCAGATTTACAGTCGTTAATTCTGCCAGCTATACTGTCTGGAGAAAAACCACCAAATATAATTGAATGCACTGCACCAATTCTTGCACATGCTAACATTGTATACGCTAATTCAGGTATCATAGTTAGGTAAATTGTAACTCTGTCACCTTTTTTAATACCTAATTCTTTTAAAGCATTTGCTGTTTTAGAAACTTCTTGATGAAGTTGTTTATAAGTAATTTTTTTTTGAACTTTTGGGTCATCTCCAACCCAAATAATAGCTGTTTTATCTTTATTTTTTTTTAAATGTCTATCAATACAGTTTGCAGATGCATTAAGAGTACCATCGTAATACCATTTAATACTAACTTCAGACTTACTATATTTTATATTTTTTATTTTTTTATAAGGTTTGATCCAATTAATACGCTTACCTTCTTTTTTCCAAAAATCATCGTTATTTTTTAAAGAGTAACTATATTTTTTTTCATATTGTTTTTTATTAATTAGAGCTTTTTTTATCCAATCAGACCTAGTTTTTATTATTAATTCCTGTTTTTTTTCAGGTGATTTTAATTTTTTACTCTTACTATTACTCTTACTTTCTTTTCTTTTCTTTGATGTTTTCTTTTTTGATCTTCTAGCCATAGTTTTTAATTTTTTATTGAATATTACTCATCTTATTTAGAATTTGCCAGCTTTTCGTATCTATAGGCATTATTGATAAACGGCTTTGTTTAATTAGGGCTAAATGACTAAATTTTTTATTTTTTTTTATATTTTCGAGGGTAATTTTTTTTTTTAAATGTTTTTTATATTTAACTTTAACAGCAACGAATTTTTTCATTTTATCAGTGGGATCAAGAAAAGATTGTTTTATCACCTCAACAATACCAACAATTTCTTTTCCAATATTTGAATGATAAAAAAAACACAAATCGCCTTTCTTCATATTTTTTAAATTTTTTGCTGCTTGGAAGTTTCTTACACCATCCCAGGTAACGCCAGCTTCTCCAGCTTTTTTTTGTTGATTAATTGACCATACATTGGGTTCTGATTTAAGTAACCAGTACTGCATCTAATTGTTTCTCCAGTGTTTACTTACTTTTTTAAACATAGCACTTTCATAATACGGTATTTTTAAAAACAAGTACTATGCAAAGTCATATACATATTCAAATTTCGGCTCAAGCATTTATTATTTAGTAGAGTTTTCTCGTAATTTATAAGATAAAATTGTTATTTTAATTAAACAATATAATTATCTAAATAATATTAATGATAATATTAAAAAAATTTAAAGATTTTTATAACCTTGTATTGGCTACTTTCGTAAGAGCTAATTTTAATTATAAATCTGAAAAATTTAAAAAATTATATAGATTTAATCCAGCAATATTTTTTAATGACAGCTTGTCTAAAGAATTAATGATTAATGGTATTTACGAAAAAGATGAATTAGATTTAATATCAAATATAATTGATAAAGAAATATTTATTGATGTTGGTGCAAATATTGGAAATCACACATTATACTTTAGAAATAGTTTTAAAAAAATATATTCTTTTGAACCGCATCCCAAAACTTACAAACTTCTACAATTAAATACTGAAGATTTGCCCCACATAAAAACTTTTAATATTGGACTTTCTAATGAAAAAAAACAATCGCATATTTTTATTGAAAGCAGAAAGAATGTAGCTAGCACAAATTATATAGAAGATCAAAAGGGAGGGCATAAAATTTTTTTTGAAAAATTTGATGATTTGTATAATTTTGAAAACTCAATTAGTTTTATTAAAATTGATGTTGAGGGAAGTGAATTAGATGTACTAAAGTCAATGAAAAAAAATTTAGAAAATAATTCACCCATAATATCTTTAGAATTTGATATGAAAGACTTTAGCAAAAATAATGAGATTATTAGTTTTTTAGGCGAATTAGGATATAAAAAATATTATTTTTTTAAAACAAATAGACCTTTAGATTTAAGAATAAGAAATATATTTGTAAATTTTTTTAAAATTATTTTTATGGGTTATATAAAAAAAATTGAATTAATTGATTCCATTTATTTTAATGAGAATACTTTTTATCTTAATGACAATATTATTATTTCTAAGCAAGAAATAAAAAAGCCCTCTTTAAATACAGATTTTAATTCGTTCTAGGGAATTTGATAAGTTAGTTAAAATAATTTTTTTGCTTTTAAATTTTATTTTATAAAACAACAATTTTATACTTCTATAAACTTTAAATCTTTAATTCTTTTCCACTGTTCTTTCGATGTGGTGTTACTCCATTTGTTTCTTAAATAATTTTCTGAATATGCTTTTTCTGGTGTCAAAGTTTTGTATTTATCCAAAAAGATATCATTACGAATAAAAATTAAGTTCAGACCACCAATATTTTGAACTAAGGCGTAATCTTTATTTAATAAATTATAAAAGGCTGCAATCGAAGCTCCATGATAAAATCCACTACTATGCGTTTTATGTCTGTCAAAGTTAGCCGCATAGGGTATTGTAATACTTTTCATTAAAAAAGAAGCATTATACTCCACACATATTATTTCAGGTTTAAAATGAATAAGTAGTTTTTTTAAAATCCAATAATCGTTTCCATCAATATCAATACTAAGTACACCAAGTTTACCATTATTTTTTTTAACAAAGTCAATAATTGGTTCAAGATTTTCTAAGGTAATCCAGTGACAAATGGCTGTAACATTTAATTTTAAACTTTTAAAAATTTTATTTACTTGATCACAACTTAATTTTGTTCCATCAATCAATAGTCCTTTATAGTGTCGCTTAGTTAGATCTATCGAGTTGTATTGAAATGGTCCAAATCCAAATTCAACAAAGGATTTATTTATTTTAAGCTCTTCAGCATAGAGTAAAAGAGCTTCCGATTCTTTGTTGTCATTTTGGGAGATAGCTTTTTTTCGCCAAATTAAACCTGGAAAAAAAAAAGAAATAAATTTTCCCAATTTTCTTTTTAACATATTTCTTGATTATAAATTATTTATTTCTTTTTCACATAATTAAGTACACATTGTTTAAAATCGTACCCCACGATGAATCTCTGATTTATAATATTTAATTGACGTTAATCAATATTCTTTGACAGAAAAGATAATGATTTCAGTAGTATGGGTTGTATTAGGTGGGCGTATGCATGCGAAGTACTATTTTCATTAACCAGTATTGCATTTATATATTCATAAATATTGATAACAAATTATACTTCTAATAATGTATAATAAATTGTCTATAAGTAAACAACAACATAACAGTAATTTAAACTAACATAATGAATATGATTAAATACTGTAGAAACTGTAAAGCAAAAAAATTTTCAAATTTTTTTTTCCTTTGCCAAAATTAGAAATTAGATAATGAAAATTGGTATTTTTGTATCTTTTAGTGAAACAGGTGGATCATTAAATCAATCTCTTGGATTCACCAGATCTTTAAAGTCTCTAAAATTAAGTGATAAAGATGAAATATGCATTATTTCAGATAAAAAAATTGAGTCTAACGAATATATAGACACTAATATAAAAGTTTATTCTTTTGAGAAAACCTGGGTTGATAAGATTAAATTTTTGTTATCTGGTTTTTTAAAAAAAAATAAATATTATTTTTTTAGTCGATTAAATCCATTTCAAGTTTTTTTAAAAAAAAATAATATTGATTTATTAATTTTTTCTAGCCCGTCTGCATACTCTATTTATTGTGATAATTTTTATTTCGTAATTAATATTTGGAACACAGAGATAAAAAAATATAAAAATTTTACAGAACTCAAAACTGGTGGATATTTATATCAGAAGAAAATTATTGATAATGCTGCTGAAAATGCATTTAGAATAGTTGTTTTTACAGAAAAAAATAAATTAGATTTAATTAATGAATTTGGCTGTAAATCTGATGATATAAAGATTTTAAATTTAACTCCAATACTTCCTAAAAAATATGAGAAAATAAAAGATATAGATTTTGTTAAAGTTTTTAATAGATTTAATTTTGATAAAAATAAAAAGTGGTTTTTTTACCCAGCGCAATTTTGGTCTCATAAAAATCATATATATCTAATTGAAGCAATGAACAAAATAAGGCAAAAAAAATTAGATAATTATGGATTTATATTTTGTGGAAATGAAAAAGGAAATCAAAAATATATTAAAAAAAAAATTAATGACCTTAAATTAGAAAAAAACATAAAAATTTTGGGGCATATAGATGATGAGGAATTGATTTCAATTTATAAATACTGTGATGCAGTAATAATCCCCACTTATTTGGGAAGATCAAGTCTACCCTTATTGGAGTCAATATATTTTAACAAAAAGATCTATTATTCCAAAGGTATTCTTGATAATAAATTGGTCCCTTATGTTGAAGAATTTGACTTAAATGATCCTGGTGATTTGGTCAATAAAATTATTAATTATAAGGATAGTGATATCGAACATAATTATAAGGATTTAATAACTGACAAGTATTTCAGAGATACTTATGAGAGCATCATAGAGGAGTTCCGTTTTTTGCAAAATAAAGGGAGTGAAAATTAATTTAAATAATTAATTAACTTTTTTGAAAAATTATTTTTAGTCCCAGCCTTTTTTAGTTAAACCAAGAATATTTATTTCCATGTTTAGATAAAAATTGTTTATATGGCAAATACTTGTTTATTGAGTCTTTATAAATAGCTTTTCTAATTTGAACGTTACTTTGTGTTTTAGAGATTAAATCTTTTCTTTTATAAAATTCCAAACATTTTACATCCCAAGGCAAACCACAGAATTTCATCAATTTTTTTGCTTCATTTTCCGGATCACTAACAAACGCTTCATATTGTAAATCATAAATAAAATTGGGAAAAGTTTTTTTAAAATTTTTAATAATTTGATGATAAATATCATAGTATTTAAAAATATGTTCTAGATTATGTGTCCATGACAAAAATATTAAGTTATTTTTTAAAGTAGACATAATTGAAGATAAAACATTTCTTCTACAATTAATTATTTTTGCTTGTGGAAAAATCTCCTTTATTATGTCTATATAGAAGAAATTTTCTAAACTTTTATCAGTAAACATATAATTACTCTTTTCTTGAACTAGACCGCTTCGTTTGTATGTCTCAACTATTTTTGTTTGAAAGTTTTCTATATCTAAGTTTAATGATTTCTTGTGATTTATTAGATTTTTTACAACGGTACTTATAATACCCGTCTCTTCTCCAATAGTAATATGTTGGCTACCCGATGCAATTATTTTTTCTATTAATGTTGATCCAGATCTTGGCACCCCAATTATGAAGATTGGTTTTATCATATCATTATTCATTTTAATATTTTTATTATGTTTATTTAAATTAATTAAACTTTTTCTTTTGGGTAGTACATTTAATAAATATTCAATATTTTTTTCAAATTTTTTCCTTCCCCACTCAAAATAATATTTATGTCCCTTTAATAAATGATCAAATTCATTTTTATATTTCTTAGCCTTTAGTTCGTATCTTGATAATAAAAAATTTCCATAAGTAATATTTTTTTTTGTAGAATCATTTTTTTCTATAATTTCATATATATTTTTTTTTAAATTTGAATGTAAAAATTTTTCATCTAGTTCACTTAAATTGTAAAGATGAGTTAAATTTTCAGGTTCATATTTTACTGCCATTTGATAAAAATTTATTGCTTTTTGATTTTCTCCTAATTCTTGGAATAATATTCCAAGATTATTATAAGCCATTGCAAACCCGGGTTGGATCTGGATTGCTTTTTCAAAACTATTTATTGCCTCTTTATATTTTCCCAATTTTTGTAATACATCTCCAAGATTATTATAAGCCATTGCAAACCCGGGTTGGATCTGGATTACTTTTTCAAAACTACTTATTGCCTCTTTATATTTTCCCAATTGTTGTAATAAATTTCCAAGATTATAGTGAGCACCTGCATAATTGGGATTAATTTGGATTGCCTGTTCGTAAGAACTTTTTGCTTTCTGATATTCTCCTAATTCTTTTAGGACAGTTCCAAGATTACTATGCGCTTCTAAATAATTGGGATTAATTTGGATTGCCTGTTCGTAAGAACTTTTTGCTTTCTGATATTCTCCTAATTCTTTTAGGACAGTTCCAAGATTACTATGCGCTTCTAAATAATTGGGATTAATTTGGATTGCCTGTTCGTAAGAACTTTTTGCTTTCTGATATTCTCCTAATTCTTTTAGTACATTTCCAAGATTATTATGTGCATCCATATAATCAGGATTAATTTTAATTGTTTTTTCAAACAATTTTTTTGCAATATTAAATTTTTGGGTTTGAGCAAATAATGTACCCAAAAAAAAGTTTGACTGAAAATGGTTAGGTTTTATTTTTAATATTTCTTTATAAAGATTCTCTGCAGCTTCAAATTTTTTTTTTTGATGATTTTGAATGGCTAGGGCGAAAGTTTCTTCTATAGTCAAATTTTTTTTTTCATTCATTTTAATTCAATGTTATTAGCTTCTTCACCTTTCATGTATTTTTCAAAAATTAAAAAATATGCTTTTTCCAAATTTTTTGTAAATAATTTAATATCATATAAAGATGATTTTGATTTATTTTCTAAAATTTTATTTTTTAAATTACTTAAATAATTTTTGTCGTTAGCAATTTTATTAGCTAATTTTTCATACTCTTCATAAGATGTTGTAATTAATTCTGGTAACATCATTGTATTTAGAAAACTTGCTGATACTCTACTCGTAAAGGACTCTCCGATACAAGTTAAAACAGGTAAACCTACTCTTAGTACATCACTGCATGTTGAATGAGCAGTATAAGGAAAAGTATCTAAAAATAAATCTGCATTTTTTATTCTACTCAAATGTTCATCCAAAGGTAAACGTTTAGCAAAAATAATTCTTTTTTCATCTACTCCTCTTTTTAAAGTTTCTAACTTTATATTTTTAGATGAATATTGATTAAATTCCCTTAACCAAAGAACACTATTTGAATTTTTTTTTAAAAGATTAATCCATATATTGAATATAGAAGGTGTTATTTTTTGGTGTGAATTAAAACAGCAAAAAATAAATTTTCCCTCGGGTAAATTTAATTCTTTTCTAGAAAATTTTTTTTCAGAAATTTTTTTAATATTTTCAATTGGATGATAAGAATTTGGCATATATATAATTTTTTCTGAATAAAATTTTTGATTATTTTTAGGTATTACCGTTTTATCAGCAATTATATAATCAATCGATTTAGAACCGCTTGTACCTGGATATCCTAAAAAATTTACCTGAATAGGCGCACATCTTTGAGTAAAAATTCCAAATCTACTTTCAGTACCTGTATGAGTAGTAAGATCAACAGCAATATCAATGTTTAATTCTAAGGAAAGTTGGGCTACTTTTGTGTCTGTCATAAACTTGATGTTAATAAATTTATCAAATGTATTAACAATTTTTTTATGTATTAAGTCTTTTTCATTTACACTTTCTCCGAAATAAAAACCATATATTTCAAATTTTGACTTGTCATGAGAATCAAGCATACCAATAATAGTATTTCCAACAGCATGATCTCTAAAATCTGCAGAAAAATAAGCTATCCGAATTTTTTTTTTATTTTTTATAAAATTATTTAGCTTTCTATGGTTTACTCCAAATTGTTTAATCCAAATTTCTGATGCTTTTTTTTGAAAATGTGGAGAGTCAAATATAGTTAGTGTTGCAAAAGGAATAGATACCTTTTTTTCATTTTCTAAATTTAATTTCATTATTTCAATATCTTTTTGAAAATCTTCCCAGTTACAACTCTTTGATTTTGTATGAACTATATATCCTAGTAAAAGAGGATGTTCTGGATTTATTGTGTAAGCATTTTTATAATTGTTCAAGGCTTCTTCTAATCTATCTAATTGTGATAAAATATGTGCTTTAAAAATATATCCATTAATAGAATCGGGTTTAATTTCTATGGCTTTATCATAACTTAATAATGCATCATCGTATTTATTTAGTCCTGATAATGCATTGCCTTTATTATTATGTGCATCAAAAAAATCGGGTTTAATTTCAATTGCTTTATTAAAGTATGATATTGCTTCATCATATTTTTTTAAATTCAAAAAAGCATTTCCTAAATTATTATATGCAAAAAAATATTTGGGATTTAACTCTACAGCTTTTTTCCATTTATTAATGGATTCATCATATTCTTTAAGTTGAAATAAAATAATTGCAAAAATATTAAAAAATTCAGAATTATTATTATTTTTGGCACTTATCTCGATACACTTTTTTTTTGCTTCAATGAAATTTCCTTTTTTAATTAAACTGAAAATAATATTGATTTCTGAATTCATAAAATTATAGCTTAACTCCAGCTCCTTTTAAAAAAATGGCTTTAGAATCTAGTGGCCATCTTGGTTTTGCAGGATGGTCAAAACTATCATATTTTTTTATTTTAAATTTTTCTAATCCAACCATTGCTATCATTGCAGCGTTATCTCCACATAAATCTAAAGGTGGAAAAATTGGATCAAAATTTTCTTTTATACTTAAGTCAGTTAAAATTTTTCTTATTTTTTTGTTAGCAGCAACGCCACCAGCCACTACAAAAATATTTCTTTTTTTTTTATTTTTTTTTTGAAATTCTTTAAATGCTACTTGAGTTTTTTTATATAATATTGTTTCTACTGTTTTTTGAAAAGATGCTGCAAGATCATATTTATCTTTTTTTGTTTTAATTTCTTTAGAAATTTTTAATACAGCTGTTTTTAAACCTGCAAAAGATAAATTACATCCACCTTTGTTAATTATTGGTAGTGGTAATTTAAATTTTTCAGGATTTCCTTTTTCAGCAAATTTTTCTAAAAAAGGTCCACCAGGAAATTCAATTCCTAATAATTTTGCAGTTTTATCAAAAGCTTCTCCAACTGCATCGTCAATCGTAGTTCCTAATCTTTTATATTTTCCTAATCCCTGAACACTTAAATATTGCGAGTGTCCTCCAGAAATTAATAAAAGCAAGTATGGATAATCTAATTTAGTTACAAGTTTTGGACTTAATGCATGTCCTTCTAGATGGTTGACTGCTATAAAAGGCTTATTTAAAAATGATGCAATTGCTTTTCCAAAATTAAGACCAACAGATAAACATACAATTAATCCTGGACCTGCAGTTGCCGCAACAGCATCCACATCTTCTAATTTTTTTCCACTTTCTTTGATTGCTTTTTTTGCAATAAGATCAATTTTCTCAATATGAGATCTTGCTGCTAGCTCAGGAACAATCCCTCCAAATTCTTTATGGATATCCACCTGACTAGATACAATATTTGATAAAATAGATGGAACTCCATTAGCATTTTCTTCTATTAATGCTACGGCTGTTTCATCACAGCTGGATTCTATTCCCAAAATAATAGCTTTTTTTTTCATTAATTTTGTTTTTATTGATAATACAATCTCAATATAAAAATTGATTATAAAATAATTAAATGAAAAGCAAAAAAATTATTATTGGATCTAGAGGTAGTAAATTAGCTTTAATTTATGCTGAAATTGCAAAAAATAAAATTTTTGAAGTTAAATCTAATTTTAAAATAGATGATATTCATATTAAAACAATAACGACAAAAGGTGATGAGGTTCAAAATGTTAGGTTATCCGATATTGGTGGTAAAGGACTTTTTGCAAAAAAAATAGAAGAAGAGTTATTACAAAAAAAAATTGATATTGCTGTGCACGCTCTAAAGGATATGCCATCTAATGAAACAGAAGGTCTTATTACAAATTGTTTTTTAGAAAGGAATGATCCAAGAGAAATCTTAATAAGCAGAGAAAATTTTTTTTTAAAAGATCTAGCTAAAAATTCAATTATTGGAACTTCATCATTTAGAAGAGAATTTCAATTAAAAAAAAAGAGAAATGATCTTAATTATAAATTGATAAGAGGAAATGTTGATACAAGAATAAAAAAACTAAATGATAAATTATATGATGCAATTATATTGTCATATGCGGGAATTAAATCTTTAGGATTAGATAAAAATATTTCTCAAATTTTTTCAACTTCTGAAATTATTCCTAGCGCTGGTCAGGGGGTCATAGCACTGCAATGTCGAAAAGAAGATAAAGAGATAATTAATTTATTAGAAAAAATAAATCATCAACAAACATATCACTGTGTTCAAGCTGAAAGAAATGTCCTTAAAGCTTTAGATGGTGATTGTGAAACTGCCGTTGGAGCATTTGCGCAAATTGATAAAGATAAAATTAATATTGAAGCAGAATTATTTTCCTTAGATGGTGAGGAAAGATTTTATCATAAGTCTTCAAAAGAACTAAATTTTGCAAGTCAGCTTGGTAAAGAAGTTGGTGAAATATTAAAAAAACAGTCTAAAAATTCTTATAAAAAATAATTATGCATATTTTATTAACAAGACCATTAGAAAATAGTCATGATTTAATATTAAGATTTAAATCTTTAGGACATAAAGTTTCACATGTTCCTTTAATTAGTATTGAAAAAGTAAATTATGAAAAATTAGATTTTTCATTTTTTAAAGGAATAATATTTACTAGTGCTAACGCAATTAAAAACTTAGATGTAAAAAATATTGATAAAAATATCGATTGTTTTTGTGTGGGCAATGTAACAGAAGCAGTAGCTAAAGGCGTTGGTTTTCAAAATATTTATTCTGCTAGCGGTAATGTTAATAATTTAAAGGAAATAATTTTGCAAAATTTTGACTCTTCAAAAGGAAAATTACTTTATGTAAGTGGTGAATTAATTTCTAATGATTTAGATAAACAGTTAATTTCTGAAGGATATAATGTTAAGAGAATAATTAATTATAGAGCCATTCATATTGAAAAATTTAATTCAGAACTTATTGAAGAATTAAAAAAAAAAATGCCAGACATTATTTATGTATATTCACAAAATAGTGGCCTTAGTTTATTGAAATTAATCAAGAATTATAGTTTACAAAATTTGTGTATGGACACTAATGTAATGTGTATGGGTGAAAAAACATCTAGTATTTTGAACGAAATTAAGTGGAAAAAAATATTTCTTTTTAATTCTGGAGAAGAAGAATTTTTGCTATATAAAATTTAGTTATGGAAATATTTTATAATTTTAAAGTTCTTTTTTTGTCAGTATGGAACAAGGGTATTCTTGGAGTTGATATATTTCAGATTTTAATAGGAATTGGAATTTTTCTTATTTTTTTAATTTTTAGAGGAATTATAAGTAAAGTAATAATAAAAAAATTAAATAGCATCGCTAAAAGAACAAGCAATAAACTTGACGATACTTTTGTGCAAGCAATGGAAGGACCTGCAAGATTCTTGCCAATAGTTCTAGGTTTTTTTATTGCAAGTTATTATATGTCTTTCTCCGAAGAAAGCAGAGCTATCGTAGATACAATTAATAGAACATTAATAACCATATTTATTTTTTGGGTCATTCATCAGGTAATAGAACCTATTTCTTATATTTTAAGTGGATTAGATAAAGTTTTAACTCGAGAATTAATTGGTTGGATTATTAAATCGTTAAAAATTTTAATTTTTATTTTAGGTTTAGCCGCAGTACTTGAACTTTGGGGAATAAAAATAGGACCAATTATTGCAGGATTAGGTTTGTTCGGTGTTGCCGTTGCATTAGGAGCACAAGATTTATTTAAAAATTTAATTTCTGGAATATTAGTTTTAGTTGAAAAAAGATTTAAAATTGGAGATTGGATACTTGTTGAAGGTATAATTGAAGGAATTGTTGAAAAAATAGGTTTCAGATCTACTGTGATACGAAAGTTTGATAAATCAATTGCAATCATACCAAATTTTCAATTTGCAGAAAATGCTGTAGTAAACATAAGCCAAACAACAAATTGGATTATTAGTTGGACAATTAATTTGCAATACGATTCAACAGTTGATCAACTTAAAACAATAAGAAATGAAATTGAAGATTACATAAAAAAAAATGAAGATTACAAACCCGAACTTGGATATGCAGTTAGGGTAGATCAATTTTCTGAAAGTTCTATTGATATGTACATTCGTTGTTTTACTAAAACAGATGACTGGGATGAATGGTTAGCTGTAAAGGAAAGACTTGCAATTCAAATTAAACAAATTGTAGAAAAAAATAAAGCATCATTTGCCTTTCCTAGTCAGTCTATTTATGTTGAGAAGAAATGATTGCTATTTTTTATTTAGCACTACAAATTTTAAAACTTTATTCTTACGTGGTAATAGCAAATGTTATTATAAGTTGGTTGATAGCTTTTAATATTTTAAATACACAAAATAGATTTGTTTATTCTATTTTAGAATTAACCTATCGATTAACTGATCCAATTTTAAATAAAATAAGACGTTTTTTACCCAATCTAGGTGCTTTGGATATATCTCCAATCATATTACTTTTGTTGATTTGGTTTATAGAAATGTGTATGAAGCTTTACTTAGCACCAATGATATTTAACTAATTCATGATATTGATAGACGGAAAAAAAACAGCGGCAGAATTAAGAGAAAAATTAAAAGTAGAAGTTTCTGAATTAAAATCAAAATATAATAAAGTTCCAGGATTAACTGTAATATTAATTGGAGAAGACGCTCCAAGTCAAATTTATGTGCGGAATAAAGAAAAATCAGCAAATGAAGTTGGTTTAAAATCAGAAGTAATCAAATATCCAGATTCTGTTGAAGAAAAAACAGTTTTGAATAAAATTGATGCACTTAATAAAGATGAGACTGTATCTGGCATTTTAGTTCAGTTACCTTTGCCAAAACATATTGATAAGCGAAAAGTTATTGAAAAAATTTTACCAAGTAAAGATGTTGATGGATTTCATCCCATGAATGTTGGAAATTTGTCTTCCGGTTATGAAAGTTCAATTCCCTGCACTCCTCTTGGTTGTTATTTATTAATAAAAAAAATTGAACCGAATTTAAGTGGTAAAAAAGCAGTTGTTGTTGGAAGATCAAATTTAAATGGAAAACCTATGACGCAACTTTTATTAAAAGAAAATTGTACAGTTACAATTACACATTCTAAAACAAAAGATCTAAAAGGTGAGTGCTTAAAAGGTGATATTATTGTTGCTGCTGTTGGTATCCCTGAACTTGTTAAAGGTGACTGGGTTAAAAAAGATGCAATTGTAATTGATGTTGGAATTAATAAAACTGCTAAAGGAATAGTAGGTGATGTTGCGTTTGATGAAGTTTCAAAAGTTGCAAAAGCTTTAACTCCAGTTCCAGGTGGGGTAGGTCCAATGACAATTGCGTGTTTATTAAAAAACACAATAGAATGCTTTAAACGTATTGAAGTTTCTGTAGATTAAAAATAGTTTAAAAATATAATAATACTTAAAGTAAGTTTATGAATTGCAGAATTACAAACAGTAAATGTAAAATTTTTTTAGATCTTGGCAAAATGCCAATTGCAAATGGATTTTTGAAAAAAAAATTTTTTAAAAAAGAATATTTTTTCCCTCTTAAAGTAGGGTTTAGTGAAAAAATTAGTTTAGTTCAACTTATGAAAAATCCCAACCCTAAAAAAATGTTTAATAAAAACTATCCATTTTATACTTCAAGTTCAGAATTTATGATTAGACATTTTAAAAAATTTTCCAATTGGACAAAAAAAAATTTTTTAAAAAAAAAATCAAAAATTTTAGAAGTTGGATCAAATGATGGTACTTTTTTAAGAAATTTTGATAAAAATCTTTCTATTGGTTATGAACCATCACAAAGTGTTCATAAGGCTGCAATAGCTAATAATGTAAAAAGTGTTAATAAATTTTTTAATTTAAAAAATATTAAAGATTTAGTTAAGAAGAAATATAAATTTGATGTAATTGCAGGATCAAATGCAATATGTCATATCCCAAATCAAAAAGAGCTTATTAAATGTTTTGATAAATTATTAACTGAAAATGGAGCAATTATTTTTGAAGAACCATATTTAGGTTCTATGTTTAAAAAAATTTCTTATGATCAAATTTATGACGAACATGTTTATATGTTTTCTGCTTATTCGATTAAGAAAATTTATAATTTATTTAATTTTAAATTAATTGATGCTATCCCACAGGTTACTCATGGAGGTTCAATGAGATATATTATAAAAAGAAATAAAAAACAAAAAATAACTAATAGACTTAAAAAAATTTTATCTAAAGAAAGAAAAGAAAAAGTTCACAGTTTCAATGGTTGTTTAAAATTTAAAAAAAAAGTTGAAGAATCAAAAAAAAAATTAGTTGTTAAACTAAATAAAATTAAAAAAAATGGTAAAAAAATATGTGGTTATGGTGCAACTTCTAAAAGCACCACAATTTTAAATTATTGCAAAATAGATACAAAAATAATTGATTGTATTTTTGATACAACACCAGAAAAAATTAATAAATATTCACCTGGAATGCATATTCCAATAATTAATTATAAAAATTTTAAAAAAAAAGATTATAAAAATATTTTTTTATTTGCTTGGAATCATAAAAAAGAAATTTTAAAAAAAGAGAAACATTTGCAAAATATAAATT
>CACGPA010000009.1 GCA_902574725.1 uncultured Pelagibacteraceae bacterium
AGATGGAAAAAAAATAATTGAAATTTCTCAAGTAAGAGAAGCAATATCATATTCTCAAAAATCTTCTTTCAATGATAATTATAGAATTGTATTAATTGATAATATTGAATATCTAAATTTACATTCTGCAAATGCGTTATTAAAAATAATTGAAGAACCTAATGAAAAACTTTTCTTTATATTAATTGCATATTTTTCAATTGTAGATGGCATAAATTGAAAATTACCAAATGCACCAGCCCAGGATCCATAAAGTATTTTATAATCTATAATTCCATCATCAACTAATTTTAAAATTGTAATGAGTTCATTTGTAAAAAATTCACTCCTTCTTTTATCATAACTAAGCGTAGCTAATGATGAAAGTATATCCATTTTACCAACATAAGTTCCAAAATTTGTTTCAATACCCATCAAAGATAAAAGTAATTCTTTTTCGATATTAAAATTTTTATCAATTTTATTAATTAAATTTTTATTATTATTGTAAAATTTTAATCCTTTTTTAAGCTTTTTTTGAGATGTTCGTTTAGATACATATGTATTTGTATCTTCATAAAATTCGGGTTGGTATCTATCATATTCAATAACTTTCGGTAAAAATTTTACATTTGCCATAGCTTTATCAAAAGTTAATTCTGAAATGCCTCTTTTAATAGCAATTTTTTTAAAATTATTTTTCCAACTTTCAAATGTTGTAGAGTTGGAATTTAAAGTAAAAGCAAAAAAGAAAACAAAAAAAGTTAAAAAAAGTTTAGTTATTTTCATACAAGTCTTTTAAATAAATTAATACAGCTATCCATATAATAATAAAACTAATTAACTTAGTCATGTTAAAGGGTTCATTAAAGTATAAAAACCCTAGCAAAAATTGGCTTGTTGGGGTTATAAAAAATATTAAACCTGAAGTAGCCATTGTAGTTTTTTCCAAACCTTTAATAAATAAAAACAAAGGAATCACTGTCATAACTCCTCCTAAGAATAATAATACTATATTGACAGGTTGTGCCGTAGTGAAATTATTAAAACCAGATTTATAAATTAAGAACCATATAATCAGAGCAAATGGCAAAATATAGAGGCTTTCTATAAATAAACCTATATCAGTATCTACACTTATTTTTTTTCTTAATAAATTGTATGAACTCCACAAAAAAGCAACCATGAAACCTATCCATGGAAAAGACTCAAAATTAAAAAGTAAATATATAGATGAGATGACAACTGCAAGAATTGCTATTTTTCTTTGAGTGTTAATTTTTTCATTTAAAAAAATATAACCTAATAAAACGTTTAATATTGGAAAAATAAAATAACCATAACTAGCATCAATAATTTTATTAATTGAAATAGCATAAATCCAAGTACCCCAGTTTAGAAAAATAAGGATACTTGTAAAAAAAAGAATTAATAAATTTTTTTTTTGTTTAAGTATTTTTTTTAAAACATTAAATTTTTTGAATATCAAAGTTGAAAAAAAAAGAATAAAGCTTGTCCAAATCAACCTATGTATTGTTACTTCTAAAGCTCCTAAAGAGGAAATATATTTAAAAAATATAGTTCCTAATAAACCCCACCACAAAGATCCAGCGGTAGCGTAAATTATTCCTTTTTTAAATTGAGATTGTTTCATAAATTAATTTGAATTGCGTACTTTATATATCATTTTTAAGTTGAAAAGGTTTTAAAAACGGATAAACACTAGCACATGGAAGGATGGCTGAGCGGTTGAAAGCACCGGTCTTGAAAACCGGCAAAGGGGCAACTCTTTCCTGGGTTCGAATCCCAGTCCTTCCGCCATTATTCATTTTTATATTTAAAATTTTTAAACAATTTAATAACAGTATTTTCCTTTATCGTAACTGTTGTTACTTGGCCTTGATTTAACTTATAAAGATTTTCATCATCTATGTTCAATAGATTATTCAAATTATTTAATTCTGTCTCATTTAAAGTATTAATATATTTTTTTGTAAAAGAACTTAAAAGTTTATCCATTTCTTTAGATCCCCTATAAGTAGATCTGTAAACAATTTTTTTTTTTAAATCATCTATATTAATGGTCATAAAATTTTATATATTGTTTTTATCATGAAAAATAAAAATAATTATGACTATTTATTGTCTGATTTAACGCAATTAACTGGGGTTGGAAAAAAAACTATGACAATATTAAAGAAAAAAAAAGTTAATAATATTTTTGATCTTTTATGGAGATTACCAAAATCCTATACTGACAGAAGCTTATCAAGTAAAGTAAATGAATTACAGGTAGGAAATATTCATACTATTAAAGTTGTTCCATTAAAATATAATTTTCCTAGAGTAAGAAATTTACCCAACAGAGTTAATTGTGGGGATGAAACTGGAAAAATTGATTGTGTTTTTTTTAATAGTTATGAGGGGTATATTAGAAAGATTCTACCATTAAATGAAGAAGTAACTATAAGTGGCAAGATTAATATATTTAAAAATAAATACCAAATTACTAATCCAACTTATGTATCTAAGGATGCTTCGGTAATTGAAAAAGTACATAACAAATATTCATTAACTGAAGGAATTAGTGAAAAAGTCTATAATAAAATAATTGCTCAAATTTTAAAAAATTTACCCATTTTAACTGAATGGCATAATGATGATATATTAGAAAAATTTGGCAATGAAAGTTGGAATAGTTCAATTATCAAATTACATGATCCCGTTAATATAGCCAATTATAAATCAAATTTTTATAAAAGACTTGCATATGATGAAATCCTATCATCTTTTTTAGTAAATTCGGAAATAAGGAAAAAAATTAAAAAAATTAAAAAAGTCTCAAAAATTTTTACAAACAAAGCTTACAAAAATACAATATCAAAATTAAATTTTAATCTAACAAATGATCAAAATAATGCTTTAGAGAATATCAACAAAGATCTTTCATCTAAAAGTAAAATGTTTAGACTTTTGCAAGGTGATGTAGGAAGTGGAAAAACAATAGTTTCATTAATATCTGCATTAAATGTTGTTGAGTCAAATTTTCAAGTAGCTTTTATGGCACCTACCGAAATTTTAGCGCGTCAACATTTTAATTTAGCTAAGCAACTATTTCCAAAAAACATCAAAATTGAAGTACTTTCAAGCAAGAGTGATAGTTTTGAAAAAAAAAAAATTATTCAAGATCTAAAAAACCATAAAATCAAAATGGTTTTTGGGACACATGCAATATTTCAAAAAAAAATTATATTTTCTAAGCTAGGTTATATCATTATAGACGAACAACATAAATTTGGTGTAAGACAAAGAAAATTACTTTCTGACAAAGGAGGTAAAGATTGTGATATTTTATTAATGTCTGCTACTCCAATACCTAGAACATTAACTATGTCTATATATGGTGATATGGATGTCTCTATTATAAGAGAAAAACCAAATCATAGAAAAGAAATTAAAACATATAGTAAATTAGAAAATAAAATTAAAGATGTAATTAACTTTGTTAAAAAATCAATTAAAGAGGGAAATCAAGTTTTTTGGGTTTGCCCTTTAATTGAAGAGTCTAAAAAATTAGATCATCAATCAGCTATAGAAAAATATATATCTTTAAATAAATTATTTCCTAATAAAGTAGGTTTATTGCACAGTAAAATAGAAAGCGAAGAAAAAGAAGAAATATTAAATAAATTTTTGAATAAAGAATATTTAGTTTTAGTTTCAACAACAATTATTGAAGTTGGAATTGATTTTCCAAATGCAAATGTCATCATTATAGAAAATTCTAATAAATTTGGTTTATCTCAATTACATCAACTTAGAGGAAGAGTTGGAAGAGGATCTAAGCAGGCTACATGCATTTTATTGTTTAAATCAAACTTGAGTGTTAATGCGAAAAAACGAATAAATATATTAAAAAATTCTAACGATGGTTTTAAAATATCTGAAGAAGATATGAAATTAAGAGGGTTTGGTGATCTTCTAGGCTTTAAACAAAGTGGAATCAAAAATTTTAAATTAGCAGATCCAATTCATAACGAAGATCTTTTTATTTTAGCTGAAAAGCAGATTAGAGAGATAGAAGAAGAAAATATTAATATTAAAAAATATAAACCGCTATTAAAACTATATGATCAAGCTGATATTATAAATGATATAGTTTAATTTGTAGGATTTGAAGTGCCTGCTGACACAATAAATTTAGAAGCCTCCTCAAAGGTCATGTCCAAATAGACAACTTCATCTTCGGGAAACATTAATAAGAATCCACTTGTTGGATTAGGCGTGGTTGGCATAAAAACATTTATTAAATTTTTACCAGTTTTTTTTGAAATTTCTGTTCTGTTTTTTTTTGTTGCAAATCCAACTGCCCATGATCCTTTTCTAGGATATTCAACTAAGACAACACTTTTTTTATCATTGTTTTTATTTGAAAAACTTTCAGTCATTTGAACAATTGCAGAATAAATTGTTCTTAAAAATGGTATTCTTTTAAATAAATCATCTATTAATTGTAAGATTTTTTTTCCTAAAAATGACAGTGACAAACCACCAATTAAAGTAATTAATAAAATTGATAAAAGGATCTCTAATCCAGGAATTGAAAATGGCAAATAATGATTTGGGTTAATTTCTTTAGGTATTATATTTGATGAAATTTGAATTATAAATTTAGTTAAATAAAGCGTGATACCAATAGGTATTAAAACAACAACCCCAGTAAAAAAATAATTTCTAAGTTTGTTTAAAAAAGAAGTTTTATTTTTTTTTAATTTTGACATTCCATATTATTAACTTGAATAAAAGACAATGAAAATAGATAAATTGATAAAATATCTAAAATTTTATTATTAAAGTTCATTTATATTTAGTAAAATTATGATATTACGATGTATATACTTATGGATCGAAGAAAATTTATTCAATATGTAGGCTGTGGTTGTTGTGGATTCGTTATCAACGGATGCTCAAATGTTCCTATTACTGACAGAAAGCAACTAAGAATAATTCCTGAGTCTAAACTCAATGCTCAAGCAGCACAAATATATGAAAAAATTAAAGAAAAAGAAAAACTAATTAAAGATGGTAATACAATAACTCAAATAAAAGAAATTGGTAAAAAAATGGAGAATTCTATAAGTGAATATTTTTATCAATCTAATTTAAATGATCCCACTTCTCAATTTCAATGGGAATATATTTTAATTGAAAATAAAAAAATGAAAAATGCTTGGTGTATGCCTGGTGGTAAAATTGCCGTATATAGTGGTATACTAGATATAACTAAAAATGCTGATGGTTTGGCCGCAGTAATGGGACATGAAATTGCTCATGCTGTAGCAAAACATTCTGTGGAAAGAGCTAGCAGAGGTGTACTTGTAAATGCCACAGTTCAAATTACAGATATTCTTACTGGTGGAAAAATTAGCCAAGTAAATAGAACAACTGGCATGGATACAGTTGGTCTTCTTGCTAAATTAGGGATTATGAACCCTTTTAATAGAAAACAAGAAAGTGAAGCGGATTATTTAGGACTGATTTTTTCTTCATTATCAGGATATGATATTAGAGAGACAACAAAAATTTGGGAAAGAATGAAAGAAGCCAATAAAGGAAAAGAACCTCCTGAATTTATGAGCACTCATCCATCATCTTCGAATAGAATAAAACAAATTAACGAATGGATGAATAAAATAATAATTGACTACCCGCCAATAAAAATTTCATAATTATTGGTGAGCCCTGTTGGACTCGAACCAACGACCCATTCCTTAAAAGAAAGTTACACAACAGCATAATTTCCAGTTTAAAACAAAAAAACCTTCGTTTAAGGTTCGTATAGGGCGTTTAGAATTAAATAAATGCGTAAAATTTGAAATAGAAAACTGTACACTCACTGTACACCTTAAATTTTAGAAATTTAAAAAAAGTGTTTAGTTTTTGAGTGTATAGAAAGTGTACAGTTTTTTGTTGTGTAGTTCCGCATTGAGGAATTGCTTGGTGAGTAGTTCCTCATCACCCACCCTAGTTATTTTTATCGTCCAATTCATCGTTTAGCACTTCAATTTCCTTTTCGATCATATCATATCTACATCTATCAAAAAGATGAGAAAAGAATCTGATAAAATTTAAAGGTAAAAAATACAATTTAACAATAAGATTTTGAAGTGGTCTCTCTTTATAGTAGGCTCTTTTAGCTTTTTGATTTAGCTCTCTGTGAGTTAATAGCCATCTATAAAATATTGCCCACTCTCTTCTATTATCAAGTCTTTCTTTAATGATTTCTTCATATTTATTTTTCATTGATCAACTTGCCTCCAGCAATAATGTAATTGCAATTTTGACAATGAGGTGTCGATGGTGGGATTTTTTTTCCATCCATTAACTTTTTCATTTCAATTATTTTTTCTTCTATATGAGATGAATCTGTTTCATAAGGCACAAGGTCTGAAGTAAACTCAAGTTTGTTTTTAAAGTTATCTCTTTCCAATGTAGCATTATAAACAACAAAATATCCTGTTGTTTGTACTTCAAAACCATTTTTTTCAAACAGATATCTATAAAAATCTAACTGGAGTTTATAGCCTTCGTGATAAACATCTTCCAAATATCCATCAATCTTTTTTTCAGATGATTTAGATTGTGCTTTATAATCTGCAACAATTAATTTTTTTGTATCTTTATTAATCCAAACATCATCTATACCACCAGCCAATTTAAGATTTAAATCAACGTTAATATAGTCGACACCTCTACTCAATGCATCTTGCCATTTTTCAATATCTTTGTGTTTAAAAGGAACTGCATTTATTTTATATTTTTTCATTAATGGATGGGGTGTTTGTTTTTTTCTGTGGAAGTCAAATTCCTTTTTAACCAAAGCATCCACTGCATTATTAAGTGTAAAAGGAAGTGTATCTAAATTTTTAAGACCTTTCACTTGATCTAAATAAAAACATCTTTTGCAAGTTAAGTAATCAGAAAATTTACTTCTACTTAATCTGAATGGTTTAATCTTGTCATTAAGTTCGTAGATTCTCCACTTTTGGTTTGGAACGGTAGACTTAAAACCACTTGTAGCTTTAAGCTCTTTGGTTTGTCTATCTCTATTTAAGTATATCATTATATCTCCATAGTTAATCAAAGCATCTGCTTCGACGGTTAGTTTATGGATATATGATTATTGTTTATGATGTGTAGATACTATCATTGTCTAAACAAGTAAAATCAAATATCTGAGTCTCTTATATCATATTTTAATGATAAGTAAAACCGTACACTCACCGTACACCTTTTCTGAAAAATAATTAATAGTTAAAAGAATGGGTTATTTTATCCATTAAATGGAAGTTTAATGGTGAGCCCTGTTGGACTCGAACCAACGACCCATTCCTTAAAAGGGAATTGCTCTACCAACTGAGCTAAGGGCCCATCAACAAAAAAACTTATAGACTTTTTTTTAAAATAATCAATGCGTATAAAATATTACAACTTGCCGATATATTTGTCGTGAAAATCATTAAAAGTACCATTTTTAATGTGTTCTCTTATTGATTCCATCAATTCTTGATAAAAATTAATGTTGTGTAAAGTTAGCAACATAGATGCTAAAATTTCATTTGTATTAAATAAATGGTTTAAATAATTTTTAGAATACTTATTTAAATTAAAATTATTACATTTTGGATCAAGAGGCTGATTATCTTTTTGATATTTTGAATTTTTAATACTAATTCTTCCTTCCCATGTAAAAGCTAAGCCAGTTCTACCAGATCTAGTCGGTAGTACACAATCAAACATATCTATACCTCTTTTAACCGCGCCAAGTATATCTGTAGGTGTACCTACGCCCATTAAATATCTAGGTTTGCTTTCTGGTA
The DNA here is from genome assembly GCA_902574725.1 of uncultured Pelagibacteraceae bacterium. Classification (GTDB taxonomy): domain Bacteria; phylum Pseudomonadota; class Alphaproteobacteria; order Pelagibacterales; family Pelagibacteraceae; genus Pelagibacter. Next base: position 7,860 of record CACGPA010000009.1, read on the forward strand.
AATGTTTCTTAAGAGAATCCAATACAGTAAACATTTCCTTTTGAGACTCACCAACAGCTAATCCTCCAATTGCATATCCATCAAAATCAATTTTAACTAATCTATCTAATGATTCTTTTCTTAAATCGTCAAATAGACCACCCTGCACTATTCCAAATAAGCCCTTTTGAGGATTGTTTCCAAAAGCAATTTTTGATCTTTTTGCCCAATACATCGAAAGATCCATTGATTCATTTATAATATTTTTATCGCTATTTTTTTTTGGACACTCATCCATAACCATTACTATGTCTGAATCTAATCCTTTTTGAATTCTGATACTTTCTTCTGGGCTTAAAATAAATTCTTTACCGTCTATATGTGATTTAAAAATAGCACCTTTTTCACGATCAATTTTATTTAATTTTGATAATGACATAACTTGAAATCCTCCAGAATCAGTAAGGATAGGAAGTTTGCAATTCATGAATTTATGTAAACCACCTGCATTAATAATTCTATCAACACCAGGTCTTAACATTAAATGATAAGTATTAGATAAAATTATTTCACTTCCAGTTTTAATTACATCATCAATAAATGTAGCTTTAACTGTTCCTTGGGTTCCAACTGGCATGAAAGCTGGTGTTTGTATATTTCCACGATGAGTTTCTATTAAACCAATTCTTGCAAATTCACACTTTTTACTGACATTAAAAGAAAACTTTTTTAATGACATTGAACATTATTATTTTGATTTAAAACTGATAATTTTATCTGGATCTGAAACTGAACCGTTATTATTTTCATCACCTCTTTTGATCTTATCTACTACTTCCATACCTTCTATAACTTTTCCGAAGACTGTGTATTGTCTATCTAAAAATGAAGCTTCTTTAAAACATATAAAAAATTGACTGTTAGCACTATTAGGGTCTTGCGACCTAGCCATTGATAATGTTCCTCTTTCATGTGGAAGATCATTAAATTCTTCCTTAAGATCAGGCAAGTCAGAACCACCCATACCAGCTCTTCTTAAATCAAACTTATCATTAGAACTATTACCAAATTTAACATCACCAGTTTGAGCCATAAAACCATCGATAACTCTATGAAATACAACATTATCGTATTGTCCACTGTCTGCTAATTCTTTAATTCTTTTAACATGATTTGGAGCCACATCTTCAAATAACTCTATTTTCACTTCACCATCTTTTAACTTTAAAATCATTATATTCTCCTTTGCTATTAAATTATTGCTAAAAATTAATAAAAAAAAAATACTAAATAAAAATTTATGCATATTTATCTTTTAGTGCTTTAACAGTACTTTTTTGTAGTAAACTTTCTAACATCACCACCTAATTCAATTATTTCTTTAACAAATTTAGATGAAATAATTTGATTTTCTACATCTGACATTAAAAAAACTGTTTCAATTTTATTATTTAGTTTTCTATTCATTCCAGCAAGTTGAAATTCATATTCAAAATCTGAAACTGCTCTGAGTCCTCTTAAAATAATTTTTGAATTCATTTTATTACAAAAATCTGTTGTTAATGAGTTGAATGATATAATCTTTATTTTACTCGTTTTCATTTTTAAATCTTTAAATAATGCCTTATTAATAATGTTTAGTCTTTCATTAATATCAAACAAATAATTTTTATTACTATTTTCAGAAACTGCTATTATAACTCTATCAACTATCTTTAAAGCTTTTTTTATGACATCAATATGTCCATAAGTTATTGGATCAAATGTTCCAGGGTATAGTGCATTATTTTTCATTATAGTAAATTATCATCAATTTTAATTGCAGAAACAACTTTTTCATCGCCTGAAAGTTTTATTATTCTGACACCCTGAGTATTTCTTCCTGCTATTCTAATTTCTTTGACAGCAACTCTGATTACTCTTCCTGTATTTGTTGAAATCATTATTTCATCACCTTCATTAACAGGAAATGATGAAGAAACATTTCCATTTCTTGCAGAGTTGACTATGCCAATTATCCCTTTACCGCCTCTATTTGTTACCCTAAAGTCATAGTGTGATGTTCTTTTACCATAACCATTTTCTGTAATTGAAAGTATAAATTTTTCTTTAGCCTTAGCTTCAATTTTTTCATCTTTTGAAGTTTTTCCATTTTGTTTATTTTTATAATGATCAATAATCGAGAGAGAAACTATACTATCTTTATCTGAAAGATTTATTCCTCTTATTCCTTTAGATGATCTTCCTTTGAAAATTCTCAATTTTTTAGATTCAAATCTTATACATTTTCCAAGTTTTGTATTTAAGACTATATCTTGATGATCATTACAAATTTCTACTCCTACAATTTTATCATCATTATCTAATTTCATAGCAATTTTACCAGATGTATTGATTGAAGAAAAATCCTCTAAACTGTTTTTTCTAATTTTACCTTTACTAGTTGCAAAAATTATTTGCATATTTTTCAATTCAGATTGATCATCGGGAAAAGGCATTATTGAGCTTATAGATTGGTGATTTTTTAATGGTAAAATATTAAATAAAGATTTACCTTTTGATGCAGAAGTGCCTTCTGGAATTTTCCATGCTTTTAATTTGTAAACCAGCCCTTCTGTTGAAAAAAAAAGCACTGATGTGTGTGTGCTTACTGAAAGTGTTTGTACAACTGAATCTTCTTGCCTTGTTTTAATTCCCGACTTACCTTTACCACCTCTTTTTTGTTGTTTTACTGCACTTAAAGAACCTCTTTTAATATATCCTTGTAAAGTAATTGTAATTAGAACTGCTTCTTTTTGAATTGTTTCTTCAATATCATAATTTAAAATTGCATCGATAATTTTTGTTCTTCTGGGTACTGAATATTTATCTTTTATATTTGTTAATTCACTACTTATAACATTCATCAATTCTTTTTTTGAATTAATTATTTTTTTATAATGAATAATCAGATCAGATAATTTTTTAATTTCCAATTCAATTTCACTTATACCTAATGCTGTAAGCTTTTGTAATCTTAATTCTAAAATAGAAATTACTTGTGGTTCAGTAAATGAATAAGAATTTTTTGTATTTTTATTTTCAATTAATTTAATAAATTTAGAAGTTTTATTTATTTTCCATTTAGTTGCTAATAAAGATTTTTTTGCATCATCAGGTGTTTTAGAGGATCTAATAATTTTTATTATCTTATCTAAATTTTCTACTGATACAGATAATCCAATTAAAATATGCGCACGATCTTCAGCTTTTTTTAGATCAAATTTTGTTTTTTTAATAACGACGTCTTCTCTAAAAGATAAAAAATTTTCTAAAAATTCCTTTAAATTGCAAGTTTTAGGTTTTTGATCAACTATAGCTAGTGTATTAAAACCAAATGAACTTTCTATTGATGTATATTTATATAATTGTCTTTTAACTGTCTCAGGTTCAACATTTCGTCTTAAATCAATTGATACTCTTATTCCTTCTCTATTAGACTCATCTCTAATATCACTAATTCCTTCTATTTTCTTTTCTCGTATAAGTTCTACTATTCTTTCATTTAAAGAAGATTTATTTACTTGATAAGGTACAGAAGTTATTACAATTCTTTCTTTACCATTTTTTCTTTGTTCAATTTTAATATCTCCACGTATTTTAAAAGATCCTCTTCCATTTTTGTAACCTTCTTTAATAATATTTTTCCCAATAATTGTTCCCCCAGTTGGAAAATCAGGCCCTGGTATATGCTTCATTAGTTCGCTTAATTTAATGTCTTTATTTTTTATTAAAGCAAGTGTTCCATTTATAACTTCACCCAAATTGTGTGGTGGTATACTTGTGGCCATACCTACAGCTATACCTCCAGCACCATTTACCAATAAATTAGGATATTGAGCAGGTAATACTACGGGTTCTTTTTCAGTTTCATCATAATTACTTTTAAAATTTACAGTATTTTTTTCTATATCATCAATTAAATATTGAGAAATTTTTGATAACTTTGTTTCAGTATATCTCATAGCAGCTGGTGGGTCGCCATCTATTGATCCAAAATTTCCTTGTCCATCTATTAAAGGTAAGCTCATTGAAAAATCTTGGACCATTCTAACTAACGCATCGTAAACAGCTTGATCGCCGTGTGGATGATACTTACCTATTACATCACCAACTATTCTTGCAGATTTTCTAAACTGTTTACTCCAGTCAAAACCACCTTTATACATTGCATAAATAATTCTTCTATGAACTGGTTTTAATCCATCCCTAACATCTGGTAACGCTCTACTTACAATAACGCTCATTGCGTAAGAAAGATAAGATGAACTCATCTCATCATACATTGCTATTGGTTTAATATTAGAATTTTTACTATTTTCTATTTTTTGCATAAAATCTAAAATGGAATTTCATCATCCAGATCATTTTGCGCATCTTGAGAAATATCTTCAGTCGTTTTTGTGTTATCTTGTCTAGTAATATTATTTGAACCTCCACCACCAAGCATTGTTAAAGAAGAATTATATCCTTGTATTATTACCTCTGTTGAATATTTGTCTTGTCCAGATTGTTCATCTTTCCATTTTCTTGTTGAAATTTGACCCTCTACATAAATTTGTGCACCCTTTTTAAGATATTGTTTTACAACATTTACAAGACCTTCATTAAATACAACTATACGGTGCCATTCGGTTTTTTCTTTTTTTTCACCAGTATTTTTGTCTTTCCAAGACTGGCTAGTAGCTAAACTTAATCTAGCTACACTCTTTCCATTAACCATTTGTTTGATTTCTGGATCTGCGCCTAAACGACCAATTAATAATACTTTATTTAAACTTCCTGCCATAATATTTTAATGATGATATAAATATATATATATATTTATATCATAGATAAGAGTGAATATTAATTTTATTTATTTAAAGCAACAAAAATTATGCTCAAAAACATAGTTATTAAAGGCGCAAAAGAACATAACCTGAAGAATGTTTCGCTAACAATTCCTAAGGACAAATTTGTCGTAATTACAGGCCTATCAGGATCAGGAAAGTCTTCTCTGGCGTTTGACACAATTTATGCAGAAGGTCAAAGACGATATGTTGAAAGCTTGTCAGCTTATGCAAGACAGTTTTTAGACAAAATGAAGAAACCTAATGTAGATTTTATAGAAGGTTTAAGCCCTGCTATTTCTATAGAACAAAAAAATACTTCTAAAAATCCAAGATCAACTGTTGCAACAGTTACTGAAATTTATGATTACATGAGAGTGCTTTATGCAAGAGTTGGAGTGCCATATTCTCCATTTACAGGAAAGCCAATAGAATCACAAACCATTACACAGATGGTAGATAAAATAAAAGAATTACCTAAAAAATCCACTATTTATTTATTTGCCCCAGTAGTTAGAGGAAGAAAGGGAGAATATAAAAAAGAAATTAGCAGCTATAAAAGAAGAGGTTTTAGAAAAATTAAAATTGATGGAAAATTATATGATATCGATAAAGCGCCTGATTTAAATAAAAAAATAAAACATGATATTTCTATTTTGGTAGATAGAATTATACTTAACAATACACTCGGAAATAGATTGGCTGAAAGTATTGAAGTTGCTTTAAATTTATCTAATGGGTTGCTATTCGTAGAATATGAAAATGAAACTTTACCCACAAAATACAGAAAAGTTGAAAAATTAATTTTTTCATCAAAATTTGCATGTCCAGAAAGTGGATTTACAATTGAAGAAATAGAACCAAGATTATTTTCTTTTAATAGTCCTTATGGTGCTTGTGAAGAATGCGAGGGAATTGGTATAAAACTTAATGTTGATCCAAATTTAGTGGTACCTAATGAAAAGAAATCAATTGCAGATGGTGCTATTGAACCATGGTCAAAATCATCAACTCTTTATTATGCTCAAACATTAGCGTCTTTAGCTAAGCATTATAATTTTTCATTGAGTGATAAATGGCAAAGAATACCAAAAAAAATTAAAGATATAATTTTATATGGTTCTGATGATGAAGAAATAAAATTTACATACGATGATGGATATGAAAAATATTCTCATAAAAAAACTTTTGAAGGTGTTATTAATAATTTGGAAAGACGATATCTTGAAACTGACAGTGAGTGGAAAAGAGAAGAAATTTCACAATATCAATCGGATACAAAGTGTGAAACTTGTAAAGGATATAGATTAAAAGATGAGGCTTTATGTGTAAAAATTGATAATTTGCATATAAGTGAAGTAACTGAAAAATCAATTACTGAAGCTCAAAAATGGTTTAAAAATTTAGAACTTTCTCTAGATCCTAAACAGTTAAAAATTGGACAGCATATTCTTAAAGAAATTAATGAAAGATTAAACTTTTTATTAAATGTCGGTCTTGATTATCTAACATTATCTAGAGAATCTGGAACTTTATCAGGTGGAGAGTCACAAAGAATTAGACTAGCATCACAAATAGGCTCTGGATTAACTGGGGTACTTTATGTTCTTGATGAACCATCTATTGGCTTACATCAAAAAGACAATATTAAATTAATTGATGCATTAAAAAGACTTAGAGATTTAGGAAATACAGTAATCGTTGTTGAACATGATACAGAGACTATGCAGAGCGCTGATCATATTATTGATTTAGGTCCTGAAGCTGGAAATAATGGAGGACAAGTTGTTGCCCAAGGAAATTATGAAGATATTTTAAAAAGTGATAAAAGTATAACTGGTGAATATTTATCTAATAAAAAATTTATACCAATTCCAAAAAAAAGAAGATTAGCAAAAAATGGTAGATTTTTAGAAATTGGTGGTGCAACAGGTAATAATTTAAAAAATATTAATTTAAAAATACCATTTGGCAGTTTTACTTCCATTACTGGAGTGTCAGGAAGCGGAAAATCAACTTTAATAATTCAAACACTTTATAACGCTTTAAATCTTACTTTAAATAATAATAAATCAAGAAAAATTCCTATGCCTTTTAAAAGTTTTAAAGGTGTAGAGTTAATAGATAAAATTATAAATATTGATCAATCACCAATAGGTAGAACACCAAGATCAAATCCAGCAACTTACACTGGAGCATTTGGTCCAATAAGAGATTGGTTTACAGCTTTACCCGAATCTAAATCAAGAGGCTATAAACCAGGTAGATTTTCTTTCAATGTTAAAGGTGGAAGATGTGAAGTATGTGAAGGTGATGGAGTTATCACTTATGAAATGCATTTTTTACCTGATGTTTATATTACTTGTGATGAATGCAAAGGTAGCAGATACAATCGTGAAACTTTAGAAATAAAATTTAAAGATAAGAGTATAGCTGATGTTTTAAATATGACAGTTGATGAGGGTTGTGATTATTTTGAAAATATTCCAAATATAAGATCAAAACTTTTAACTCTTAAAAAGGTGGGTTTGGGATACATAAAAATAGGTCAACAAGCAACCACTCTATCTGGTGGTGAAGCTCAACGAATAAAATTAGCAAAAGAATTGTCTAAAAGGTCAACAGGAAGAACAATGTATATATTGGATGAACCAACAACTGGTCTACATCAACATGATATAAAAAAACTTTTAGAAATATTACATACTTTTGTTGCAACAGGTAATACTGTTGTAGTAATAGAGCATAATCTTGATGTAATAAAAACCTCTGACTATATTATTGATATGGGTCCCGACGGTGGTGTGAATGGAGGAAATATTGTTGCCGAAGGTAAGCCAGAAGAAATTATTAATACAAAAAATAGTTATACTGGCCAATTTCTTAAAAACTTGCTCGAAAATAAAGTTAAAAAAATTGCTTAAATACAAATAAAAATATGTTAAAATAAATTGAAAATGGGAAACTTATTATCATCATTACCAAAAACAATTCATACATCGCTAGCTATATCTATAATTTTATTTCTTGGACTTTTTTTTAATAATGGTGGATTTGAAATAGACAGAATTTTTTGGAGTTGGTTATTTAGATTTATTCACGTTGTGGTAGCTATAATGTGGATAGGATTATTATGGTATTTTAATTTTGTACAAATACCAAGTATGCCTAAAATTCCTGATGAACAAAAACCTGCTGTTGGTAAAGTAATTGCACCAACTGCATTATTTTATTTTAGATGGGCTGCATTAGCTACAGTAGTATCAGGGTTAATTTTGTCATGGTTAAATGGTTATGCACATGATGCAATGACATTAGGTATCGGTTCTGGTGGAGGAAAAAATACTGCAATTGGTATTGGTATGTGGCTAGGTTTAATAATGGCTTACAACGTTTGGTTTGTTATTTGGCCTAACCAAAAAAGAGCTTTAGGAATTGTCGACTGTGATCCTGAAAAAAAAGCTAAGTCAGCACGAACTGCCATGCTCTTCTCAAGAACTAATACATTACTATCATTACCTATGCTACTGTCTATGGTAGCTGCCCAAAACTTATATTAATTATTTATCTTCTTTAACAACAGTTTTGTAAGAAACTTTTAGATAAACTAAAATAGGATTTGCTATATAAATCGATGAGTAAGTTCCAAATACAACACCTAATATCATTGCTAATGAAAAACCTTTTAATATTTCTCCACCAAAAATAAATATAGATAATAAGGCTAAAAGAGTTGTTGCAGATGTAATAATAGTTCTTGATAAAGTTTCATTTATAGAAATATTTGTTAATTCAAAAATCTTAATATCCATATACTTTTTAAGATTTTCTCTAACTCTATCAAAAATAACAACTGTATCATTCATTGAATAACCAACTATTGTTAAAATTGCAGCAACAATTGAAAGATTGATCTCAAGACTAAATAAAGAAAAAACACCAATTGTTAAAATTACATCATGAAACAAAGCTAATATTGCACCGATACTAAATTGCCATTCAAATCTTATCCAAATATAAAAAAGCATAGCGCCTAAAGCTGCAGCAATTGCTATTAACCCACCTTTTAATAATTCAGCACTTACCTTAGGGCCAACATTTTCTACTCTTCTAAATTCATATCCACTACCTAATGTTTTTGTAAGATTATTTTTAATATCTTGAATTAATGTTTTGGTATTATCTTTTTTTTCAAATTTTATTAAATAATCAGAATCTTTACCAAATTTTTTAATGGCAACATCCCCTAAATTCATATTTGAAAATGCACTTCTTAATGATGATATGGTAATTTGTTTATCATTAGCACGCAATTCAATTAAAGTACCACCTTTAAAGTCTACTCCAAAATTTAAACCTTTAAAAATTAATAGACACAATGAAATTATAACAAGTACAGAAGACAACAAATTAAAAAATTTGTAATATTTATTAAATGGTATATTAGTTTTTATCATTAAATTAAATTTTCCTTATTTTTATTTTTCATCAAGTATAATGAAGTTAACAATCTTGCAATAAAGTAAACCGAAAATAATGTTGTAAAAATACCTACACCAAGAGTAACTGAAAAGCCTTTAATTGGTCCTGAACCTAAAAAAAATAAAATTACCGCTGCAATTAAAGTTGTAACATTGGCATCTAAAACGGCAGTTTTAGATTTAGTGTAGCCAGTATCAAAAGCTATAACTTGATTTTTTTCATTTGCTTTTTCTTCTTTAATTCTCTCAAATATAAGAACATTGGCATCAACAGCCATACCGACAGTTAATATTATTCCTGCAATCCCAGGTAAGGTTAAAGTGGCTTCAAATAAAGTTAAAATACCAATCAATAATAATAAATTTAGAATTAATGCTGTATTTGCGATCAATCCAAAAATTTTATATTTAACTAACATAAAAGATATAACTAGTAAGAAACCTATTAATAAAGCCATTAAACCTGCCTTTATTGAATCTTCTCCTAAATCAGGACCTACAGTTCTTTCTTCAATAATGTTCAGAGGTGCAGGTAAAGCTCCAGATCTTAAAAGTAAAGCTAAGTCAGTAGCTGTTTGAAAGGTAAAGCCACCCGTAATTTGACCTGATCCACTTACAATTGCATCTTGTATTACAGGTGCACTTATTATTTTACCATCTAAAACAATCGCCATCTGCTTTCCAATACCAGTAGTTGTTGCTTTCCCAAAACGTTTTGCACCAACACGATCTAAAGTAAATGTGACAACTGTTTGATTAGTTTCACTATCCATTCTTGGCTGTGCATCAAGTAGATTTTCTCCACTCATGATAATTCTTTTGCTAACAAAAACTGGCTCTTCATACTCATCTGAGCCTTCTTCGTATTCAAGAAGTTCGTTTCCGAAAGTTTCTTCTGAAGATTTGGAAACAAATCTAAATGCAAGATTAGCAGTTTTACCTAAAAGATTTTTTATTCTCATCGGATCATCTAAACCAGGTAATTCAACTAAAATTCTATCATTTCCTCTTTTTAATATATTGGGTTCATTGGTTCCAATTTCATCAACTCTCCTTCTTACAATTTCTATAGCTTGATCAAGTGAAGCATTTTTTAAAAGAACTAAACCATATTTAGAAAGTTTTAACTCAAATTTATTTCCCTCTAAAACTACATCGTACTGGTAGGTTTTAAATCTTTCATAGTATGGATTTATTCCTTCTTCTTTATCTTCTAAAAGTTCATTAGTTTTTTCAACATCTTTAGAATCTACATTAAAACTAATTATTTTTGTATCTGTAACCCTTAGATTAAATAATTTAATTTTTTTTTCTTTAAAATAATTTTTGAATAATGTTGCTTTATTTTGTAAATTTTTAACTACAACTGGCTCATTATCAATTTCTAATAATAAGTATGAACCACCTTGTAAATCTAATCCTAAGTTAATTTTTTTATTAAATAAATTATCATCAAATTTTGTAAAGTTAGATAATGTAAAAAAAGAAAATAAAATAGATATCAGTACAACTGTAATTATTTTTGTTCTCGAAAAATAAAGCACTTTAATATTGTTTGAAATTTATTTTTTAACTTCTTGAGTTGTTAATAGACCTTGAACTCCAGTAGACCTAAATACTTCAACTTTAACATTATCTGCAATTTCTACTTCTACTTTTTCGTTATCAATAATTCTTTCAACTCTTCCAACAATTCCACCTGAAGTAATTATTTTGTCTCCTCTTTTAAGATTTTCAACCATAGTTTTATGTTCTTTAGCTTTTTTTTGCTGCGGTCTTATTAAGAAAAAATAGAATATTACAAAAATTAATATTAAAGGTATGAATTGACCTATTCCTGAATTTGACATTTTACTCCTAAGTTTATGAGGATTTTTATACTATATGAATTATTAAAACAACTCTAATTGTTTGAAATTTTTTCTAAATTATTCATATATGGTTTTAAAACATCAGGAACAATAATTGAACCATCTTCTTGCTGGTAGTTTTCTAAAATAGCTATTAGTGTTCGTCCTACTGCTAAGCCACTACCATTTAATGTTCCAACAAATAAAGTTTCTTTTTTATCATTTTTATATCTTGCTTTCATTCGTCTTGCTTGGAATGATCCACAAGATGAACAACTAGAAATTTCTCTATATTTATTTTCAGAAGGTAACCAAACCTCAATATCATAAGTTTTTTCTGCACTAAAACCCATGTCTCCTGTCGATAGTATAATTTTTCTATAAGGTATTTTTAATAAGTCTAATAAACCGGTAGCACAATTTGTCATTCTTTCTAATTCATCAACACAATTTTGTGGTTCAACAATACTTACTAGTTCAACTTTGTAAAACTGATGTTGTCTAATCATACCTTTTGTATCTTTGCCATAACTACCAGCTTCCTTTCTAAAACAAGGGGTGGAAGCAACTAGTCTCATTGGTAAATCTTTTTGATTTAAAATCCTATCTTTGACCATATTTGTTAATATTACTTCAGCGGTAGGTATAAGAAATTTACGTTCAGTCTTATCATCGAGTTTTACTTCAAATTGATCTGTTTCGAACTTTGGTAATTGGCCGGTTCCATACATGGTGCTCTCCGATGCCATTAATGGAGGAGAAATTTCAGTATAACCATTTTTGTTAATATGATTATCTAGCATAAAATTAGAAAGTGCTCTTTCCAATAAAGCAAATTTACTTTTAATAAAAACAAATCTAGATCCAGTAGTTTTAGTAGCTAGATCAAAGTCAAGCATATTAAGGTTATTCCCTAGTTCATAATGCGATTTTGGTTTAAATCCAAAATTTTTAATTGTTCCTTTTTTTTCAATTTCTACATTTGAATTTTCATCTTTACCTTCAGGAACATCGCTTAATGGTACATTGGGTATAGATGAAAATATATCATCTAATTTTTTTTTCGTATCAGATTGTAACTTACTTATTTTTTCTATTTCTAAAGATATTTTTTTTGATTTTTCGAAAAGAGTTTTATCCTTAGATTTAGATATATCTTTTTTTTCTTTTTCTAAATTTTCTTTTTCTTGAATAAGTTTTCTGTTATTCTTGTCAAGATCGATGATGTTGTTTTTATCTATTTTAACATTTCGTTTTAATATAAGTTTAATAAAATCATCTATATTATCTCTTATATCTTTTATATTATGCATTTTCTTTTTCTTTGATTTTCTTTTCAATTATATTTACAGAAAAAATTGATAATTCATATAAAATTAAAAGTGGTATTGCTAAACCAATTTGTGTTACTGGATCAGGAGGTGTAAGTATTGCAGCAGCAGCAAATATTATAATAACTACATATTTTCTTCTTTCTTTTAAGAATTTCGAATCAATAAATCCAATTCTAGCTAGAAGGCTAAGAACAACTGGTAGCTGAAAACTTAATCCAAAAGCAAAAATTAATTTCATAATTAAAGATAGATATTCATTAACTTTTGCTTCTAATTGTATTGGTAAATTTGTTACTACACCTGAACTTTCAAATGATAAGAAGAACTTAATAGCTAACGGCATAATTAAATAGTAAACGAGCATTCCACCTAATAAAAAAAGTATTGGTGTTATAACTAAATAAGGTAATAAAGATGATTTCTCATGCTGATACAATCCTGGAGCAATGAATTTCCAAATTTGGATAAGAATAAATGGGCTTGTAATAAAAAATGCTGCGAAGAAAGAAACTTTTATATAAGTTAAAAAGGTTTCTTGTAGAGCTGTAAATATCAATCTTCTTTCAACTCCATCATCTTTTACAGCAGATGAATAAGGTTCAACTAAAAAACCATAAACATGTTCAGAGAAAAAATAGCATATTATAAAAGCTACAAACAAAAAAATTAAACAATGAATTAATCTTTCTCTTAGTTCTACTAGGTGACTAATAAAACCAGTTTTTTCCTCATTTTGAGTCATTGTTTTCTACTTTTTCTTCCTTTTTTTTATCAGTTGAAAAATCTTCATTTCCTAATGAAGAAACTTCATTTTGCACATTAGATACATATCGTTTGGCTGAACCTATCCATGAACCAACTTTTTTAAGCATTATAGGAAAATCTTTGGGCCCAATAATAATTATTGCTAACGAAACTATGATTAATATTTCAAACCAGCCAATTTGTGGCATCTGATTTATTCTTTTTTATCGGAGTCTTGATTATTTTCAGTAATATTTTTTGGCTGACCTTCTTCAGTATCAGTAGAATCTGTAGCCATGCCTTTTTTAAAACTTTTAATACCTTTAGCAACATCTCCCATCAAACTTGAAATTTTACCTCGACCAAAAAGTAAAACTACTAAAATTACTACAATTGCTATTTGCCAAAATCCTATACTCATATTTATTTTATATATCTTTTATTATAGATTTTAAAGTGCTTTTTAGTCAGTTTCTTTGTCTTTTAAAGTACTACCTAACATTTCATCAATATTAGAATAAATATTTTCTTTTTTCTCTTCTTGTTTTTCTTTGTAGAACTTACCAGTACCAAAAACTGAAGCATCTATTGATGTTGAATCAATAAGGCCAGCTGAACCTAATTCATCAACTGTGGGTAAATCAGATAATTTTTGAAGATTAAAATGACTTAAAAAATCATCAGTAGTTCCATATTGAATTGGCTTTCCAGGTACATTTTTTCGACCTTGAGGTATTACCCAATTTAGTTCCATTAGAATATCTAGGGTATTTGTTCCAAATGCAACTCCCCTAATCTCTTCAATTTCAGCACGCGTTACTGGTTGGTGATAAACTATTATTGATAAAGTTTCTATTGCAGCTTTAGAAAGTTTTTTTTCAACTGTTTTTTGTTGTGACATTAAATTAGATAAATTTTGAGCTGTTCTAAATGACCATCTATTTGAAATACAGACTAAATTAATTCCTCTAGATGAATATGTATCTTTCAATTTATTAAGAACTTTTTCAACATTAATATTTTTTGAAAGTTTTGACTCTATAGTATCAATATCCAAAGGTTCTGCAGCAGCAAATAATATTGCTTCAACTTCACGCTCTCCGCTACTTAAGTTAGAGGGAAAATTTACAACATTATTTTTTTTATCTTTTTTCATATAATTTAATTTTCTCGGACAAATATATCTCCAAATAAAGTATCTTGTTTAATTTTAATATTACCTTCTTTTGCTAATTCTAAAGATCCAGCAAAAATTCCTGCTTTGCCGGTTTTTTTATATTTTTTTTTTGTAATAAAATTTTTAGGTATAAGTTCATCTATATTTTTCCAATCTGTTAACTTGCCAAAAAAACTTTTTATTTGATTTATACCTTCTTCTGTAGTGAAAACTGGCAATTTTGGAATATTAATTCTCTGAAAGTCTTTAGTCATTATTATAGATGAGTAAGTTTTTAAAAGTTCAAATAAGCTAACAGAATATTCGGAACTATATATAGATCTTATTTGTCCTTTAACACCTCTCATAAAGATATCTTTACCAAGGCGTTTTCTTTTCAACATCTGGTCTGACAATAATCTTATTAGTTCTAGTTTTTTTAATTGTAATTTTAATTGTTCTGCTACCTCAAGAGCTTTAAATTCCTCTTCATCAGATTCAGGTAACAACAATTTAGACTTTAAATAAGCAAGCCAAGTTGCCATTAATAAATATTCTGATGCTATTTCTAAATTTAAATCTTTAGACTTTGTAATAAAATTATAAAATTGATCTGCCAGTTTAGTAATTGAAATATTTTCTAAATTTACTTTTTGTGATTTAGCGAGATCTAATAATGTGTCTAATGGACCCTGGAATGATGTTAAATTAACATTAAAATTTAAGGAATTATCAGTAGTCATATTAAGATATAAGCTTATAAAATTCTGATGTTTTTTTCATTAAAAAACTATCTAATTTAGGTGAATTTTTTGCAACCTTAATCATTTCAGACATTCTTCCATTGCAATGTAAAACTAAATTACAACCTGCACTAAAAGCTTTAATAGTGTTTTTTTCAATTGTAAATTTTAGACCTTTCATTGAAACATCATCAGAAATAATTACATTTTTAAATCCAATTTTATTACGGATAATATTAATTATTTTTTTGGAATGTGTCGCAGTGTTTATTGGGTCAATTGATTCGTAAATAATATGCGCAGTCATGGCAAATAAAGATTTTTGCTTTTTAAATGTAGAAAAATCATTTTTTAATAAATATTTTAAACTTTTTTTAACTATAGGAGTTTTAAAATGGCTGTCTGTCAAAGCGAGACCATGCCCTGGAATATGTTTTATTACTGATGCAATTTTATTTTTGTGAAACTTTTCAATAAACAAGCTACCCAATTTTTTTACAATTTTAGGATTTTGTGAAAAGGAACGATCACCTATAATTTTATTAGTGTTTTTACGTCTTACATCTAAAACTGGTACAGTGTTTATATTAATTCCTAACTCACGTAACAAGTAGCTTATTTGATTAATATAAATATTTAAATAATGAGAGATTTTTTTTTTATTTTTTTTATAAATTAAAGCAAAATAGTT
>CACGPA010000010.1 GCA_902574725.1 uncultured Pelagibacteraceae bacterium
GCATCTTTTCCTGGCTACAGAATTCCCTATAAATTTTTTAAAATTATATCTAATTAATTTAATTTTTTTTTTATATTAAGGGTAATTAAAAATAGAAGCAAAAAACTAATTATTGGAATAAATATTTCTGGAGATTTAATTAAATCAAAAAATGAAGGTTGTTCCAAATTTTCATTAATAATTTTTTCTAAACCACTTCCCAAACTTACAATTATAAAAATTCCAGGGACCATTCCAAATAACGAACCAAAAAAATAATTTTTTATTTTAATATTGAATAATGTTGGCAAAATGTTTGCTATAAAAAAAGGTATACCACCAACAAATCTATATATAAAAAAATATAAAAATTCATTTTTTTTAAAATTATTTAACATTTTACCAAATTTTTTTTCAAATTTTTCTCTAATGAATTCTTTTAAAAAATAATTTGCAAATAAATACAAACAAGTGGCACCAATTGTTAAAGAAAGTATAACAATTAATGTTCCAAACCATTTTCCAAAAACAAATCCACCTAGCAAAGCAACTGGGCTTCCAAATCCTAATAAAAATACCCAAAGGATACACGAAATAAAAAATATTATTGTTGTTAATAAAAAATTATTTTCTTTAAAATCTAATAACAGATTCCTATTTTTTTTAATAAATTCATAGGTTGATATTTCATTCATCAAAAAAAAACTAAAAAAAGACCAAAGAAATATGAAAAGTATTAGAAAATAAATTATACCTAAAATAATTTTAATTTTTTTTGCCTTTTCCATTAAGTTTAACTTATAGAAAATTTTCTGTACTTATACACATAATTTTCTTATAACTACGCAATTTTAACATTAATTAACATAAACATGAAAAGAACATATCAACCAAGCAGATTAGTTAGAAAAAGAAGGCACGGATTTAGATCTAAAATGAAATCTAAAGGTGGAAGAAAATTGTTAGCTAGAAGAAGAAAAAAGGGAAGAAAAAAACTCACAGTTAGATGAAAAGCAAGATAACTAGCCTATCAAAAAATGCAGAATTTAAATCTCTCCTTAGTGGTAAAAAAATATCCAATAAGTATTCTTCAATTTATTTCAAGAAGCTAAGTGGAAAAAATTCAAATAGGTTTAACATTAGTTTTGTTGCAAAAAAAAAGTTAGGTAATGCAATTATTAGAAACAAAATTAAAAGAAGGCTAAGAAATATTATGAATGAAGCTTATAAAAAAATAGATATAAACCTAAATTATTCATATTTATTAGTGGCAAAAAAAATGATTTTTGATGATAAGTATACAAATATTAAGAAAAATCTATTAATAGATTTCAAAAAAATTAAATAATGAAGATATTAAACTTACCATTTATTTTATTTATAAAGTTTTATAGATATTTTATAAGTCCTCTTTTTTATGGTTCATGTAAATTTGAACCAAGCTGTAGTACTTACGCACTTGAATGTTTTAAAAACTATAATTTATTTAAAGCAATTTATAAAAGTTTAATAAGAATAATTAAATGTAATCCTTGGTTCAATACTGGGGGGTATGATCCTATTAAAAAGAAAAAGATAAAACATGGATACTAAAAACGTTATAGCTGCTATTTCATTAAGTGCCGCAGTAATTATAATATATGCTTTATTTTTTGGGCCAAGCCCAGAACAAATAAAAAAATCACAGGAGCAAAAAAATCAAATTACACAAAATTCTGAAACTCCTAGTCTTGATGTAAGTCAAGCCAAGCCAAAAATTTCAAGAAAAGAAGCAATAGAAGAAAATGAAAGAATCAAGTTTGAAAATGAAAATATAAAAGGTTCAATTTCTTTAATAGGTGGAACTATAGATGACTTAATCTTTAAAAAATATACTAAAACCCTTAATGGAAATGATCAAATTATTTTGTTAAATCCAAAAAAATTTATTGATGGATACTTCGTTGAGACAGGCTGGGTTACAAATAACAAAAATATCGATTTACCAGATGCAAATACATTGTGGATCCTTGAAGGTAATAATAAACTATCTCCAAACAATCCAATCAAACTAGTTTGGAGTAATAACCAAGGAATTAAATTTGAAAAAAATATAAAAATTGACAATCAGTTTTTATTTACTATTGATCAAAAGATTATTAATAGTTCTCAAAAAACTTACAATTTTTATCCTTATGGTCAAATAGTTAGAAATAAAGCACCTCAAGTTACAAATTTCTACATTTTGCATGAAGGTTTAATTGGAGTTTTTGACGAACAGCTAGTTGAACAAGATTATGAGGATATAAAAGAAAAAAAATTCTCTAAAAATACAAAATCAGGTTGGCTAGGTATTACTGATAAATATTGGATAACAACCCTAATACCAGAAAATAATAAAGAATTTAGAGCTGATTTTGATTTCAAAAATAAATTTCGAGCAAACTTTATTGAAACAAATCCAATAGAAGTAGGCGCAAATAGTTCTGATTCAAGTAAAATTAAAATTATCATAGCTGCTAAAGAGGTTGATATTATTGATGGATATGCTGAAAGTTCTAATATAGATAAATTTGATTTAGCTATTGATTGGGGTTGGTTTTATTTTTTTACAAAAAACTTTTTCTTCGCAATTGATTACTTTTTTAAACTAACTGGTAATTTTGGAATAGCTATTATTTTAATTACTGTGTGTATAAGAATTGTATTTTTTCCTTTAGCAAATTATTCCTTTAGATCTATGGCCAAAATGAAAGTTTTACAGCCTGAGATGACGAGATTAAAAGAACTACACAAAGATGATAAAATGAAACTTCAACAGGAAACGATGGCTTTGTATAAAAAAGAAAAAGTAAATCCTGTTTCAGGTTGTTTACCTGTTTTTATACAAATACCTTTCTTTTTTGCAATTTATAAAGTTTTATTTGTAACATTAGAAATGAGACATCAGCCTTTCTTTGGGTGGATAAAAGATCTATCCGAAAGAGACCCTACTTCAATATTCAATTTATTTGGATTGATACCTTGGGACCCACCATCCTTTTTAATAATTGGTGTCTGGCCTTGTCTTATGGGTCTCTCTATGTTCATTCAACAAAAATTAAACCCTGCTCCTCCTGATCCAATTCAGGCTAAAATTTTTATGTTTTTTCCTTTATTTTTAACAGTTATATTAGCTCCATTTCCATCAGGTCTAGTTATCTATTGGACTTTCAATAATATTTTAACAATGGCTCAACAAGTTATAATAATGAAAAGAACAACTGTTAAAACAGTCTAAATAGATTAATGGATCTAGAGAATATTTTACCAGACAATGGTCCTTCAATAGAAGAGGTAAAAAAATATTTAAATAAATATAATAATGAATATATAATAATAAAATTTGGTGGAAGTGTACTTAACGATCCTAAATTATTTGAAATTTTTATTCAAGATATAGCTATTTTAAAAAAACTTGGATTCAGTCCAATAATTGTTCACGGTGGTGGAAAAAGAATTAGTAATAAATTAAGTGAGCTAAATATTAAAAATAATTTTATTAAAGGATTAAGAGTTACTGATAAAGATACAATAAATATAGTGGAAGATGTTTTGGTAAACTTTAATAAAGAAATTGCAAAAGCTTTAGAAGAACAGTCTTGTAAAATAAAAAAAATTACTTCAAAAAAAAATAATATAATCACTGTAAAATCTGAAAGCAAAGAATTAGGTTTTGTTGGAACGCCTGTCCATATCAATATTGACGTTTTAAAAAAAATTATAAAAGCAAATGAAGTGCCTATTATTGCTCCATTAGGATTAGATGAAAGTAATCAAACTTTTAATATTAATGCAGACACTGTAGCTGGTTCTATAGCTAAGGCTCTCAAAGCGAGAAGACTTATAATTATAAGTGATGTAGAGGGTGTTTTGGATAATGATAAAAAATTAATTCCTGAAATTAATTCTATTAAAGCTAAAAATTTAATAAATCAAAAAGTTATATCGGGCGGAATGATACCAAAAATAAATAATTGTATAGATGTTGCAAGCAATGGTGTTAAAGGTGTTGTAATAATTGATGGTAGAAGATTACATTCAATTTTATTTGAGTTACTTTCTGACAAAGGTTCAGGAACTTTAATTAGAAAATGAAAGATCTAAAAAAAGTAAAATATTTAATTTTGGATATGGATGGATGTGTATATCATCCAAAATATTTAAAAACTTTATTTGGTCAAGTGTCAACTAGAATGACCGAATTTATAGCGCTTAAACTTGGAATAAATAAAGTTAAAGCAAAAGAAATTCAAGCAGACTATTTTTATAAGTACGATACCTCTCTAAATGGATTAATGAAAAATTATCCAGATTTGATAAATGCCAAACAGTTTCTTAAATATGTGCACAATATCAATTATGACTGTCTTAAAAAGGATACAGAACTTAGAGAAGAACTATTAAAATTAGATGTAAAAACATATTGTGCAACTAATGGAAGCAAGGAGCATGCAATTAATTGTATGAAAAAAATAGGTATTGATGATTTATTTGAAGGAAAAATCATGGATATTGTTGATTTTAATTTTAAACCAAAGCCTAACCCTGAATCTCTTAAATTAATGTGTGAAAATTTTCAAATTTCTACAAATGAAGAAACTGTTTATATAGAGGATATTTGTAAAAATCTTACTTCTGATACAGCAAAAAATATGATCAAAGTTTGGTTTAGCAATGATGAACCAATAAATAACGTTGATAAATATAAAGATGTGATAGATTATAAAATAGACAATCTTGCTTTATTTTTAAAAAAAATAAGGTTATTAAAAGAACAATAAAATTATGAGCAATATAGAAAAAATAATCAATGATGCTTGGGAAAACAAAGACCAGATTAATCAAAACTCTGACAAATCTATAAAAGATGCAATAAACCAGGTTATTCAGGATTTAGATACCGGTAAATCAAGAGTAGCAGAAAAAATTAATGGTGAATGGGTGACTCATCAACATTTAAAAAAAGCTATTATGCTAAGTTTTAGAATTCATGGAATGGAAACTCTTGCGGGACCTTACTCAAGCTGGAGAGATAAGAGTAATATTTTAAAAGGAAAAACTGCAGGCTGGGGAGACAAAGAATTTGAACAAGCTGGTTTTAGAATGGTGCCAAATTCTCCAGTAAGAAAAGGATCATTCATAGGAAAGAATGTAGTTTTGATGCCATGTTTTGTTAACATTGGGGCATACATTGACGAAGGAACAATGATGGACACTTTTAGCCGTGCAGGTAGTTGCTGCCAGATAGGAAAAAATTGTCATATATCTGCTGGAAGTGGTGTGGGCGGTGTATTGGAACCTGCTCAGGCGTTACCAACAATTATTGAAAATAATGTATTTTTAGGAGCTATGTCTGAAGTTGTAGAAGGAATAATTGTAGGAGAAGGATCTGTATTAAGTATGGGAATGTACATTGGTCAATCAACAAAAATTGTAAATAGATCAACGGGTGAAATAACTTATGGAAAAATTCCACCTTATTCAGTTGTGGTACCAGGTACTCTCCCAGATAAAAAAAATTCATCTGCACCATCACTAAGTTGTGCTGTAATAATTAAACAAGTAGATGAAAAAACTAGATCAAAAACTTCAATTAACGATCTTTTAAGAGAATAGATTAATGAAAACTTACAATGAATTAAAATTAGCTCAAGAGCTAATAAGATTTCCAACAATTAAAACTGAAGACAAAGGTATTATGAAATTTTTGTCTAAAAAACTATCTTCAATTGGTTTTAAATGTATGGTTATTAAGTCAAAAGGAATAGGGCCAAAATCTGCTTTAAATTTATATGCAAGATTTGGTAAATCAAAACCACATATAAACTTTTTAGGACATACTGATGTAGTTGCCAACCTAAATAATTGGAAAACTCCACCATTTAAAGGAGTCGTAAGGAAAGGATATTTAAACGGCAGAGGGTCTCAAGACATGAAAGGTGGGATAGCTTGTTTTATAAGTGCAATTAGTAACTTTGTTAAAAATAAAAAATTTAAAGGATCTATTTCAATTATTATTGCTGCAGATGAAGAAACTACAGGTTTAGGGACACCTGCAGTTATTAAATATCTTAAAAAAAGAAGAGAAAAAATTGATTTTTCAATTATTGCTGAACCATCTTCAAATAAATCTGTTGGTGATGAAATAAGAATTGGAAGACGTGGCTCTATGAATGCAACGATAACTGTATATGGGAAAAGTGGTCACTCAGCATTTTATGGATCGTATATCAATCCATGTACAGCTTTAGCAAAAATAATTGAAAAGTTAAAAAGTACATCTTTAGACAACGGTACTAAATTCATGCCTTCATCTAATTTGGAATTTACAAAAATAAATGTAGATAATTTATCTGAAAATGTAGTACCACAATCTATAAGTGCAAAATTTAATGTAAGATTTAACTCAAAATACAAATCATCTTCTTTAAAGAAAAAGTTAAATAAAATAATTAATATAGTTGCAAAAAAAGAAAAATGTAAAACTAAAATAAAATATAGAGTTAGCGGTGAAGCTTTTTATACTGAGCCAAATAGAGAAATATATATGGTTAAAAAAATTGTAAAAAAAGTTACAGGAAATTCATCAAAATTAAATTGTAGAGGCGGAACTAGTGACAGCCGATTTTTAGGTTCAATTCCAAGGCTAGAATTAGGATTGAGAAATAATACTATTCACATGGTTGATGAAAGAACGTCAATTTCAGATTTAAAAAAATTAACTAAAATATATTATAATATTTTAGAAAATTATTTTTAAATGAAAACAGCTATTGTTACTTCAAAATCTTCATTAAATCATAATACTGGATCTGGACACCCTGAAAGTATTTCTAGAGTTACATCAATAATTGAAACATTAAAAAAGAATAAAAAATTAATTTGGAAAAACCCAGCTGACTTCAACAAAGATATTATAAAGGAAACGCATTCATCTAGCTATATAAATGCGATTGAAAACGCCTTTCCAAAGGAAGGATTAACTTTTTTAGACGGTGACACTGTTATATCGCCTGGGAGTAAAGATGCAACTTTTGATGCAGTAGGTTCAATAATAACTGCTATCGATGGAGTTGAAAACAAAGAATTCGATGCAGCTCATTGTGTTACTCGTCCACCTGGACATCATGCAAAAAAAAATAAAGCAATGGGTTTTTGTGTAATAAATAATATTAGTGTTGCTGCAAATTATTTAATTTCTAAATATAAATATAAAAGAGTTGCAGTTTTGGACTGGGATTGTCACTTTGGAAATGGAAGTTATGATATTCTTAAGTCGAATGAGAATGTTTTTTTCTCTAGCTTACACCAATATCCATACTATCCGGGAGGTGGAACAGAGAATGAAAAAGGTGATCATAATAATGTTTTAAATATCCCATTGCCTGCAGGTACAAACTCTAGAGAATATTTTGATGCTTATGAACATATGCTTAAAAGACTAAAAAAATTTAGGCCTGAGTTTATCTTGATGTCAGCAGGCTTTGATGGTCATAAAGATGACCCTTTATGTCAATTAAACTTAGAATCTAAAGATTATTATGAAATAACAAAAAGAGCATTAGAGACATCTAAAGAATTTTGTAATGGAAAAGTAATATCTGTACTTGAAGGCGGATATGATTTAAATGCTTTAGCTGAAAGTGCAAATGAACATGTTAAAGCACTTCAAGAATTTTAATTGATTAATTAATCTAATATTATAAATAACACTTGTGAAACTATATAAAGTAAAAAAATCAAACATCGATAAAAGAGGTCTTTGTGCTACAAAAAAAATAAAATCTGGCACAAAAATAATAGACTATGTTGGAAAAATAATAAGTAACAAAGAAGTAGAAAAAAATCCAAAATTTGACAATTCTAAAGATATTTATTTATTTGATTTAAATAATAAAGTTTCGCTTGATGGTGATTACCATTGGAATACGGCTAGATTAATCAATCATTCATGTAACCCAAACTGTGAAGTTGAAGGAAAAGGACTTAAACTTTGGATAAGTGCAATTAAAGATATTAAAAAAGGTGAAGAATTATCTTATGATTACGGTTTCTCTTATTCAAAAGAAGATCTTAAGAATTTTATTTGTAGGTGTGGATCGGAGAAGTGCTGCGGTTATATAGTTCGCGAACCTAGCAGGTGGCGTATTAATAAGAAATTTAAAATATCAAATAGAACTAATAAATAACTTTTTCTAAATACAAACCTTCTGGAGGAGCTGGAGGAGCGCAAGATGATCTTTTTTTTGATTTTAAAACGTTCTTAAAATTTTTAATATCCCATTTGCCTTCGGCTAGATATTTTAAGCATCCAACCATACCTCTTACTTGTTGTTGAAGAAAGGATTTTGACTGAAGCTTAATAACTATACTTTCATTCATTTTTTTTACTTTAATATAGTCAATTTTTCTTATGGGATTTTTTGCAGAACATTTTGAAGATCTATATGCAGAAAAATCGTGTGTTCCCTCTAAAATTTTTGCACCTATTTTTAATATTTTAATATCCAAATCCTTAATAACAAACCATACCCTACCTAACTCAAGAGATGGCCTAGAGCTTCTATTTAAAATAATATATTTATAAATTCTTTTTTTTGCAGAATATCTTGCGTGAAAATCATTTTTTCTTTTTTTTATATCAATTATTGAAATTTGATTTTTTTTTAGAAAAAAATTAAGAGAATTTAAAAATTTAAACTTATTATTAATAAGTTTTTTCGTATCAAAATGAGAAGATTGCGAAATTGCATGCACTCCTTTATCAGTTCTACCAGCCCCAGTTAATTTTATTTTTTCTTTTAAAAATTTTGACAATTTCTTTTCAATTGTGCTTTGAACAGAAATTCCTTTAGGTTGTGATTGCCATCCTATAAATTTTGTTCCCTCATATTCAATAAGAAGTTGGTATCTGAACATTAATTTAAAATTGATCCTTTTTTTATTTTAGAACCAAGCATAAATTCTCCTACTTTTTGAGGATTTTTACCTTCTCTTTGAATTCTTTTTACATTTATTGATTTACTTTCACATCCAACTTTAAGAAAATCATCTAATACAACTCCTGTTTCACCGTTAGTATCACTTACCTCGGCTTCTAAAATTTTGTATCTCTCACCGTTATAATTGAACCATGCGGCTGGACTAGGATATAAACCATTTATTACACCTAAAATTTTATCAGCTGGCATATTCCAATTAATTTTTGATTCGCTCTTTCCTATTTTTTTTGCATATGAAGCTTTGTCATCATTTTGCTTTTTAAAATCTACCTTATCTTCCATGATATTATCGATTTCATCCAAAATTTTTTCTGATGCCAATGAAGAAAGTTTTTCAGACACAATCTCATAGTTGTAATCAGACTTCATCTCAATTTCATATATATTACTAATAGGACCGGCATCTAATTTGGATGTTATTTTCATTATGCTAATTCCTGTTTTTTTATCTAAATTCATAATGGCTCTTTGTATAGGTGCGGCACCTCTATATTTAGGCAAGATAGATGCATGAATATTAATAAATCCTTTTTTTGAAAGATTTAAAAATTTTTCAGGAATTATTAGACCAAATGCCACAACAATACATAAATCTGGATCAAGTTTTTTTAAATATTCATACTCATCGTTATTATTTTTGAAAGTTATCGGCGTACGAACTTCTATATTTAGCAATTCAGATATTTTATGAACAGGAGTCCTTGTAAGCTTTAATCCTCTATTAGATTTTTTAGGAGGTTGTGTATATACGGTAGAGATCGGATAACCATTTTGATACAAAGATTTTAATATTTTTACAGAAAATTCTGGTGTACCCATAAAAACAATTTTTTTTGACATTGCTAAACAACTATTCTATCAGGCTTATTTTTAGAAAGTTTTTTTAATATCATAGATTTTTTTAATTTTGATAAATAATCAATAAAAAGAATTCCTTCCAAATGATCCATCTCGTGTTGAATACAAGTTGCAAGCAGGCCTTCAGCTTTTAAAAGTTGTTTTTTTCCATTAAAATCTAAATATTCTACTTCACATTTATTTGGTCTTTCAATCTCTGCAAATTGATTTGGTACAGATAAACATCCTTCTTCATAAATTGAATTTACTAAATTTTTTTGTTTAATTATTGGATTTACAAAATACATTGGATTTTTTTTTTCATCTTTATTTAAGTCTATTACTATTATTCTTTTTGGAATACCGACTTGTATTGCAGCTAGTCCTATTCCTTTTGCAGCATACATTGTATCTAGCATATCTTTCATTAAATCCTGTTCTTCATTCCCAACGCCTTCTACTGGTTTAGAAACTTGTCTCAATATTTTATCAGGTTCAGTTAAAATTTTTCTTATACTCATAGTATTAACCTTATTTTATTACAATTATTATACTTTTAAAGGAAAGGTTTTAAGAATTATATTATTTCTTATTTTATCAATATTTAGTTTATTTAAAGTGCTAAGTATAAAATACAGAGATTCTGAGCCTAAATTATTTAAATCATCTTCTCCAATAATTTCAACTAATCTCAGTAAAATCATTGCCATTTCACCATCATTTAGCATTACCTCTATATCTGTTGGTATATTAGAATTATATAATTCAAGAATTGAAGAATATTTATCAGAAATTTTAATGCCATCATAAATTAATGACTCAATTAAAATTATATCTTTGGTAGAAAAATAATATTTTTTATTTTTTTTTATTTTTTTTAATTTTTTTTCCAGTTCTTTTTCTACTTTTGCACTATCCATATCATCTGAAAAATAATTTAGTAACTTTGATTGATGAATTATTTTGTTATTAAATTTTATTTTTTTATTACTATTTTTCTTATCAGCTAAATGATAATTGTAAAAATCAGAATAATTTGATGGTATTTCTTTTTCATCAAGCTCTTCAAGAATTCTTACCAGTTCATTGTTAAAAGCATTCCCAATATCATCTTTGTCAAACTGTTCTTTTAAAATTTTCAATAATTCAATTTTAGATTTTGCATCTTTAGAAATTAAAAAACCTTGGTATAGTAAAGCTCTACTTTCATATCCTGGTAACATTTTATATGATTCAAGAACTGTAATTAATTGATTAATACTAAATCTGTATCTAGTATATAAATTTAGCAAATCCTTCTCTAAATAATTTCCATTATTAGTAGCTTTTTCAATAGAAATAATTTTTTCAGAATCTTCAATATCAATTTCATTAAGATTTTCTAATAAGTTAAATGAAGATAAATATCTCCATATAACTTTATCAGTATTTTCATTTGTTACATATTTAAAATCATTACTAGTAAAATGAGAAAGATGAAAATCTAAAAGATTTTTTTCAGAAATTTTCGACTCATTTTTTTCACTATAGCCCATTATAAAATTAAATTTTTCTTCAAAAAAAACATCCTCAAACCCGTTTTCTTTTATTAAATCAAATTGAAGTTGTGCTAATTCATTTTTTTTTTCATTAATTAAACAATAAATTTTATATTTGGATACATAATCGTCATCTGAATAACTTTCTAAAAAAGAAAATAATTTGCATGCATTTTCTAAATCTGCCATTGATAAATTTTGATCTAAATAATATTTTAAAAGTCTTGAGTCTATTTTTTCTTTTTTATTTTTAACAACAAAATCTTTTATTAATTCTAGATCAGCATTTTTAATCAGCCAATCTATTTTAATTTCTAAAAATTGTTCTTTACTAAAATTTTTTTTTGGTGGAAAAGAATTAGTTAAAATTACATAATTATAAATTTCCTTTGCGTCATCAGATAAATTTAATTTTTTAATTTTTTTTATTATTTTTGATATTTTTTCTCCATCAGAAAACTCCCACATATTTATTGATAAATCATTATCACTAGGATCATAAATTCCTACCAAATAGTCTTTTTCCAAATTTAAATTATTTTCTTCCGTAATTGAAATTATTGTTTCATTTTTTATATCAGTAGAAATTGAATTTTTTTTATTTTCATTGTTTAATGTGTTGTCATCATTATTATTATTTTTATTATCTTTTTTATCTATATTCCATATATCAACTGGCTCATTTGAAACAGCGGCAGTAAAAAATAAAAAAAAAATTATTATAAATTTTTTATTTAATAATCTTAAGATTTGCATTTGGAATTATTTTTTGTATTTTTTTGTTAGGAAATGGAAAATTTAATTGATCTACCAAAATTAATATAGTAAAAAATAAAAAAACTATTAAAGCAAACTTGATAAGTAATTTTATCAAAAAATTTGATTTGCCAATATTGCTTTTTCTTTGAAATTGCATATAACGTTTATTAATTTCAAATTAAGACATATTTGTGTTTTTTCAATATAGAAACTTATGAAATGAAAAAAAACCTAGTTTTAGTAGGCATGATGGGGTCTGGAAAATCTACAATTAGTAGATTGTTATCAGATATAACTAACCAAAATCTAATTGACACAGATAAATTAATTGAAAAAGAAACAAGACTAAAAATTAATGAAATTTTTCAAAAAAAA
Source organism: uncultured Pelagibacteraceae bacterium (assembly GCA_902574725.1). Classification (GTDB taxonomy): domain Bacteria; phylum Pseudomonadota; class Alphaproteobacteria; order Pelagibacterales; family Pelagibacteraceae; genus Pelagibacter. Next base: position 12,512 of record CACGPA010000010.1, read on the forward strand.
GGAGAAAATTTTTTCAGAAAAATTGAAGAAAAAATTGTATTAAATTCTCTTAAATTTTCTAATAATATAATTGCTATTGGCGGTGGTGCATTTTTAAATGATAGAATTAGAGAAAAAATAAAAAATAATTGTATATCTGTATGGTTAAAGTGTAGTGAACAAACTTTAATACCAAGAATCAAAAATAGTAAAAAAAGACCAAAAGCCTACTTATTAAAGGAAAAAGATTTAATTAAACTTATAAATGATAGATCAAAAATCTATTCTAAAGCAGACTATAAAATAAATTGTGATACTTTAACAAAAAAAGAAATAATGAACAAAATTTTAAAAATTTATGAAAAAAAATAAAATTTTGGTAAATACAAATAATGGTTCCTACCCAATACTAATTGGTATGGGCCTTATCAATAATTTAAAAAAAATTTTAAATTCTTATTCAATCAAATCATCTAAATATTTAATCATTTTTGATAAAAATATTCCAAAAAAATATATTAAAACTATAAAAAAAAATATCCAAAAAAAAACTATTTTTGTAAAATTTTCTTCAAGTGAAAAAAATAAAAATCAAAAAAGTGTAAATTCTATTTTAAATATTTTGCTAAAAAATAATTTTAATAGAAATGACTGTGTAATATCGATTGGTGGTGGTATAATTGGCGATGTTTCTGCCTTCGCTTCAAGTATTTTTAAAAGAGGTATAAAATTTATTAACATACCAACAACATTGCTTGCACAAGTTGATTCTTCAATAGGAGGAAAAACAGGAATTAATACAAAATTTGGAAAAAATCTAATTGGATCTTTTTATCAACCTAATCTAGTAATATCAGATATAAACTTTTTAAATTCACTTCCAAGAAGAGAAATTATTTGTGGGTATGGCGAAATATTAAAACATTCAATTATAGCAAACAAAAAATTTTTTACTTTTCTGTCAAAAAATATCTTTAAAATTATAAAACTTAAAAAAAATTATATTCAAAAATCTATATATGAAAGTTGCTTAATTAAAAAAAAAATTGTTGAAAAAGATGAAAGGGAAAAAAATTTAAGAAAATTATTAAACTTTGGTCATACTTTTGCACATGCATATGAAGCAACTTTGGGCTACTCAAAAAAACTTAATCACGGTGAAGCTGTAATTTTAGGAATTATAAGTGCATGTGAATTTAGTTACAAAAAAAAAATATTAAATAAAAAAGAATATAAATTGATTCAAAATCATGTTGTTAAACTAAGCAAATCATTAAAACTAAATAAATTTTTTAACAAAAAAGATATAAATAAAATTATTAAATTTATGATGACGGATAAAAAAAATATTAACGAAAAAATTAATCTTGTTTTATTAAAAAAAATAGGCAAAGCTGACCATAAAAATTTTTATAAAATAACTGATATTCAAAAATTTACTAAAAATCAATTTAGCAATACTTGAATCGAATGAATATATTTTTTTAATTCATAATCTAAAATTTTATAAATTTTTTTAGTTGATTCTATTTTGTTCATTTTTAATAATTCGTCAGATTTTATTATTAACTTAATGTGAAATTTATTTTTTTCATGACTTTTGTGATTTTTATGTAAATATGTTTTGTCCTCAATTATTATTTTTTTACAAGAAATATTTTGAGAAATTTTTTTTTCTATAATCAAATTTAAACTATTTATATCCATAAAAAATTAGCTATTATTATATACTATGAAAATAATTTGTGATTGGAATAATTGCTTTGAGTTAGGTGAATACAAGGCTCCAATTGAAAAAGATAATAGTAAAAACTACAGATTGCTTTGTTTAAAGCATGTAAAAGAATTTAATAAAAATTGGAATTATTTTGCAGGAATGAATGATGATGAAGTAATTGATTTTCTAAAATCAGATATCACTTGGCACAAACCGACTCAAGGATTTAGTTCTTCTGATAATTTTTTTAAAGTCCTTTGGAATAATGCTTTAAATGATGGATTTGATGATTCAAAATTTAAAAATCATTTTGAAAGTTCTAAAAAATTTAAATTTGATCATAGTGATATTAAAGCATTTGGTATTTTGGGTATAAGTGTTGGTTTAAAATGGGACAAAATTCAAAAGAAATTTAAAAAACTTGTGAAAAAATTTCACCCTGATAGTAATGCTGGTGATAAAAAGTTTGAAGAAAAGCTTAAAGTAATTACACTAGCTTATACTCAACTTAAAAATACTTATAGGAAAAGAAAGTGATGACAAATTTAAACATTAAACCTGACATAAAAATATCAGTAAAGCAAACTTTTGGAATTGAAAGTAATATGGAAGTAGATGCTTTTTCAAAAAAAAGTGAATTTGTACCTGAAATAGATAAGGATTACATATTTGATAAAGATACCACAATCGCAATACTAAGTGGTTTTAATTTTAATAAAAGAGTTATGGTCCAAGGTTTTCATGGTACAGGAAAATCTACCCATATTACTCAAATTGCTGCACGATTGAACTGGCCATGCGTAAGAGTAAATCTTGACTCTCATATAAGTAGAATAGATTTAATGGGTAAAGATGCAATAGTAATGAAAGATCAAAAACAAATAACTGAATTTAAAGAAGGTATACTTCCTTGGTCTATTCAAAATCCAGTTGCTCTTATATTTGATGAATATGATGCGATGAGACCAGATGTAGCTTTTTTATTAACAAAAGTGCTTGAAGCAGAAGGTGGATTAACTTTGTTAGAAAAAAATAAAGTAATTAAGCCCAACAATTACTTTAGATTATTTGCTACAGCAAATACTGTAGGATTAGGAGATACTAAGGGCATATATTCAGGAGTTAATCAAATCAATGCAGCACAAATGGATAGGTGGAACATTTTAACTAGTCTTAATTATTTGAGTCTAGAAAAAGAAATGGAGATAGTCTTAGCAAAAAATAAGGAATTCAATAATGCAAAGGGTAAAGAAAAAGTTGCCAATATGATTAAAGTTGCATCTTTAACAAGAAAAGGATTCATCGCTGGAGATATTTCTACTGTTATGTCTCCAAGAACTGTAATTTTTTGGTGCCAAAATACACAAATTTTTAAAGATATTAGTTACGCATTTAGAGTAACATTTCTAAATAAATGTGATGACTCTGAGAAAAATATCATTGCTGAATATTATCAGAGGTGTTTTGGTGAAGAATTGCCTGAATCCATGGTAAATATTAAAACTTAGATGACTAAAGAGAATAATCTCAAAGAGCAATTTAAACAGGCAATTTTATCTACAGCTAAAGTCATTTCTGATGATTACAAAATAAAAATAGATAAAAAAAATAAAAGCTCAAAAAATATGGATTTTTTTCAGCTTGATAATCTTAACACTAGACTAGACTTTATTAAGTATAGAGCTGAAATTGACTCAAAAGCATTGAGAAAAAAATTTTCCAGCGATGAGGTATATAAACTAAATTTGCCAAAAAATTTATCTTGTAAATCTTTGTACGAATTGTCAGAAAAAATCAGATGTGAGTTTTTAGGCTCAATAATGTTAAAAGGCATCAAAAGCAATTTTGTTGAAGATTATAATAATAAATTATTTTTTAAAAGAAAAGATCAGTTAAAAACTAAAGAAGATGTAAATATTACAGAAGCATTTGAATTATATATGTTAAAAAATTTTTTTAAAATTAAATAGTTTATGTGAAAAAGTTTTGAGTTTTTGGTCAAAAGAGTTTGAAGAATATCTGAGCAATGATTTAAATTTTTTAAAAAAAAATGTTGAAGATCAGCAAAAATATAATTCAAAATTTTCAGAAATACTTCAAAAAATGCATATTTTTGATAATTCTGATGAAAACCAAAACGAAGATGAACAAAAGGAAGTGGATGATCAAAATAGTGAAAATTTGAATAATGAAAATGAAGATTCTGATGGCAAACAGGAAAAGAAAGAACAAGATGAAAATCAAAATGGACTAGATTCTGAGTATGATTTTAGTGAACACAAAATAGATGAACAGCTGGTAGACACGGACTCTGAAAAACAAAGTTCAGAAAAAATTATACAAAAAATGAATTATGATGCTTTAAATCAAGATTATAAAATTTTTACTAATCAATATGATGAAATATCAAAAGCAGAAAATTTAGAAAAAAAAGAAGAAATTTTAAAATTAAGAAAAAGCTTGGATCAACAGCTCTTAACTTTTCATGATCTAATAACTAAATTAGCTAATAAACTTCAAAGGCAATTATTGGCAATACAAAAAAGATCTTGGGAATTCGATCTTGAAGAGGGTTTACTTGATACTTCAAGATTAACAAGAATAATTATAGACCCTTATAGTTCATTATCTTTTAAAAAAGAGAAAGATTTAAAATTTAAAGATACAGTAGTTACACTTTTAATAGATAATTCTGGATCTATGAGAGGAAGACCAATAACGATAGCTGCAATATGTGCAGACATTTTATCAAGAACATTGGAAAGATGTTCTGTAAAAGTAGAAATACTTGGATTTACAACTAAAAATTGGAAAGGTGGCAAATCTAGAGAAATCTGGAACAGTAATAATAAGCCCAAAAATCCTGGAAGATTAAATGATCTGCGCCATATAATTTATAAAAGTGCAGACACTCAATGGAGAATGGCAAAAAATAATTTAGGTCTAATGCTGAAGGAAGGAATATTAAAAGAAAATATAGATGGAGAAGCAATTAATTGGGCTTTCAGTCGACTAAAGAAACGTAAAGAAGAAAGAAAAATATTAATGGTAATATCTGATGGTGCGCCTGTTGACGACTCTACACTATCAGTAAATTCAGGTGATTATCTTGAAAAACATTTAAAACGAACTGTAAAATATATAGAAAATAGAAGTGATGTTGAAATCCTAGCTATAGGAATTGGACATGATGTTTCAAGATATTATTCTAAGGCAATTAAAATAACAGATGTTCAAGAGCTTGGAGATGTTATGATTGACCAATTAAGCTTCCTATTTAGCAATAAAAGAAAGCTTAATTAAATTTTTTAAAACAACTATATTTTCTTTTTTAAATCTTGATTTTTCCATTTAATACTTACTTCTGCTCCACCATCTAATGTTGAATTTTTGAAATTTATACTAGCAAAGTTTTTTTCTAACAAAGTTTTTCCAATAAAAGTTCCAAGTCCTAATCCATGTTTTGAAATATACATTTCATTGGCCGATCTAATATAAGGTTCACCTAATTTTTGTTTATCTATTAAATCCTTAGGAAAGCCTGGTCCATCGTCTTTAATAGTTACTTCAGTGATGTCCTTATTACTATTTAAAAAAATTTCTACTTTTTTTTTACTAAATTTATTTGCATTTCCTATAAAATTTCTAAATCCATAAATAATTTCTGAAGATTTTTTTATATTTATTGAATTTAAATTTTTTTCAGAATTTACAATAAAAATCTTTTTACTTATTTCTTGAAATGATCTAACAATTTCATTTATATAATCATTTATTGTATAATCAAAATCTATAAATCCATCATCAATATTTGGAGATAAAGATAGACTTTTTAAAATTTCACTACATCTGTTGCTTTCACTAACCATTAAATCAAGATCTTTTTGAATTTTATTATTATTTCCAAATTCTTTTTGTAATTCTTTTGCAGTCAATAAAATTGTAGAAAGTGGAGTTCCTAGTGAATGTGCTGCTGCTGCTGCTTGACCCCCTAAAGAAAGAAGTTCATTTTCTTTTGCCATCAATTCTTGAATTTTGTCATAAGCTTTCTTTCTAATTCTGCTTTCTTGTCCAAATTGTACTCCAAAATATACTAAAAAAACTAAACCAATAATTATTGATATTGGTATGGCATACAAATAATAATTAGGTGCATGAAAATGTAACTCTCCTGGGTGAGGTAAATTGTAATAAAAAAAACTTAAAATAATTAAAGTCAAAATTATAAATATAACCTGTATAATATTACTTGTAATATTTAAGTACTGAGAAGAAAATACAGCTGGCACTATAATTAGGAATATAAATGGGTTCGTTATTCCTCCGGTAAAAAAAAATAGTAGTCCTAGTTGAATTATATCGAAGCTTAAATATTTTGTAGAAATAGAATTATTAATTTGATTTTCTTTAATTTTAAATTGTAAATATAAATTGGTTAAAATACTAATTAATACAATTCCAAGACATGTGAGATAATTAAACTTAAAATCTAAGAAAAATTGAACAAATAAAATAGACACTAATTGGCCTATATAAGCAATCCACCTTAAATTTACATATGTCGATTTGTTTAGCGAATAAAGATTTGAAGCCTCAAAAAACTTCATTATACATCAAGATTTTGCACATCAATTGCATTTGAAACTATAAAATCTTTTCTCAAAGCAACATCATTTCCCATTAAAGTGTGAATAATAGATTGATCTTTTTTTGAATCTTTTGAATATTCTACTTTTAACAAATTTCTAGTATCTGGATTTAAGGTAGTATTCCATAATTCGTCAGGATTCATTTCACCCAGTCCTTTAAATCTTTGAATACTTAATTTAGATTTCTCAATAGAATAATATTTTTCAAAATCTTTTGACCCCTTTTTAAATTTTTTTAATTCTTTTGCATTACTCATAATATATTTTTCAAGCTCTTTCTCATCTTTAATATAAATGCCCTTCATCCCTTTATTAATCTTAAAAAGTGGAGGTTGTGCTAAATAAATATGACCATTTGCAATCAATTTATTAAAAGGAATATTATTAAAAAAAGTTAGCAATAGAGCTCTAATATGTGAACCATCAACGTCAGCATCAGTCATTATAATTATTTTTCCATATCTTAAGTCTTTAAGATCAATTTCTTCATCTTTTGGGTCTAGACCAAGTGCATTAATTAAGGTCATTATTTCATTTGAAGAAATCATTTTTGACAAAGCTTTTGTTCTTTGATCATTTCTGTTTCCATTTTTTTTTGAACCATTTGTATCTACATATGTATTCAAAATTTTTCCTCTTAATGGCAAAACTGCTTGAAATTCTCTATTTCTTCCTTGTTTCGCAGAACCCCCTGCAGAATCACCCTCTACTATAAAAAGTTCAGTTCCGTCTTGACTTGAATTTTGACAATCTGCTAATTTTCCGGGTAAACCTGTAAGTTCAAGTGCTCCCTTTCTTCGAACTGTTTCTCGTGCTTTCCTGGCAACATCTCTTGCTTGAGCTGCTTGAATAATTTTAGCAAGTATTACTTTTGCTATAGATGGATTTTGATCAAACCATAAAGAAAGTCTTTCATTGATGATTGTTTCTACAATATTTCTAACTTGTGAAGAAACAAGCTTATCTTTAGTTTGTGATGAAAATTTAGGATCTGGAATTTTAATTGATATTACAGAAGTTAAACCTTCTTTTACATCATCACCAGAAATAGAAATTTTATTTTTCTTTAATAAATTTAACTCACTTGCATACTTATTTATCACTCTAGTTAAAGCGCTTCTAAAACCCAAAAGGTGTGTTCCTCCATCCTTTTGATAAACATTATTCGTATAAGAATAAACATCTTCACTATACATCGCATTCCATTGTATCGCACACTCTATTTCCACATCATCTTTTTTTCCTTCAATTAAAATTGGTTTTTTAAATAAAAGATTTCCATTTTTATTGTTTAGTTTTTCTCTCTTTTCATCAAGAAAACTTACAAACTCTAAAATTCCACCTTCAAATTTGAAAACATTAATTTTACTTTTTTTTGACGTTAGGTCGTGTATAGAAATTTTAATTCCTTTATTTAAAAATGCGAGCTCACGCATCCTTTTTTGAATTATACTTGGATTAAACTTAATTGAAGAAAAAATTTCTTTAGATGGTAAAAATGTAATTTGTGTTCCTGTTTCTTTTGAATTGCCAACAGCTTTTAAATTTGATTTTGCATCACCATTTTTAAATTCTATAAAATATTTTTTTCCATCTCTAGAAATTTCAAGTTTTAAACTTTCTGATAATGCATTTACTACTGATACACCAACACCATGTAACCCACCTGATACTTTATAAGAATCATGATCAAATTTACCTCCAGAATGAAGTTGGGTCATTATTACCTCGGCAGCAGATTTATTTTCTCCTTTATGCAAATCTACAGGAATACCTCTTCCATCATCTTTAACTGTGACCGTTCCATTTGTGTTAATAAAAATATCAATATTTTTGCAATATCCAGCTAAAGCTTCATCTATAGAATTATCAACGACTTCATAAACCATATGATGCAAGCCTGTTCCATCATCAGTATCACCTATATACATTCCAGGTCTTTTTCTTACTGCCTCTAGTCCTTTTAAAACCTTTATAGAATCTGCTTGGTATTTTGATTTTGTCATTTTTGTCATTATTTTTTTTTTGGAAAAAAAAAATTATATCATTTTTTAAAAATTTAATAAAATGCTTACTAACCACCTTCTTAAATAAGCTTTCTATTTCAGTACTTATTTAAGGTTTTGTTAATTTTTTTTCTATTTTTCAAAAAGATTAATTTTTTTACTATTTTTCACCAAAATTTGGCGGAGAGAGTGGGATTCGAACCCACGGTACCTTTGACAGTACACACACTTTCCAAGCGTGCGCCTTAAACCACTCGGCCATCTCTCCAATTATTTTATTTTTTTTACTAATTATTGCAAATTCATTAAATTTTCAAAAATGTATTAGCTTTTATAACCCTATGTCTGTAAAATAATTTATAAAATTTTTTTAACTTCATAAATTTGTTTGATACAAAAAAATGAGTATGATGTATACATCTTTATAGTAAATAATTATGCAAAAGATATCTTATTTATTAAAAAACTCTTTTAAAAAAACAATTCAGTTCTTTTTTAAATTAATTTATGGAACTATTAACTCAGATCAAAACAAAATTTCTGAAAAAAATATATTTATAAAAGAAGTATCTAATTTAAAAAAAAAAAATAATACAAATTACAAAGTTTGCAAAATTATTAATGGCAGAGCTTATACAGATTTCGTTGAAAATCTAGCAGTGATTGAAAATCAAACAGCGTTGAAAAATTTTTCTTACCAAACTATTGATGGAGAATTTAGGCATGTTTCTGAAAATTCATGTATTAAAAAAGGAACGCCACGGGTAAAAAAAAAAGTAAACGGATCAGTTTTGTGTTTAACTCAAGGCATTAGCGGTCACTCAAATTATTTTCACTGGCTATTTGATATTTTGCCAAAAATTAAAATATTCTCAGAAGCTTTTGATCTTTCAAATTTAGATTATTTTTATTTGGACGACCTAAAACCATATCAAAAAAAAACTCTAAACATTTTAGGTATGGAAAAAATTAAAGTAATTTCATCAAAAAAATATCGCCATATACAAGCAAATGAACTTTTTGCTACTGAACACCCTTGGTATTTTAAAGGTACTATTTTAGAACAAGCTAACTATTTTCCAAACTGGATTATTGACTGGATATATAATTCTTTTAATAAGCATGAAAAAAAAGTTGATGTAGGAGAAAAAATTTTTATTGATAGATCAGAAACTAAATCTAAGCAGTGTCAATTTTTTAACGATGAAGAAATATCAGAATTTTTAAAAAAAAAAGGGTTTAAGAAGTACAAAATTGGAAGTTTTACTTTCGAAGAACAAATATATATCTTTAAAAAAGCTAAAATAATTTTTGGAGCACACGGTGCAGCTTTGTCCAATTTAGTATTCTGCGAAAAAGGAGCTAAAGTAATTGAAATAAAACCAATTAATCAGCCAAACTCTCAATATAAATTAGTATCAGAACATAAAAAATTAAATTACAGCCTCATTGAAACAGAAGAACTAGAAAATAAAAATAAGGGTGATATTCTTCTAGATATTAAAACTTTAGAAAAATATTTATGAAATTTAGATTAAAAATTCTTCATAATTGTTTATTTCTTTAAGTAGATAATCTGGAAAAATTTCATTTTTGTCTTTCTTTTCATAGCTATGACCTCTTTCAAAAAGATCAATTTTTTCATTTATTTTTTTTTTTATAACATCTGGATTAGAGTATTTGTCATCTACAAATTGAGTATGCGCAAATGTCTTTAATTTTAATGATATCTGTTCAGGACTTAGTATATTATTAAAGTGCCAACCGCCGTCATAAAATATCTCTAAATCTTTTTCTTTATCAAATCTCCAAAATGGATATTTAAGATTTTTAGACAAAACTTTTTGCCTCATATAATCAATTGATTTAAGATTTTTCTTTTTACATACTCTTGTACCTTCCCATGGAGTCTCGTGAGGATTATATAAATTAAATTTATAATTGAAACATTTTTGAAAAAAAATTCCATATTTTTTTTTTAATTTAAAATTTTTTAAAATTTCAGGATTAGGTATTTCATCAGGATCTGAAAAAAAAATTAAGCCTTCACTATCCACAAAATCAAGACTATTTAGTATAAATTCTCGTTGTTCTGCTTGATTCTGCCATACGGATGCTGAAGGTTTAAAACTATTTCTATGAATTATATATTTAATTTTTTGATCTATAATAAGTTTTTTGTCAAAATTTAAATTTTTATTTCTGCCCTTATGGTCAAAAATTGACTCGCAGACTACAAAATAGTCAACTACATCTTTTAAAACTTCATATCTAAGTTTAAACATTAAGTTTTCTTGAAAAAAAGTTATACAGTCTATTATTTTAGTTTTCATTTGTATTAATCCATTTTTCTAATATTGCCATATTTACCTCTGTTTCAAATCTATTAATAGCTGGAAATTCTGGATTCCTTTTTTTATTTATTATAAGGTTGCTAATAGCCTCTATTTCGTAAGAAAAAATATTTTTATATAGATAATCTAAGTTATATTCTTTTGAGTTAACTAAAATTTTAGAAGGTTTACATTTCCAACTATGAGGTATTATTATTTCTCCTTTTGATCCAATAATTTTAGTTAATTCACCCATATTTTCTCTAAAAGAACATTT
>CACGPA010000011.1 GCA_902574725.1 uncultured Pelagibacteraceae bacterium
TGAAGATGGTAAAGATGAAACTTCAAATTTAAATAAAGCTATTCTTAAAGCTAAAATGCCAAAAGAAGTTCAAAAAAAATGTATGTCTGAATTAAAAAAATTAAAAAATATGAGCCCAATGTCAGCTGAAGCAACAGTTGTAAGAAATTATTTGGATTGGATGATAGATATACCTTGGTACAAAAAAGATAAAGTTGATATTGATTTAAATAAAGCTTTAAAAATACTAGACGAAGATCATTTTGGATTAGAAAAAATAAAAGAAAGAATAATTGAATTTTTAGCAGTACAAAAAAGAATGGATAAAATAAAAGGCCCTATACTTTGCTTAGTTGGTCCACCAGGTGTAGGAAAAACATCATTAGGTAAATCTATTGCCAAAGCAACAAATAGACAGTTTGTAAGAATGTCACTGGGTGGAATAAGAGATGAAGCTGAGGTAAGAGGTCATAGAAGAACTTATATTGGATCTTTACCTGGAAAAATTATTCAAATGATGAAAAAAGCTGGAACTAAAAACCCACTTTTTTTATTAGATGAAATTGATAAAGTAGGAAATGATTATCGTGGAGATCCATCTTCTGCTTTGTTAGAAGCTTTAGATCCAGAACAAAATACAACTTTTAATGATCATTATTTAGAGGTTGACTATGATTTATCAGATGTAATGTTTGTTACTACTGCTAACACATTAAATATTTTGCCTCCTTTATTAGATAGAATGGAAGTTATTAGAATACCCGGTTACACAGAAGATGAAAAAATTAATATTGCTAATAAATTTCTTTTACCAAAAACAATTAAAGAAAATGGGGTTAAAACTGGTGAAATGGAATTGTCTGACGGCACTATAAAAGAAGTTATTCGTAATTATACAAAAGAGTCTGGTGTTAGAAATCTAGAAAGAGAAATTTCAAAAATAACTAGAAAAGTTGTTAAGAAAGTTGTGAACGCTGAAGAGACAAAAGTTAAAATTAATGAGAAAAATTTAAGAGATTTTCTTGGAGTGAAAAAATTTAAGTTTGGTGAATTGGAAAATGAAGATAAAGTTGGAATTGTAACTGGATTGGCATGGACTGAATTTGGTGGAGAAATATTAAAAATTGAAACTGTTAATATGCCTGGTAAAGGAAGAATGCAGATTACAGGTAAACTTGGTGATGTTATGCAAGAATCTGTTAAGGCGGCGAAATCCTATGTAAGGTCAAAAAGTTTAGATTTTGGTATTATTCCTCCTATTTTTGAAAAAAAAGATTTTCATATACATGTACCAGAAGGCGCAACACCTAAAGACGGACCTTCTGCAGGAATAGGTATGGTTACTTCTATCGTTTCATCAATAACTAAAATTCCAGTTCGTAGAGATATAGCAATGACTGGAGAAGTAACAATTACGGGTCAAGTTTTGCCAATTGGTGGATTGAAAGAAAAATTATTAGCAGCTCATAGAGCAGGAATTAAAGAAGTATTAATTCCTAAAGATAATGAAAAAGATCTAACAGATATTCCAAAGAAAGTTAAAGAAGATATTAAACTTACTGCAGTAGAAATTGTAGATGATGTTCTCAAAATTGCATTAACTAAAGAATTAAAAAGAACTGAATGGGTTGAGGTCGATAAATTATCTGATGGAAAAAAAGATGATAAATCTCAAGCTAGCATTCAATAATTAATAATTTACTTTATTTAATCCTTGATGTATTAGTACCAGTGTTTTGGGGCGGTTAGCTCAGTTGGTAGAGCATCTCGTTTACACCGAGGGGGTCAAAGGTTCGAGTCCTTTACTGCCCACCAAAAAAAACGGGGGGGTGTAGCTCAGTTGGTTAGAGCGATCGCCTGTCACGCGATAGGTCGAGGGTTCGAGTCCCTTCACTCCCGCCATTTTTTTGATAATTGTTATCAACAAAAAAAAAAATCAAGTAAAACGTGACTATAACGTCACTTACAATTACACTAAATAAATATATATATAATTGAATGGCTATAGATTTTTTAAAAGATTATCTGCCAATTATAATATTTTTAATAATTGCATTAGGATTAAGCGTAGCCTTTGTGTTTTTAAATTTTATCTTTTCTCCTAAAAAACCAGATCCAGAAAAACTTTCAGCTTATGAGTGTGGTTTTGAACCTTTTAACGATTCAAGAATGGAATTTGATGTAAGGTTTTATTTGGTAGCGATATTATTTATTATCTTTGATTTAGAGATAGCTTTTTTATTTCCTTGGGCAATTTCATTAGGAAAAATTGGTTTATTTGGATTTATTTCAATGATGATATTTCTATTTATTTTAACCGTAGGTTTTATTTATGAATGGAAAAAAGGTGCTTTAGATTGGGAATAAATTCATGCAAATCGAAGAAAAACAAAAAAATATACCCGAAGAATTTAAACAATTAGCAAAGGATTTTGCTGACAAAGGTTTTATAACAACATCATTTGATAACCTTGTTAATTGGGCAAGAACTGGATCTTTGCACTGGATGACTTTTGGTTTGGCATGTTGTGCAGTTGAAATGATGCAAACTTCTATGCCTAGATATGATTTAGAAAGATTTGGTGCAGCTCCAAGAGGATCACCTAGACAATCTGATGTTATGATCGTGGCAGGCACTTTAACTAATAAAATGGCACCAGCTTTGAGAAAAGTTTATGATCAAATGCCAGAACCTAGATACGTTATTTCTATGGGTAGCTGTGCTAATGGAGGTGGTTATTATCACTACTCATATTCTGTTGTTAGAGGTTGTGATAGAATTGTACCAGTTGACATTTATGTTCCTGGATGTCCACCATCTGCAGAAGCACTTCTTTATGGAATTCTGCAATTACAAAAAAAAATTCGTAACAGTGGATCTTTAGAAAGATAAAAAATCATGGAGTTATTGAAAAAATTAGAAAAAAAAATTAATTCTGAGTTAAATACTAAAATAAATTCATCAAAAATTAAAAATGATCAAATTTATTTAAATATTGATAGTAATGATATTATAGATGTTATTCTTTTTTTAAAGAATAATGAAAATACCAATTTTAAACAATTAATAGACATTACTGCAGTAGATTATCCTGAAAACGAAAAAAGATTTAAGTTAGTTTATTTACTATTAAGTCACGAATTTAATGTTCGTATTTTGATAGATTATTTTATCAATGAAAACGAAATACCAGCATCGTTAACAAAAATTTATCCTTCGGCTAATTGGATGGAAAGAGAAGTTTTTGATATGTACGGTATATCATTCAAAGATCATCCAGATTTAAGAAGAATATTAACTGATTATAACTTTAAGGGTTATCCTTTAAGAAAAGATTTTCCATTAACTGGATATAACGAGGTTAGATATAGTGAAGAAGAAAAAAAAGTCATCTATGAACCTGTTAAATTAGAGCAAAACTATAGAAATTTTGATTATGAAAGCCCTTGGGAAGGTACAAAATATATCAAGGAACAAACAAAAAAATAATGGCAAAACAATCAAAGACATTGAATTTAAATTTTGGACCTCAGCATCCTGCAGCACATGGTGTATTAAGACTAATACTTGAATTAGATGGTGAGGTTGTAGAAAAAGCTGACCCACATATTGGTTTACTTCACAGAGGCACAGAAAAATTAATAGAAAACAAAACCTATATCCAGGCTATTCCTTATTTTGACAGATTAGATTATGTGGCTCCAATGAATCAAGAACATGCTTTTGCTTTAGCAATAGAAAAAATTTTAAAAATAGAAGTTCCAATTAGAGCCCAATTTATTAGAGTTTTGTTTTGTGAAATTGGAAGAATTTTAAGTCATATTTTAAATATTACCACTCATGCTTTGGATGTGGGTGCTTTAACACCTTCACTTTGGGGTTTTGAAGAAAGAGAAACTCTAATGACATTTTATGAAAGAGTTTCAGGATCAAGGCTGCATGCTAATTATTTTAGAGCCGGAGGTGTTCATCAAGATTTACCAAGAGGTTTAGATGAAGATATTTCTAAATTTTCAACTAAATTTCCAAAAATTATCGATGATTTAGAAACTTTATTAACTGATAATAGAATATTCAAACAACGAAATGTTGATATTGGTGTAGTCACAAAACAAGATGCACTTGATTATTCTTTTTCAGGAGTAATGTTAAGAGGATCAAATGTTCCATGGGACCTTAGAAAATCTCAACCCTATGACTGTTATGAACAAATGGAATTTAAAATTCCTGTTGGCAAAAATGGTGATTGTTATGATCGTTATCTTTGCAGAATCGAAGAAATGAGAGAAAGTATTAAAATTATAAATCAATGTTTAGACCAAATGCCCAAAGGACCAATAAAATCTTTCGATGGTAAAATTACTCCCCCAAGCAAAAAAGTTATCAAAGAGTCAATGGAAGCACTAATTCATCATTTTAAACTATTTACCGAAGGTTATAGAGTCGATAAGGATGAAATATATACAGCTGTTGAAGCTCCTAAAGGGGAATTTGGTGTATATTTAATTTCTGATGGATCAAGCAAACCTTATAAATGTAAAATTAGAGCTCCCGGATTTTCACACTTACAGGCAATGGATTACTTAATTAAAGGTCATATGTTAGCTGATGTTCCTGCTGTTTTAGGGTCTTTAGATATTGTTTTTGGAGAAATAGATAGATGAGTGTAAAAAAAATATCAAAAGAACAACCAGATAGTTTTGAATTTAGTTCAGCAAATGCTGATGTTGCAAAAAAAATAATTTCAAATTATCCCGATGGTAAACAACAAAGTGCTGTTATGCCACTTCTTTATATTGCTCAAAGACAAAATAATAATTGGATACCATTAGCTGCAATGAAGCATATCGCTAAATTTTTAAATATGCCTTATATAAAAGTATACGAAGTTGCTACATTTTATTCCATGTATAATTTAGCTCCTGTAGGAAAATATTTTTATCAAGTTTGTACAACAACACCATGTATGCTTCGAGGCGCATATAAATTAGTTGAATTGTGTAAATCTAAAATCTCTAAAAAAGAAAATGAATTATCAGAAAATGGTAATTGTTCCTGGGTAGAAGTTGAATGTTTAGGTGCATGTGTTAATGCACCAATGATACAAATTAACAATGATTATTATGAAGATTTGGATAAAGAAAAATTAGAAAAAATAATTGATCAAACATTAAATGGTAAAACTCCTAAAGTTGGATCATACAGAGGTAGAACTAATTCAGAACCTGAGCACGATAGAAAAACTTTATTGGAGCTAAAAAATGCTTGAAGACAAAGACAGAATTTTTAAAAATCTTTATAATGATATGGGAATTGATGTTTTATCATCTCAAAAAAGAGGAGACTGGTTAAATGTTAAAGAAATTTGTTCAAAGGGTAGAGAATGGATAATTAATGAGATTAAATCTTCAGAATTAAGAGGAAGAGGAGGCGCTGGTTTTCCTACTGGTTTAAAATGGTCATTTGCCCCTAAAGAAATTGGTTCAAGACCCCATTACCTAGTAATAAATGCTGATGAGTCTGAACCTGGTACATGCAAAGATAGAGATATATTAAGATTTGAACCACATAAACTTATCGAAGGATGTTTAATTGCTTCTTATGCTGTTAATGCACACAAATGCTATATTTATATAAGAGGTGAATATTTCAATGAAGGTGAAGAACTTCAAAAAGCAATCGATGAAGCGTATGAAAAAAAACTGATTGGTAAAAATGCATCTAACACAGGATGGGATTTAGATATTTATATTCACTATGGAGCGGGAGCTTATATATGTGGTGAAGAAACAGCATTATTGGAAAGTCTTGAAGGAAAAAAAGGACAACCAAGATTAAAACCACCATTTCCTGCGTTAATAGGATTATATGGATGTCCAACTATAATTAACAACGTTGAAACAATTGCAGTTGTTCCAACTATTTTAAGAAGAGGAGCCAAGTGGTTTGCAAGTATTGGAAAACCAAAAAACACTGGTACTAAAATTTTTTGTATTTCTGGTAACGTAAACAATCCTTGTAATGTTGAAGAAGAAATGGGTATCTCATTAAAAGATTTAATTGAACAACACGCAGGTGGAGTAATTGGTGGTTGGGAAAATTTAAAAGCTGTAATACCTGGTGGATCTTCCATGCCACTACTACCAAAAGAAACTTGCGACACAATAAAAATGGATTTTGATTCATTAGTACAACAGAAAAGTGGTTTAGGAACTGCGGGAATAATAGTTATAAATAAAGATCAGGATATTATTAAATGTATGGCTAGAATAGCAAGATTTTATAAACACGAAAGTTGTGGACAATGTACACCATGTAGAGAAGGATCTGGATGGATGTGGCGTATGCTTGAAAGGATGACTAAAGGTGAGGCATCTAGAGAAGAAGTTGATATGCTTATGGATGTAACAAAACAAATAGAAGGTCATACAATTTGTGCATTTGGAGAAGGTTCTGCGTGGCCTGTTCAAGGATTATTAAGACATTTTAAAAAAGAAGTAATCAAAAGAAATAATTTTAACCCATTGATTAATACAAATAAAAATATTCCATATTTAATTGATCAACATTTGTTAGAGAAAGAAAATGATAAAGTTAAAAGTTAACGATAAAGATATTGAAGTTGAAGAAGGCTTAACAGTATTACAAGCTTGCGAGCAAGCAGGTGTTGAGATACCGAGATTTTGTTATCATGAAAAACTTTCAATAGCAGGAAATTGTAGAATGTGTTTGGTTGAATTGGAAAAATCTCCTAAACCAATAGCATCTTGCGCAATGCCAGTAGCTGAAGGAATGAATATAAAAACAAACACTTCTTTAGTAGAAAAATCAAGAAAAGGAGTAATGGAATTTTTATTAGTAAACCACCCTTTGGATTGCCCAGTATGTGATCAAGGTGGTGAATGTGATCTACAAGATCAATCAATGTTTTATGGAATTGATAAATCAAGATTTAAGGAAAATAAAAGATTAGTTCCAGAAAAATATATGGGACCATTAATAAAAACACAAATGACTAGATGTATTCATTGCACAAGATGCATTAGATTTGCAACAGAAGTTGCTGGTGTAACAGAGTTAGGAGCAATAGGCCGTGGAGAAAATATGGAAATTACTACTTACTTAGAAAAAGCAATGGAATCTGAATTGTCAGCAAATGTTATAGATCTTTGCCCAGTTGGAGCTTTAACTTCTAAACCATATGTTTTTGAAGCAAGACCTTGGGAGTTAAAAAAAACAGAATCAATTGATGTAATGGATGCTATTGGTTCCAATATAAGAGTAGATACGTATGGATGGGAAGTTAAAAGAATATTGCCAAAAATTAATGAGGATATTAATGAAGAATGGATATCAGATAAAACTAGATATGCATGCGATGGACTAAAAAATCAAAGATTAGATACACCATACATTAAAGAAGGTACTGAATTTAAAAAAATTTCATGGAAAAATGCTTATGAAATTCTTGTAAAAAAAATTAACAAAACATCACCAGAAAAAATTGCATGTTTTACTGGAGACATGACAAATATGGAAACAATGTATGTAGCTAAAGAATTTTTTGATAAAACAATAAAATCAAAAAATTTAGAATGTAGATCGGATCATGCTTATGTAAATAATAATATTAGATCTAATTATATATTTAATTCAAAGTTAAATGGTATTGAAGAAAGTGATCTAATAATTTTAGTAGGGACCAATCCAAGATATGAAGCAACAATTTTAAACGCAAGAATTAGAAAATCTTTTTTAAAAAATAAAACAGAAATTTATTCTTTAGGAGATGTAGGTGATCTTACTTATCCTTACAAAGCTCTATCAACAAGCACTAAAATCATTAAAGATATTTGCGATAATATCCACGAAATTAGCAATAAAATAATTAATGCAAAAAAACCAATGGTTATAATTGGTCAGTCAGCTCTTAAATTGAAATCTGGAAACTATATCTTTGAAAGTCTTAAAAATTTTTTAATTTCAAAAAAAAAAATTAATGATGAATGGAATTCTTTAAATATCATTTCAGAAAATGCCTCTACAGTAGGTGGTTATGATTTAGATTTATTGAGTTCCGATAATGGAAAAAATGCAGTTCTTGAAGAGATAGAAAAAAATAATTTTGAAGTACTGTTTTTAATTGGTCAAGATAATATAAATTTTAAAAAACAAAATGAATTCATTATTTATATTGGTAGTCATGGAGATAGAGGTGCAGAATCTGCTGATTTAATTTTACCTGGTGCAGCATATACCGAGCAAGAGGGTTTCTATACAAATTTAGAGGGAAAAATACAAAAAGCATTTCAAGCTTCGTATCCCCCAAAGGATGCAAAAGAAGATTGGTCAATACTGAATGATTTGTCAGAATTATTAAAAAGAAAAAAGATATTTAAAAATAAAGGTGAACTAATTGACAGTTTAATGAATTATTTAAATTTAAAAAAAAATATTAAAAACTCAATAAATATTTCTGTACCAGATTTTATAGAAGAAGAAATTAATTTAGATTTAAAAGACTATTATTATTCAAATGTTATAGCTAGAGCTTCAAAAACAATGTCTCAATGCAGAAATATTAAAATTGAATCCAAAAAAACAGGAACAGAAAATTAAATGCAAGAATATTTTTATCTGCTTTTATCAGAGATTTACAAAATTTTATTTTTGTTAGTTCCTGTGCTTGTTTCTGTGGCTATGATAGTATGGCTTGATAGAAGAGTTTGGGCTTTTGTTCAAAAAAGAAAAGGACCTAATGTTGTGGGACCTTTTGGACTTCTTCAATCTTTGGCAGATGCTTTAAAATATCTATTTAAAGAAATTATAATACCCGCAAGTTCAAATAAAATTATTTTCATTTTAGCTCCAATTGTGACAATGACTTTAGCTTTAATAGCTTGGGCTGTAATACCATTTAGTGAAGATTTTGTAGTAGCTGATATTAATGTTGGAATTTTATATATTTTTGCAGTTTCATCACTTGGTGTTTATGGAATTATAATGGGAGGATGGGCATCTAATTCAAAATATCCTTTTTTAGGTTCTATTAGATCAGCTGCTCAAATGGTATCATATGAAGTATCAATTGGTATTATTATAATTAATGTTTTGCTTTGCGTGGGATCATTAAACTTAAGTGATATAGTATTAGCGCAAGAAAAAATTTGGTTTATTGTACCTTTATTTCCAATGTTTGTTATATTTTTTATATCTGCATTAGCAGAAACCAATAGACCACCTTTTGATTTACCTGAAGCTGAAGCAGAATTAGTTGCTGGTTATCAAACTGAATATTCAGGAATGATGTATGCAATGTTTTGGCTTGGTGAATATGCTAACATTTTATTAATGTGTTCATTGGGTTCTATTTTATTTTTAGGCGGATGGTTATCACCAATTAATATTTATCCATTTGATTTAATTCCTAATCCAATATGGTTAATTTTAAAAATTTTATTGTTATTTATTCTTTTCTCTTTGGTTAAAGCTATAGTACCTAGGTACAGATATGATCAATTAATGAGGTTAGGTTGGAAAATTTTTCTTCCTTTTTCTTTATTTTGGGTAGTTTTAACAGCAAGTTATTTACTTTATTTTAATTTATTACCGGTGATTTAATTATGAAAATTAGTAGAATTTTAAAAACGATTTTTTTGGTTGATTTTTTAACTGGATTATCGATTGCACTTAAAGAGTTATTTAAAGCAAAAAAAACAATAAATTATCCTTTTGAAAAAGGAAAAATTAGCCCAAGAGCTCGTGGTGAGCACGCCCTTAGAAGATATCCTAATGGGGAAGAACGATGTATAGCATGCAAATTATGTGAAGCTGTTTGTCCTGCGCAAGCTATAACTATAGATTCAGTAGAAAGACCTGACGGAAGTAGAAAAACTACTAGATATGATATTGATATGTTAAAATGCATATATTGCGGATTATGCGAAGAGTCTTGTCCTGTTGATGCAATAGTTCAAGGACCAAACTTTGAATTTGCAACAGAGACTAGAGAAGAACTTTATTATAACAAAGAAAAATTACTAGCAAACGGAGATAGATGGGAAAGTGTATTGGCAGCAAATATAAAAGCTGACAGTCCATACAGATAATCAATGATAGTTCACGCAATTTTTTTTTATACATTTTCATTAATAGCCGTTGTTTCTGCAATTATGGTAACTGTTTCAAAAAATACAGTTCATTCTGTTTTTTTTTTAATACTAGATTTTATAAGTATTTCTTGCCTTTTTATCATGATAGGCGCCGAGTTTCTTGGAATGATAATGCTGATTGTTTATGTAGGTGCCGTTGCTGTTCTATTTTTATTTGTTGTTATGATGTTAAATGTTGTTCAACAAAAAAATACTTCATTTGAATCAGATTCAGATGGAAAACATATACCAATTGGTCTTTTAATTAGTTTAATAATTTTTTTTGAATTAATCATAGTTATTGGTGGCTGGAAATATAAACCTGACTTATTAAATTCTATTTCTTTAAACATTTCATCAGAATTAACCAATACACACTCGTTAGGATATGTTTTGTATACTGACTATATACACTTGTTTCAATTATCAGGAATAATCCTTCTTGTTGCTATGGTGGGTGCAATTGTTTTAACTTTTAGAAAAAGAAGTGGGTTAAAAAGACAAAGCTATTTTAAACAAATTTCAAGAGAAAAAGTGGAAGGTGTAGATTTAGTTACAGTTGATAGCAAAAAAGGAGTCAACATTGATGTTTGAAATAGGGCTTGGTCATTATTTAATATTAGCTGCAATTATTTTTGCCATAGGTTTAGCTGGTGTTTTTTTAAATCGAAAAAATATTATTGTTATATTGATGAGCATAGAGCTAATTTTACTTGCTGTTAATATTAATTTGGTTTCTTTTTCTATTTTTATAAATGATTTAACAGGACAAATATTTACACTTTTTATACTGACAGTAGCTGCCGCAGAAGCTGCTATAGGTTTAGCAATAATTGTTGTTTATTACAGAAATTCAGGAACTATTAGAGTAGAGGAAATAGATCAACTTAAAGGTTAATATGGAATTAGAATATTTTATTTTATTTTTACCACTTTTAGCAGCATTTATTTCAGGTTTTTTAGGAAAATTTATTGGCCACAGAAGTTCAGAAGTAATTACAAGTCTATTTACTTCAGTATCAGCAATTTTATCAATTTTAGTTTTTTACAAAGTAATGGATCAAAGCTATGAAAATAACATAATTATATCAACATGGTTAAATTCTGGATCTCTTAATGTTAATTGGTCAATTAAAATTGACGCTTTATCTTCAGTTATGTTGGTAGTCGTAACTTTGATTTCTGCTTTAGTTCATATTTATTCAATTGGATACATGTCTCATGATCCACATAGATCAAGGTTTATGGCTTATCTTTCCCTATTTACATTTTCAATGTTAACTTTAGTTACATCTGATAATTTTTTACAATTATTTTTTGGATGGGAAGGAGTTGGTTTATGTTCTTATTTTTTAATAGGTTTCTGGTTTAAAAAAGAAAGTGCAAACACAGCTGCAATTAAAGCATTTATTGTTAACAGAGTAGGTGATTTTGGTTTTGCATTAGGTATTTTTTTAATTTTTTATCTTTTTGGAACTATTAATTATGAAGAAGTTTTTCAACAAATACCTCAAACAAGTAATAAAGAAATTGTATTTTTAGGAATACATTTAAATGCAATAAATTTAATTTGTATATTGCTTTTTATCGGAGCAATGGGAAAGTCTGCTCAAATTTTACTTCATACATGGTTACCAGATGCAATGGAGGGTCCAACGCCAGTATCAGCTCTAATTCATGCCGCTACCATGGTAACAGCAGGTGTATTTTTAGTTGTTAGATGCTCTCCAATATATGAATACTCTCAATTAGCGCTTTCTTTAATAACGATTGTAGGAATGACAACTGCTTTATTTGCTGCAAGTGTAGCTTTAGCTCAAAATGATATTAAAAAAATAATAGCATATTCAACTTGTAGTCAACTTGGTTACATGTTTTTTGCTGCAGGTGTTGGTGCATATAATGTTGCTATGTTTCATTTATTTACTCATGCTTTTTTTAAAGCATTATTATTTTTAGGTTCTGGATCAGTGATACATTCTTTTAAAGATGAACAGGATATTAGCCAAATGGGTGGAGTTTGGAAAACACTTCCATATACCTATATTTTAATGGTTATAGGGACTTTAGCATTAACCGGGTTTCCTTTCTTATCTGGTTTTTATTCTAAAGATGCAATTATTGAATTTGCTTATTTAAGAGGAAGTACAACTGGTTATTATGCTGCCACAATAGGAATTTTTACTGCATTGTTAACATCTATTTATTCATGGCGTTTAATTTTTAAAACTTTTCATGGTTCTTATAATAATAAAAAACTGGATATTAAAAGTATGCACGACTCTCCAATGGTTATGATTTTACCTTTATTAATTTTAGCTATAGGAGCAATAGGTGCTGGTTATTTATTTAAGGACTTATTTATAGGTCACAATATATCTTATGAATTTTGGGGCTCATCAATTAAGTTTTTAAAACCTTTAAGCCAAGATCATCCTCCAACATGGTTTATGCTTTTAACACCAGTTTTAGTTGTTATTTCAATACCTTTTTCATTTTATTTATTTGTCAAAAATAAAAATCTTGTAGAACAAATAGTTGAAGGCAACAAATCTCTATATCTTTTCTTAAAAAATAAATGGTATTTTGATGAGCTTTATGAATTAATCTTTGTCAAATCTTTAAAAAAAGCAGGACATTATTTGTGGAAGAAAATTGATGTTGGCTTTATAGATAGATTTGGGCCAGATGGCATTTCAAAACTGATTAAAATTCTTTCTTTAAAAGCTGTCAAATTTCAAAGTGGATATATTTATCAATATGCATTTGTAATGTTAATTGGTTTTTCAATTTTACTAACTTTTTTAATAATTAAATAATGAATATACCAATACTTTCATCATTAATTTTATTACCAGCGATAGGAGCTTTTTTTATATTTTTTGTAAAATCTAACAATAAAAAATATCAAAGTAGTAAATATGTAGCTTTATTTATTTCTTTAGCAAATTTTTTATTATCATTATATCTTTGGTTTATATTTGATAACACAGTTTCAGAGTTTCAATTTGTTGAAAATAGAAAATGGATTGCAGGTTTTGTTAATTACAAAGTAGGTGTTGATGGAATTTCAATACTTTTTATAATTTTAACAACTTTTATTACACCTTTATGTATTATTTCTGTAAATAGTACGATTGAAAACCGCCTTAAAGATTTTTTAATAGCAATACTTTTAATGGAAACTTTAATGATAGGTGTTTTTTGTTCTCTAGATTTATTAGTTTTTTATCTTTTTTTTGAAGGTGGTTTAATCCCTATGTTTTTAATAATTGGTATTTGGGGTGGCGAAAGAAGAGTTTATTCTGCTTTTAAATTTTTTCTATACACACTTTTAGGATCAGTTTTAATGTTAGTGGCAATAATCTCAATTTACTGGATGACAGGAACGACTGATGTAGAAAAACTTTATGTGATAGGAATTGATACTAAATATCAAAATTTACTATGGCTTGCTTTTTTTACTTCATTTGCAGTAAAAACTCCAATGTGGCCAGTCCATACTTGGTTACCAGATGCGCACGTTGAAGCTCCAACTGCTGGTTCAGTTTTATTAGCGGCTATTCTTTTAAAAATGGCTGGATATGGTTTTATTAGATTTTCTCTTGGTTTATTTCCGATAGCATCTGAATATTTTATACCATTAATATATTTTTTAAGTTTAGTAGCGATTATTTACACGTCCTTAGTGGCTTTAATGCAAGATGATATGAAAAAATTAATAGCCTATTCTTCAGTTGCACATATGGGCTTTGTAACGTTAGGAATTTTTACAATGACACAACAAGGTATAGAAGGAAGTATATTTCAAATGATTAGTCATGGTTTAGTTTCAGCAGCATTATTTTTATGTGTAGGTGTAATTTACGATAGAATGCATACAAGATTAATTAGTCAATACGGCGGTATTGTTTCAATAATGCCAAAGTATGCAATATTACTTATGATATTTACTCTAGGAGCTATTGGGTTACCTGGTACGAGTGGATTTATTGGGGAATTTTTAATTTTAATGGGGACCTTTAAAAAGAATTTTTTAGTAGCAACTATAGCAAGTTTAGGTGTCATTTTAGCAGCTGCTTATATGTTATGGCTATATAAGAGAGTAGTTTTTGGAAAATTAATTAATGATAATTTAAAAAAAATGGTTGATTTAAAAAAATATGAAATATTAATACTTTGGAGTTTAGCCATACCAACTATTTTATTTGGATTTTATCCCGAACCATTAATTAATACTATTGAAGTTTCTGTAAGTAATTTGATCGAAATGTACAATTTAAATGTAGAAATTTATTTAGGTAAAAATAACTAATGATAGATTTTAACTTAATATTGCCCGAAATTTTTATTTCTTTAACTTTAATGTTTTTGTTGATAGTCGGAGTTTTTAAAAAAAATAGTTCCAGCTTAATTTACAATTTAACTATTTTATCTTTATTAGTTTTATTGGCTTTAGTTTTAAATTTATCTCATATTGAAGAAGCATTTATTTTTAATCAAAGTTATAAAATAGATAATTTATCTAATTTTATGAAAATTTTAACATTGATATCAGCTATCTTTGTAATGCTTACATCTTCAAAATATTTAAAACTAATAAAAATTTTTAAAATTGAATATCCAGTTTTAATTTTAAGCTCAATACTTGGAATGATAGTTATGATTAGTTCTAATGATTTAATAGTTTTTTATATGGGTTTAGAACTTCAGTCTTTAGCACTTTATGTATTAGCATCTTTTAATCGGGACAATCTATTATCCACAGAATCTGGGTTAAAATATTTTGTCTTAAGTGCTTTATCATCTGGATTATTGCTTTATGGATGTTCTTTAATTTATGGTTTTTCAGGTTCTACAAATTTTGATGAAATATCATTAAGTATATCTAATGTTCAATATGGACTTACTTTTGGTATAGTTTTTATTTTAGTTGGTTTGGCTTTTAAAATTTCAGCTGTTCCATTTCATATGTGGGCTCCAGATGTTTACGAAGGATCACCAACTTCTGTAACAATATTTTTTGCAATTTTGCCAAAAATTGCTGCTTTAACTGTTTTTATAAGATTTTTATATGTTCCATTCATTAACATGATAGATCAATGGCAAATGATAATTATATTTTTATCTATAGCATCTATGATTTTTGGTGCTGTTGCCGCGATAGGACAAAAAAATTTAAAAAGACTTGTTGCTTACAGTTCTATTGGTCATATGGGATATGTTTTAGCTGGTTTAACAACTGGAACCAATGAAGGAATTCAAAGTTCAATTATATATTTATCAATTTATTTAGTTATGAATCTGGCATTATTCAGCTGTATATTTATGTTGAGAAGAAATGAAAATTATTTTGAAAATATAGACGACTTATCTGGTTTATCTAAAAACCATCCAGTTCTATCTTTTTCAATGCTAATAATTTTATTTTCTTTGGCTGGAATACCACCTTTAGCAGGTTTTTTTGCAAAATTTTATATTTTTAAAGCTGTAATTGAACAATCGATGTATTTTTTAGCAATAGTTGGACTGTTATCAACGGTAATAGCTGCTTTTTATTATCTTAGAATTATTAAAATTATTTATTTTGATCCCGAAAAAGAAAAGTATGACACAGATCACTCTATAGGATTAAAACTATCTTTATTATTATCAACTATTTTTATCTTAATTTATTTTATTTATCCAAATGGTATTAATGATCTAGTTTCAAAAATAAATATTATTTAATGAAACTTAAAAAGTACCAATATAAAAAAGTTAAGAGTACAAACGATGTTGCGATTAAAAAAATTAAATCCGGCATTAAGAATGGAGTAGTTCTTGCTGAAACACAAACGAAAGGACGTGGTCAATATGGAAAAAAATGGATTTCATTTAAAGGAAATTTACTTATGAGCGTTTTTTTTGAAATAAATACTACCACTTCAATTAAAAACATAACATTTAAAAATTACGAAATAATTAGAAAATCTATACAAAAATTTACTAAGAATAAAATAAAAATTAAACCACCAAATGATTTACTAATTAATAAAGAAAAAATATGTGGTATTTTACAAGAAACTTTTTTTAAAGATAAAAAAAAATTTATAGTTGTTGGAATTGGATTAAATTTAGTCAAAAGCCCCAAAATTAAAAAATATCCGACTAATTATCTTAATAAATATACATCAAAAAAAGTAAGTAAATTAATGTTATTTAGAAGTATAAAATACTTATACGAAAAGAAAATAAATTATTTAATATAGAATAAAATGTACTTAATTGGAGATATAGGAAATACAGAGATTAAAATATGTCTATTTGACAAAAATTATAAAGTAGTAAAAAAATTAATATTAAAAACAAATTTAATATCAAATAAATATTTAGCTTCAAAATTAAATTTTTTGAAAAAATATTCATCAAAAATAAATATAATATTATTTAGCAGTGTTGTTCCGCCAGTTTATTCTGTTATTAAACATTTTTTAAAAATAAAATTTAAAAAAAAATCTATTGAACTTAAACAAATAAATTTGAATAAATTAGTTAAAATAATGGTAAACAAAAATCAAGTTGGTTCTGATAGAATATCTAATGCAATTGGAATTATTGATAAAAAATCTAATTATATAGTCTTAGATTTTGGTACAGCAACAACATTTGATGTAATAATTAAAGACAAGTATTTAGGTGGTGTTATAGCGCCTGGTATAACTTTATCTTTAAAAACTTTAATTTCAAAAGCTTCATTAATACCAACTGTCAACATATCTAAAATATCTAAAATTATTGGCACCAACACCGTTAGTGCAGTTAAATCTGGTTTTTATTGGGGCTACGCAGGTTTAATTGACAATATAATTAAATTGATTATTAAACAAACTAACAAACGCTTTAAAATAATTCTTACTGGAGGATTGGCGAACCTATTTAAGAATACAATAAAAGGAAAAATTGAAGTTAAAAAAGATTTAACTATTAACGGTCTTTTAAAAGTTGCTAAAAATTTAAAATAGTATGAAAGAAGAATTATTATTTTGTCCTCTTGGTGGGTCCGGTGAAATAGGTATGAACATGAATTTGTTTGCTTATGGAAAACCAGGTGAACAAAAATGGATTATTGTTGATATAGGAGTTACATTTGCTGATGATACTGTCCCAGGAGTCGACTTAATATATCCTGATCCTGGATTTATTGTTAATAAAAAAGATGATTTACTTGGAATCGTTCTTACTCATGCGCACGAAGATCACATAGGAGCAATAGCTCATATTTGGCCAAAATTAAAATGTAAAATTTACGCCACACCATTTACAAGCGTTTTAATCTCTGAAAAATTTAAAGAAAAAAAAATTGATATAACACCTTTTTTAAAAATTGTAGAATTAAATAGTACATTAACTTTGCAACCTTTTACAATCGAATTTATAACACTTACGCATTCTATATTAGAACCTAATGGATTAAGAATTCAAACACCAGCAGGAAATATTTTGCATACAGGAGATTGGAAAGTTGATCCAAATCCTTTAATCGGAGGAAAAATAAATTCAAAAAGATTAAAAGAAATTGGAGAAGCTGGTGTATTAGCCATGATATGTGATTCTACAAATGTTTTTAGTGTAGGAAAATCTGGTTCAGAGCTAGATGTAAGAAAAAGTTTATTAAATATAATGGAGAGATTAAAAAAAAGAATTATAGTTACTTCATTCGCATCCAATGTAGCTAGGATGGAATCAGTTTTTTATTGCGCAGAAAAAACTGGTAGACAAATATCTTTGGTAGGTAGATCAATGCATAGAATTTATAAGGCTGCAAAAAAATGTGGATATTTAAAAGATGTTATAGAACCAATTGATCCAAGAGATGCAAAAAATATTTCTAGAAACAAAATTGTTTATTTATGTACCGGTAGTCAAGGAGAACCAATGGGTGCTATGATGAGAGTATCTAATAATGTTCATCCCGATGTCTTTATAGAAAAAGATGATACAGTAATTTTTTCTTCAAAAATAATTCCAGGTAATGAAAAAAAACTATACAAACTTCACAATCAACTAGTAAAAGAAGGTATAGAGGTAATATCAGAAGAAAATGAATTTGTTCATGTTTCAGGTCATCCCAACAGAGAAGATCTAAAAGAAATGTATAACTGGGTTAAACCTAGATGTGTAATACCTGTCCATGGTGAACATCGACATATGATTGAACATATAAATTTTGCAAAAGAAATGCAGGTAAAATATCCTGTTAGAGTTGAAAACGGAGATATAGTAAAGTTATATCCTGGAGAAAAACCCGAAGTATTTGATAAAGCACCAAGCGGTAGACTCTATATTGATGGAAGTATAAGTGTAGAAGAAGATGCAAAGTCTATAAAAGAAAGAAAAAATTTATTATAAGAAAATAAAGCTTCATCGTCACTTATGTCAAAAGAATAAGCATCCTTCATATAAAATTCTCTACATCTCATAATTCCAAATCGAGGTCTTAACTCATCTCTAAATTTCCACTGTATATGGTAAAGTAACTGAGGAAGAGATTTATAAGACTTAATAGATGATCTAAAAATATCAGTGATTAATTCTTCATTTGTTGGGCCGTATAACATTTCTCTATTTTGTCTATCTTTTATTCTAAGCATCTCTTCACCATAATCTTCATATCGACCGCTTTCTTTCCAAATTTCACTTGATTGAATGGTTGGCATTAAAATTTCTTGAACGCCTATTCTGTTTTGTTCTTCTCTAACTATTTCTTCAATTTTTTTCATTACTTTAAAACCTAATGGTAACCATGAATATATACCTGCTGATGATTGTTTAATCATACCTGTTCTTAACATTAATTGATGTGACTTGATTTTTGCCTCTGTTGGATTATTTTTTAATATTGGAATAAATGATTTAGAAAAGTACATTAATTTATTTAATTCGTTAAATTTAAATAATCAATTAAATTCTTACAAGATTAACGTTTGTAATAGGTTTTTTGCCTGTTTTTTCTTTTGAATATTTTTTACATATAGTTTTTAGAGAATCAATAAGATTGCTTTCTTGTTTTTTGTTATTAAGTGAAAATGTTCTTGTTGCTTTGTCTATTTCTTCTTCTAGTCCATAAATGAATTCATCCGTTTCATTTATTGGTAAACCTCGAAAAGTTAATATTGGTTTATTATGGATATTTCCTTTAGGCGTGATCATTATAGTAACTTCCATAAAACCGTTACTAGATAAATTTTTTCTTTCTTATTTAAGAACTTTTAAAAGACTAGATTTATCCGCAATACCAATGGCTGCAGACACAGGACCAATTGGTGGAAACTTGTCACATGAATTTGTTATTTTAGCAGAAACTGGTGAAAGTAAAATTTTTACAGATAAAAGAATTTTTGATGTAAGTAGTAAAGAAACAAAATTAGAAAAAAAATCTTTAATAAATTTAAGAGAAAATTATGAAAAATATTATGCAGTTACAGATGAAAAATTTAATGAAAAAGAATTTAAAGAAAAAGTTCCTGAAGAATTTAGACTTAATACAAAAGGAATAGAAGTTGGTCATATATTTTATTTTGGTGATAAATATTCCAAACCTATGAATGCTGCTGTTGATTACCAAGGCAAGAAAGAATTTGTAAAAATGGGATCATATGGAGTAGGAGTTTCTAGGTTAGTTGGTGCCATAATAGAAGCAAAGTATGACGATAAAAATGAAATTATGAAATGGCCAATATCAGTAGCACCATATGACTGTGCAATTCTTCCTCTTGTTAATAAAAATGATAATACTAATTTAGAAAAAGCTAAAAAAATATCTGATTTTTTAACAAAACAAAATATTGATTTTATTATTGATGACACAGATGAAAATTTTTCTTCAAAAATTAAGAAATTTAATTTACTTGGAATACCATTTCAAATTATGATCGGAAACAAAACTGAAGGTGATAAATTTGAATTTAAAGAACTTAATGAAGATTCTAAAAATATTACAATTGAAGAAATTACAAATATTATAAAGCAAAAAAAAAGTTAAATTGATATCAAAACTAGAAAAAAAAATTGCATTTAGATATTTAAAAACCAGAAAAAAAGATGGTTTTTTAAATGTTATTTCTACTTTTTCATTTATAGGCATTTCATTGGGTGTTGCGGTTCTTATTATAGTAATGTCTGTAATGAATGGCTTTAGATCTGAATTAGTTAACAAAATTATTGGATTTAATTCACATATTATAATTCAATCTCAAAATGAAGAAGATGAAAGATCATTATTAGAGTCTAATTACATAAAATCGATAAGCAAAAATATCATTTTCAGCAATTCAGGAGAAGTTGTTCTAATAAATAAAAATTTTACCAAAGGACTATCCTTACGAGGGTATGATACAGAAGATTTTAAGAAATTAGAAATTTTTAAAAAAATTAATCATGAAAATAAAAAAGATTTTTTTGAAGGAAAAACTATATCTATTGGGAAAGAGTTAAGTTTTGATTTAAATTTACATATTGGTGACACAGTTCTTTTAATGTCACCTACTGGAGAAGATACAATAATTGGTAATTTACCAAAACAGGAAAATTACAAAATTACATCAATATTTGATAGTGGTTTAATTGAATTTGATCAAAATGTTGCTTTTTTAAACATAGATAATTTAGAAGGACTTTTAAATTTAGATAGTTCAAAAAGGAATATTGAAATTTATTTAAATAATCCTTTAGATATTGAAAAAACAAAACTAGAAGTACAAAAAATTTTTCAAAATAATTTTATTTATACTTGGGCGGATCTTAATAGATCTTTATTTTCAGCATTGAAAGTGGAGAGAAATGTAATGTTTATAATTTTATCATTAATAATAATAGTAGCTGCTTTTAATATAATATCAGGTTTAACTATTTTAGTGAAAAATAAAACTAAGGAAATTGCCATATTAAAATCAATTGGTGTTTTGAATAAATCAATCACTAAAATTTTCTTTTTAATTGGCTTTTATATAGGCACTACTGCAACTATATTTGGAATTACAATCGGTGTTTTGTTTTCAGTTTATATAGAAAATATAAGAACTTTTTTAAGCGACATTTTTAAAATTCCTTTATTCCCTGAAGAAATATACTTTTTAAGTAAGATGCCTTCAGAAATAAATGTTAAATCTATTATTATAATCTCTATATGTTCGATTGTAGTAACATCGATTGTTTCTATATTTCCTGCATTAAAAGCTGCAAAACTTGATCCAATTAAAGCACTTAAATATGAATAATTTAATATCTTTAAAAAAAATATCAAAAAATTTTATTTTAAATAATAAAATTAAAGCCTTAAGAAATATTAATTTTGATTTTGAGTTAGGAAAAATTTATTCGATTGTCGGTCCATCAGGATCTGGCAAATCAACATTGTTAAATATCCTATCTTTAATTGATAAACCTTCATCAGGCAATGTAAAGATAGATGGTAAGTCTATTGATTTCAACAACCATGATTTGAATGATAAAATTAGAGCTAGTTCAATTGGAATTATATATCAAAATTATAATTTATTGCCTGATTTTACTGCTTTAGAAAATGTTAGTTTGGCAGGGTTGGCGTTGAATAAAAATAATAAAATATCATTAAATGAAGCAAAAAAAACAATATCAAATCTTGGTTTATCTAAAAGGTTAGATCATTTTCCATCAGAATTATCTGGAGGAGAAAATCAAAGAATCGCTATTGCAAGAGCCTTGATAAATAAACCAAAAATAATTCTTGCAGATGAACCAACAGGAAATCTAGACCATAAATCTGCTAAGAATGTTTTCAAAATTTTGTTGGACTTAAAAAAAAGCAATAGACTAATTATTTTTGCAACTCACAATAGAGAATTTGCAAAGTTGTCAGATTGTAAAATAGAAATGATTGATGGTAATATAAAATCAATCAATGGAAAAATACAATCAGTTTAATCATTTAAAAATTCATTCACAATATTCAATTTGTGAAGGAGCCACAAAAATTAACGATTTAGCAGAATTTTGTAAAAAAAATAAAGTACCTTCTATCGGTATATCGGACACATCTAATCTTTGCGCCGCTTTAGAGTTTTCTGAAAATTTATCTAAATATGGAACTCAACCAATTATAGGAACACAAATTAATTTTGAGTATGCTGGTGAATTAGGATTAATACCATTGATCGCAAAAACAGAAAAAGGTTATAAATTTATCGTAGAATTATCATCAAAATCTTATCTAGATAGTGATAATTTAAGTTTGCCACATTGTAAAATTGAAGATCTTTTAAAAATTGAAAAAGATATAATAGTTTTAACTGGTTCAGTTAATGGTTTAATTGGAAAATTATTTGATAAAGGTAAATATAATCAAATTGAGGAAATTTATAAATCACTAAATAAAATTTTCGTAAATAACTTTTATATTGAAATTCAAAGACATAATGACAAAAACGAAAAAAATTTAGAGAATTTTAATTTAAATAAATCACAAGAATTAGATATTCCAATTATTGCAACTAATGAAGTTTTTTATATAGACAAAAATATGCATGAAGCTCATGATGCATTAATTTGTATAGGTAACAAAACTTACGTTAGTGAAAAAAATAGAATTAAATATTCTAATCAACATTATTTTAAATCTGATGAAGAAATGCAAAAATTATTTTCTGATTTACCTGAGGCATTAGAAAATAATTATAATATTATTTTCAAGTGCAATTTTAGACCTGTTTACTCAAAACCTGTATTACCAAACATAAGTTCTGAAAAAGGTGGAAATGCAGATGAAATTTTAATTAAAGATTCTCAAGAAGGATTAAAAGAAAAATTTTATAATAATTTTAAAATTTCTCAAAAAAAACTTGAAATGAATGAAAAATTTTTAATGTATAAAAAAAGATTAGATCATGAATTAAAAATAATCATCCAAATGAAGTATTCAAGTTATTTTTTAATAGTTTCAGATTATATTAAATGGGCGAAGAGCAAAAATATTCCAGTGGGTCCAGGCAGAGGTTCAGGAGCTGGCTCTCTTGTTGCTTGGTGCCTTTCTATAACTGACGTTGATCCAATTAAATTTAACTTAATTTTTGAAAGATTTTTAAATCCAGATAGAATATCAATGCCTGATTTTGATATAGATTTTTGTGAAGAAAAAAGAGACCTTGTCTTTGAGTATTTAACAAAAAAATATAAAGATAGTGTTGCTCATATTATTACATTTGGAAAATTAAAAGCTAGAATGGTTATTAGAGACGTTGGTAGAGTATTAGGTTTGCCTTATGGCTTTGTT
>CACGPA010000012.1 GCA_902574725.1 uncultured Pelagibacteraceae bacterium
TTCTTAATTCTCTTGTTACAGGACCAAATATTCTTGTTCCAACTGGTTCACCTTTATCATCAATTAATACTGCTGCATTATTATCAAATTTTACTTTTGAACCGTCATCTCTATGTATTCCTTTTTTAACTCTAACTACAACAGCTTTGTGTACAGATCCTTTTTTCACCTTTCCTTTTGGTATGGCTTCTTTTACAGCTATAACGATTACGTCTCCAATGCTAGCGTATCTTCTTTTAGATCCGCCCAATACTTTTATGCACTCTATTCTTTTAGCGCCTGTATTATCAGCTACAGTAAGTTCTGTTTGAACTTGAATCATTTTTTATCTCCTAAAACTTCAAATTTCTTACTTTTTGAATAAGGTTTACATTCTACAATAGAAACTTTATCTCCATTTTTAAATTTATTTTTTTCATCATGTGCACTATACTTTTTTTTACCTTTAAGTACTTTTTTAAAAAGAGGATGTTGATATTTTCTTTCAACTAATACTTTTATAGTTTTATTTTCTTTGTCGCTAACTACTACACCATGTAGAACTTTTTTAGGCATTTATTTTCCTTTCTATAAAAGTTTTTAGTCTAGCTATGCTTTTTTTTGTTTCATTAATTTTTGAAGGACTAGTTAATTGACCATTCACTTTTTGAAAACGAAAATTAAATAAATCTTTTTTAAATTTATCGATATCTTTGATTGCTTGGTCTTTTGTAAGTTTTTTTGCTTCTTTTTTTTTCATTTTATGTAAATCTTTTTATAAATTTTGTTTTAATTGGTAATTTAGCAGAAGCCTTATACAGTGCCTCTTTTGCTGTTTGTTCTGATACACCATCTATTTCAAAAAGAATTCTTCCTGGTTTTACTCTGCAAGCCCAAAATTCTGGTGAACCTTTGCCTTTACCCATACGTACTTCTGTTGGTTTTTTTGATACTGGTATATTTGGAAACACTCTTGTCCAAACTCTGCCTTGTCTTTTCATATGTCTTGTTAAAGCAACTCTTGCAGCTTCAATTTGCTTAGATATAACTCTATCTGGTGATATTGCTTTTAGTCCAAATGCACCATAATTCATAAAATTACATCTAGAAGCATGACCATGAATCCTGCCTTTGTGTGCTTTTCTGAATTTTGTTCTAGTTGGTTGTAGCATAAATTATTTTTTATTTGTCTCCTGACTAAATTCTTTTGAGAAAATTTCTCCTTTATAAATCCAAACTTTTATTCCTATAATACCATAAGTTGTTAATGCCTCTGCTTCAGCATAATCAATATCAGCTCTTAGTGTGTGAGAAGGAATACTTCCCTCTCTCAACCATTCTGTTCTAGCTATTTCATTTCCACCAAGTCTCCCGCTAATAGAAACTTTAATACCTTTAGCGCCGAGTCTTAAAGCTGACTGCATTGATCTTTTCATAGCTCTTCTATAAGAAATACGCTTTACAAGTTGTTGTGCTATGTTTTCAGCAACCAAATAACTGTTAGTTTCTGGCTTTTTAACTTCTTTAATATTTAAATTCACTTCATTACTAGTCAGCAAAGATAGTTTGTTTTTAATTTTTTCTATATCACTACCCTTTTTACCAATTACAAAGCCTGGTCTAGATGTGTAAATTGTTACAAAACATTTTTTTGATGTTCTTTCAATCATCACTTTAGATACACCAGAATTGACAACATTTTTTTTTATGTATTCTCTTATTTTAAAATCCTCGATTAAATAATTTCCAAAATCTTTTTTTTTGGCGTACCAAACAGAATCCCATCCTCTGTTTATACCTAATCTTAATCCTACAGGGTTAACTTTTTGTCCCATGTTTCTCCTCTAATTTTTTTGATTCTGATAAAATAATTGTTAAATTTGAATAAGGTTTTTTTATTGGTGCGGCTCTTCCTTTTGCTCTTGCTCTAAATCTCTTCATCACAATTTGTTTTCCGCAGTAAGCTTCTTTTACAATTAATTTATCAATATCGTATTGGTAGTTATTTTCTGCATTAGCAATTGCTGATGATATTGTTTTTTTAACATCCTTAGAAATTCTTTTTTCAGAAAAAGTTAAATCTCTCATCGCTACATCAACTTTTTTTCCTACAATTGATTTTAAAATAGGTTTAAGTTTTCTAGTGCTAGATCTAACATTTTTGTTAATTGATCTGACTAACTTAGAATCTTTTTTTGTATCTTTTTTCTTTTTTCCCATAATTACTTTTTATCTCCAGTTGCTGGTGCTGCAGAAGCTTTTTCAGCAGCTGCTTTTTTATCAGCTGGTGTATGACCTGCAAATTGTCTTGTAGGTGCAAATTCTCCTAATTTATGTCCAACCATATCTTCTGAAATTGTTATCGGTATAAATTTTTTACCATTATAAATTAAAAAACTAACTCCTACAAAATCAGGTATTATTGTTGATTTTCTTGACCAAGTTTTTATTGGTTTTTTATTGGTTTCATTTTTTTGTTTATCCACTTTTTTTATTAAACTTTCTTCTACAAATGGACCTTTCCAAACTGCTCTAGACATAATTACCTATTCTTCTTTCTTTTTCTTCTTCTAATTATAAATTTATCTGTTCTTTTATTATCTCTTGTTTTTAATCCTTTAGCTGATTGACCTGTTGGCGAAACAGGATGTCGTCCACCCGCAGATTTACCTTCACCACCACCATGTGGGTGATCAACAGGATTTTTAACTACTCCTCTTGTATGGGGTCTAATCCCCAACCATCTAGACCTTCCTGCTTTACCTATTTTAATATTTTTTTGATCAGGATTTGATAAAACTCCAATCGTTGCCATGCAACGAGAATTGATTTTTCTTACTTCTCCAGATGTCATTTTAATTAATGAATAGTTTCCATCTACACCAGAAATACTCACTGAGGTACCAGCGGATCGCGCTACTTTGCCTCCCGCTCCTGGTTGCAATTCAACATTATGAATATCAATTCCAACGGGAATATCTTGTAAGGGCATACAATTTCCAACTTTAATTTCAATATTTGAACCATTTTGAATTTTGTCTCCAATTTTTACTTTTTGTGGAGCCAAATAATAAAATTTTTTTCCATCATCAAACTTAACAAGCATTATATGGCAAGATCTATTTGGATCGTATTCAATTCTTTCGATTTCACCAATTGAATCGAATTTTCTTCGGTAAAAATCTATCAATCTATACTTCTGCTTATGGCCTCCTCCATGATTTCTAGATGTAATTCTGCCTTGGTTATTTCTACCTCTAGAAGCATTATTAACTGAAGTCAGTGGTTTAAACGGTTTACCTTTCCATAAACCATCTCTATCAATAAGAACCGTTCCTCTCGTAGATTTTGTATATGGTTTAAAAGATTTTAAAGACATAATTAAATTCCTGTAGTTAGATCAATGCTTTGACCTTTTTTAAGTGTTATAATCGCTTTTTTATAACCTTTGATTTTAACTTTTCTCCCTCTGGTAAATTTATTTTTAGATTGTTTTTTAATAATATTAATTTTTGTTACGTTAACTTTAAATATTTTTTCAATATTTTTTTTTAAAATTAATTTATTAGAACTATTTGGTACTTTAAAAACAACTTTATTTTGCTCAGATAGTCTAGTAGATTTTTCAGTGACAATTGGAGATAAAATTTTATCGTATAAATGTGTTTTATGCATATCTTTTTTCCAATTCCTTTATTGCAGTTTCAGTAAATATAATTTTTTTAAATTTTATGATATCATATGCACTAAAATGATTTATATCAGTAACTTTTATAGATGGTATATTTCTGGCTGATTTAATAATTTTATCTTTTGAATTTTTATCCAATATGATAAGTGAATTTTTAGCTTGAAATTTATTTAATAATAAATTCATTTCTTTTGTTTTTTTAATTTCTTTATTAAAATCATTAAAAACAATTAAATTTTTTGTTTTATTTTTTTCACTTATTAAAGAAAGTATGCTTAATTTTTTTTCACTTTTATTAAGTTTTCTTGTTTTATATTTTGTCTCACCTTTGGGTCCGTGAGCTACACCACCACCTATAAAAATAGGAGCCTTTCTGCTTGCATGCCTTGCATTTCCAGTTCCTTTTTGAGCATATATTTTCGCAGTTGATCCGATTATCTCATTTTTTTGTTTAGTTTTAGCTTTTCTTCCTTTGTAGTTTGCATTTGTTTTATAAATAACATTGCTTACTAATTTTTTATTTATTTTTGCTGAAAATATTTTATCTAAAACTTCTATAGATACTTTTTTTCCATCAATATCAATTTTTTCTATTTTCATAATTACTTCTTTTTCTTATCAGGTATTTTTTTTAATTTTTCCATAACTTCAATTTTTTCATTGATTGTCAATTTTGAAATATTTTTGACTGATTTTTTTACAAGCACCTCTGTATTTTTTGATCCCGGAATTGAACCTTTAAGATAAAGCAGATTGTTATCTATATCAGATTTTATAATTTCAATATTTTGAATAGTTCTTAATTTATCACCCATATGACCAGCCATTTTTTTTCCTTTAAATACTTTACCAGGGTCCTGATTTTGACCTGTTGATCCGTGAGCTCTATGAGAAACTGAAACACCGTGTGAAGCTCTTAATCCACTAAAATTATGTCTTTTCATTGCTCCAGCAAAACCTTTACCAATTGTTTTTGATCTAATATCCACAAATTTAGTATCTTTAAAAATTTCAAGTCCAAATTCATTTCCAACCTTATAATTTTCTATATCTTCAACCCTAAATTCCTTTAATTTTTTTTTTGGCTCAGTGTTTTTTTTTGTAAAATACCCCTTCATAGCTTTTGAAAGTTTTGAATTTTTAATTTTTCCAAAACCTAATTGTATAGCTTTGTAGCCTCTTTTTTCTTGATCAATTACGTCAATAACTCTAGCTTTTTCCATTTTAATTACTGTTACAGGAACTGACTGGCCAGTTTTATAAAATTCACGTGTCATTCCAATTTTTTTTCCTATTAAAGCTATCATGTTCATAATTTAAATTTTAATTTCCACATCAACTCCAGAAGCTAAATCTAATTTCATAAGAGCTTCTACAGTTTGTGGTGTTGGTTCAATTATATCAATTAATCGTTTATGAG
Source organism: uncultured Pelagibacteraceae bacterium (assembly GCA_902574725.1). GTDB lineage: Bacteria > Pseudomonadota > Alphaproteobacteria > Pelagibacterales > Pelagibacteraceae > Pelagibacter. Next base: position 5,091 of record CACGPA010000012.1, read on the forward strand.
TTCTTGTTTCAAATTGTTCACGACTTTTTTTATCTATATGCGGTGATCTTAAAACTGTGTACTTTTCTATTTTTGTTGGTAATGGAATAGGGCCTTTAATATTTGCACCAGTTCTCTTAACTGTGTTGACAATTTCTTCAGTTGATTGATCTAGTACTTTATTATCATATGCTCTTAATTTTATTCTTATATTTTGTTTTTCCATAATTAACCTGCAATCTTTTTTGTTACTTCGTCTTGAACATTTTGAGGTACTTTTGCGTAATGATCAAAAAACATTGAATATTGAGCTCTGCCTTGGGACATAGATCTTAAATTATTTATGTATCCAAACATATTTGCAAGTGGCACCATTGCAGTTATTACTGTTGCGTTACCTCGTTGCTCTTGAGTGTTAATCTGTCCTCTTCTACTATTCAAATCTCCAATTACATCACCCATATAATCTTCTGGAGTTACTACCTCTACACGCATAACAGGTTCCAATAGTTTTAAAGTTCCTCGTGTACAAGCTTCCTTAAAGCATGCTCTTGATGCAAGCTCAAATGCAAGAACACTCGAGTCAACATCGTGGTGTAATCCATCTAAAATTGTAACTTTATAATCTATTATTGGGAAACCAGCTAAAATTCCATTATCGGCAACTGACTCTACACCTTTCTCTACGCCAGGTATGAATTCTTTAGGTATAGCACCACCTTTAATTTTGCTTTCAATCTCTCTACCTTTACCAGGCTCAAGAGGCTCAACTGAAAGTTTAACTCTTGCAAACTGTCCAGCTCCACCACTTTGTTTTTTATGTGTATAATCAAACTCTGTAGCATTTTGTATTGTTTCTCTATAAGCAACTTGAGGTGCACCAACATTTGCTTCAACTTTAAATTCTCTTTTCATTCTATCAACAATAATATCTAAGTGTAATTCACCCATACCTTTTATTATTGTTTGACCCGACTCTTCGTCTGAACTAACTCTAAATGAAGGATCTTCTTTTGCTAAACGACCTAATGCTTCGCCCATTTTTTCTTGGTCAGCTTTAGTTTTTGGCTCTACAGCAATTTCTATTACTGGATCAGGAAATTCCATTGGCTCAAGAAGAACAGGTTTTTCTTCATTTGCTAAAGTATGACCTGTTATAGTGTATTTAAGTCCTGCCAAAGCAACTATATCTCCAGCATTTGCTTCTTTAATATCTTCTCTAGAATTTGCATGCATTAACAACATTCTCCCAACTCTTTCTTCTTTGTCTTTTGAAGTATTATAAATAGCTGTTCCTGCTTTAACTGTTCCAGAATAAATTCTTATAAATGTTAATGATCCTACAAAAGGATCATTAGCAACCTTAAATGCTAATGCTGAAAACGGAGCACTATCTTCAAATTTCATTTCAATTTCTTCTTCCGAGTTAGGCTTGGTTCCTTTAATTGAACCAATATCAACAGGACTAGGAAGGTAATCAATTACAGCATCCAATAATGGTTGAACTCCTTTGTTTTTAAAGGCAGATCCAGTTAAAACAGGAACAAAATCAAAATTTAAACATCCTTTTCTTACACATTTTATTAAATCTTCATTTTTAATTTGATCACCATTTAAATAACTTTCCATAAGTTTTTCATCTTGTTCAACAGCAGTTTCAACTAATTCTTGACGATATTTTCCACAAATTTCTTTTAAATCAGCTGGTATATCTTTTTCTTCCCATGCAGCGCCAAGATCTTCATTTTTCCAAACAATTGCTTTCATTTTAACTAAATCAACTACACCTTGAAGTGAAGATTCAATACCTATGGGTATCTGCATTACTAAAGGTTTTGCGCCAAGTCTATCTTTAATCATTTCAACACATCTAAAAAAATCAGCTCCAGTTCTATCTAATTTATTAACAAAACAAATTCTAGGAACTTTATACTTATCAGCCTGTCTCCATACAGTTTCTGATTGTGGTTCAACACCTGCAACACCGTCAAAGACTGCAACAGCTCCATCTAAAACTTTAAGTGATCTTTCAACTTCAATAGTAAAATCAACATGTCCTGGTGTATCAATAATATTAATTCTATGTTCTCTCCAAAAACATGTTGTTGCAGCTGAAGTTATTGTAATTCCTCTTTCTTGTTCTTGTTCCATCCAATCCATTGTTGCTGCGCCGTCATGGACTTCACCAATTTTATGACTTTTGCCCGTATAATATAAAACTCTTTCAGTTGTTGTTGTTTTGCCAGCGTCTATATGAGCCATGATTCCAATATTTCTATATTTATCTAAAGTATGTGTTCTACTCATGATTTAATTACCATCTAAAATGTGCAAATGCCTTGTTTGACTCTGCCATTTTATGTGTATCCTCTTTTTTTTTAATTGCTGACCCTCTATTTTGATAAGCGTCATATATTTCATTAAATATTTTGTCTGACATGTTTTTATCTTTTCTTTTTCTTGATGCATCGATTAACCACCTCAGTGCTAATGCTTGTGATCTTTTAGATTTTACTTCTACAGGTACTTGATATGTTGCACCTCCTACTCTTCTTGATCTCACTTCGACCGTAGGTTTAATATTATTTATTGCTTCATTAAAAATATTTATTGGTTCTTCTTTTGACTTTGATTTAATTTTATCAATAGCATCATATATAATTTTTTCTGCAATAGTTTTTTTTCCATCATACATTATAGAATTAATTAATTTTGGAATAATCGTTGATTTAAATTTTGGATCAACTATAGGAATTTTTTTTGGTGCTTTTCTTTTTCGTGACATAAAATTTATTTTCCTTTTTTAGCACCATATTTTGAACGTTGTTGTTTTCTAGCTGTAACACCTTGAGTATCTAAATTTCCTCTTAAAATATGATAACGCACACCTGGTAAATCTTTTACTCTTCCCCCTCTAATCAAAACAACTGAGTGTTCTTGTAAATTGTGTCCTTCACCTGGTATATAAGATGTTACTTCGTGTCCATTTGAAAGCCTTACTCTTGCAACTTTTCTTAAGGCTGAATTAGGTTTTTTAGGCGTTGTTGTGTAAACTTTCACACAAACACCTCTCTTTTGTGGAGATTTTTCTAAAGCTGGAACCTTATCTCTAGCAGATGGTTTTTGTCTTCTTTTCCTTATTAACTGGTTTATAGTTGGCATAATTATTAAATTATTTTTTGATAAGAAATAACTGGCAGGTTATTAATGGCAGCGTTTAATGTCCCAATGACATTACATTCCAACCAAAAAATATGGCCAAAATACTATAGAAATTGCATTTGTCAAATTAAAACACTTAAAAAAAAGCCTAATTTTTATTGATTTAACTGGGTTTTTGGTGCTTCGTCTACTTCTTGTTCAGACAGAAATTTTTCATCATCTTTAATTGCATTTCTGTTCCAATCATTTTTAATTGTTCCAGTTCCTGCTGGAACTAATCTTCCAACTATTACATTTTCTTTTAATCCTTGAAGGACATCTACTTTGCCTCTTATTGCAGCATCTGTAAGAACTCTTGTTGTCTCTTGAAATGATGCTGCCGAAATAAATGATTCTGTTTGAAGTGAAGCTTTAGTAATACCCATTAAAACTCTTTCACCAACTGCTGGTTTTTTGTTGTCTAATTTTAGCTTTTCATTCAGAGTATCAAATTTAATTCTATCTATAATTTCCCCTGGAAGTAAGTTTGAGTCTCCAGAATTTTTTACTTCAACTTTTTTTAACATTTGACGTAAAATTGTTTCAATATGTTTATCATTAATAACAACACCTTGAAGTCTATAAACTTCTTGAACTTGATTCACAAAATATTCTGTTAATTCTTCAATTCCTAATATTCTTAAAATATCATGTGGTAATGGCTGTCCATCAAGTAAATATTCACCTTTTTTAATTTTTTCTCCTTGATTAAAATTTATATGTTTACCTTTTGGTATTAAATAATTTGATGTCACACCATCATCAGCTACTATTGAAATCCTTTGTTTACCTCTTACTTCTTTACCAAATAATACTTTGCCATCATTTTCAGCAATAATAGCACTATCTTTTGCTTTACGTGCTTCAAACAATTCTGCAACTCTAGGCAATCCTCCTGTTATATCTTTTGTTTTAGAAGTTTCTTTAGGTAATCTTGCTATTACATCACCGGCAAATATTTTTTGACCATCTTTAACAGAAAGAATTGAGTCTGGAACTAAATAATACCTGGCTTCGTTATCATCAGCTTTTTTAATCACATTACCTTTATCATCTCTTAATGTTATTCTTGGTTTTAAATCTGTATTTTTTGATTGAGCTCTCCAGTCAATAACTGACTTAGACGCTATACCAGTTGCATCATCAACAATTTCGGATAGTGAAATTCCGTCAATTAAATCAACGTAATTAGCTGTACCACTTTTTTCTGCAATAACAGGAGTTGTGTAAGGATCCCACTCACAAATTTTTGAATTTTTTTTAATTTTATCTTCATGTTTAAAAAATAATTTTGATCCGTATGGAACTTTATAAATTGCAATTTGTAATCCATTTTTATCTTCAATAGATAATTGTGTATTTCTTCCCATTACTATTAAATTTTTTTTTGAATCTTCTAACAAATTTGTATTTATAATTTTTAAAGTACCTTCATTTTTACTTACTATCTGTGAATCTTGTTTAATTGAGGCAGTTCCTCCAATATGAAACGTTCTCATTGTTAACTGTGTGCCTGGTTCACCAATTGATTGAGCAGATATCATCCCAATAGCTTCACCTACATGAACCATTTTTCCTCTTGATAGATCTCTACCATAACATCTTGCACAAACTCCTTCTTTAGAGCTACAAGTTATAACTGAATATACTGAAATTATTTTAACTCCAGCAGCATCAATTTTTTCACAAATAGACTCGTCAATTTGTTGATTTTTTTTAACTATAACTTCACCACTAATCGGGTTTTTGACATCATGAGCTGTTACACGTCCTAGAGCTCTCTCAGATAAACTTACAATAACATTTCCACCCTCAATAATTTCTGACAATTTTAAAAACCCTGGTTTATCGCATTCTTTCTTGGTAATAGTTAAATCTTGAGCTACATCACATAATCTTCTTGTTAAATATCCTGAATTAGCTGTTTTTAAAGCAGTATCTGCTAATCCTTTTCTAGCACCATGCGTTGAATTAAAGTATTCAAGTGCAGTTAAGCCTTCTTTAAAATTTGATGTAATTGGTGACTCAATAATTTCGCCTGATGGTTTTGCTATTAAACCTCTCATCCCAGCTAATTGTTTCATTTGTGCGGCAGAGCCTCTTGCTCCTGAGTCTGCCATCATAAATACAGAATTAACTTTTAAACCATCCTTTGTTGTTTCGGTTGCAGATATTCTCTTCATCATTTCACCAGCAACTCTATCAGTGCATTTTGACCATGCATCAACAACTTTGTTATATTTTTCACCTCTTGTTATTAAACCTTCTGCATACTGATTTTCATAATCAGTAATTAATTTTTTTGTTTCGTTAATTAATTGTTCTTTGTTATCAGGTATAATTAAATCATCTTTTCCAAATGAAATACCTGCTTTAAAAGCATGTTTAAAACCTAAGTCTTTTAATTTATCACAGAATATCACAGTACTTTTTTGACCTGTAAATCTGAATACCATATCTATTATTTCGGAAACTGTTTTTTTTGGTAATAGTCTATCAATTAAAGAAAACTTAATATCCTTGTGTTTTGGCAGTACATTTGCAAGTAAAAATCTTCCTGCTGTACTAGTATGTTTTTCACTTATTAATTTACCTTCTTTATCAGCAGTTTCGAATCTTGATATAATTCTAGAGTGTACATTTATACTTCCTGACTCTAAACCATGTTCAATTTCTGAATTATTTACAAAATAACCCTCTACTTTCTCAGTTTGGTATGGTGGTTGAGACAAGTAGTAAATTCCTAAAATCATATCCTGACTTGGAACTATAATTGGTTTTCCATTAGATGGACTTAATATATTATTTGTAGACATCATTAAAACTCTAGCTTCTAATTGAGCTTCTAAACTTAATGGGATATGAACAGCCATTTGATCACCATCAAAATCTGCATTAAATGCTGCACACGTTAAAGGGTGTAATTCAATTGCATCTCCTTCTATAAGTTTAGGTTCAAATGCTTGAACGCCAAGTCTATGCAAAGTTGGAGCTCTATTTAATATTACTGGATGCTCCCTTACAATTAATTCTAATGCATCCCATACTGCATTTGTTTCTTTATCAACTAATTTTTTAGCTTGTTTGATTGTTGAAGCTAATCCTAATTTATTTAATCTTGCATATAAAAATGGTTTAAATAATTCTAAAGCCATTTTTTTTGGCAAACCACACTCATGAAGTTTTAGATCAGGACCTACAACAATTACCGATCTTCCTGAATAATCAACTCGTTTCCCTAGTAAATTTTGTCTAAATCGACCTTGTTTTCCCTTAAGCATTTCTGCTAGAGATTTTAATGGTCTTTTGCCAGTTCCAGTAATTACTCTTCCTCTTCTGCCATTATCAAAGAGAGCATCAACTGACTCTTGCAACATTCTTTTTTCATTTCTAACGATTATATCTGGAGCTTTAAGATCCATAAGTCTTTTAAGTCTATTATTTCTATTAATCACTCTTCGATATAAATCATTTAAATCTGATGTTGCGAATCTTCCTCCATCAAGTGGTACAAGCGGTCTTAATTCGGGTGGTATGACAGGAATAGTTGTTAAAATCATCCATTCTGGTTTGTTTCCAGTTTCAATAAATGAGTCAATTAGTTTTAACCTTTTTATTGAACGTTCTTCAGCAACTTTTGATTTAGTTTCATTTATATTTTTTTTAAGTATTTCTCTTTCATTTTTTAAATCTATTGATTTTAATATTTCTAAAATTGCTTCTGCACCTATTCCCGCAGTAAACGATTCTTCGCCATATTCTTCTTGATATTTAGATAATTCATCTTCTGTTAATAGTTGATTTTTTTTGAGAGTTGTAAGACCAGGTTCTATAACAATAAAGCTTTCGAAATAAAGTACTCTTTCCACTTCTTTAAGTTTCATATCTACTGCTAAAGAAATTCTGCTAGGTAAAGATTTTAAAAACCAAATATGTGCTACTGGTGTTGCTAAATTAATGTGACCCATTCTTTCTCTTCGAACGTTAGATTTTGTAACTTCAACACCACATTTTTCACATATTATTCCTCTAAATTTCATTCTTTTATATTTTCCGCACAAACATTCGTAATCTTTAATTGGTCCAAATATTCTCGCGCAAAATAAACCATCTTTTTCAGGTCTAAAAGTTCTATAGTTTATTGTTTCAGGTTTTTTTATTTCACCATATGTCCAAGATTTTATTTTTTCGGGGCTTGCTAAAGTAATTTTTATACTATTAAAATTTTGTGATTCTGAAATTTCACTGCTTTTAAATAAATCTTTTATATCTTTTTTCATATTTAGTTAAGTTCCACATTTAAAGCTAAAGCTTTAATTTCTTTTACAAGGACATTAAATGATTCAGGAATACCTGACTCAAAATTCTCTTCACCTTTTACAATTGTCTCATATACTTTTACTCTTCCTGCAACATCATCAGATTTAACAGTTAAAATTTCCTGCAGTGTATATGAGGCGCCGTAAGCTTCTAAAGCCCAAACTTCCATTTCTCCAAATCTTTGTCCTCCTAGTTGAGCTTTTCCTCCTAAAGGTTGTTGAGTAACTAAACTATATGGACCCGTTGATCTTGCGTGTATCTTATCTTCAACTAAGTGATGAAGTTTTAACATATATATAGTGCCTACAGTTACTTCACGGTCAAATTTTTCTCCAGTTCTACCATCCCAAAGTTGAGTTTGTCCAGACTTTGGTAAATTTGCTAGATCGAGCATATTTGTTACATCTTGTACTTTTGCTCCATCAAATACTGGAGTTGCAATTGGAACACCATTTTGTAAATTTTCACAAAGATCTTTAAATTCGGTTTTGTTAAGTTTATCCAAGTTTTCATCATAAATGTTTTTTCCATATACAGATTTAAGAAAATTTGAAATTTTTTCATTTTTTTCAACTCTCTTTTGATTTTCGTTTATTAAATTTTTTATATTTTCACCCAGTTCTGAGCATGACCAGCCTAAGTGAGTTTCTAATATTTGACCTACATTCATACGACTTGGTACGCCAAGAGGATTTAAAACTATATCAACTGCTTTACCATTTTCTCTATAAGGCATATCTTCAACCGGTACAATTTTGCTAACTACACCTTTGTTTCCATGTCTTCCTGACATTTTATCACCAGGTTTTAATCTTCTTTTAATTGCCACAAAAACTTTAACCATTTTCATAACACTTGGTAATAATTCATCACCTTGTCTAATTTTTAAAACTTTATCCTCAAATCTATCCTGAATATCTTGCTTGGCTTTAGTAAATTGCTCTTTTAATTTTTCTAAAGCATCTTCATTTTTGTTATTACCAACAGTAATTTTAAAAATGTCAGAAATCAATAAACTACCTATATTTTCTGATGTTAATTTTGTACCTGTATCGAAATCTTTTATTTTTTTATTTAACGTTGACCCTTCTAAGATTTGATTAGCTCTTTGCTTAATACTTCTTTCTAAAATTTCTTCCTCAACAATTTTATCTTGTTGGACAGAATCAATTTCTGCTCTTTCTATGGTGATTGATCTTTCATCTTTTTCTATTCCATGACGATTAAAAACTCTAACATCAACAACAATTCCACCGCTCCCACTAGGCATTTTTAAAGAGGTATCAGTAACATCAATTGCTTTTTCACCAAAAATAGATCTTAAAAGTTTTTCTTCAGGACCTGAAGCTGAGTCCCCTTTTGGAGTAACTTTCCCCACCAATATATCACCTGGCTTTACTTCTGCTCCAATATATACAACGCCTGATTCGTCTAGATTTTTTAAAGCTTCTTCATTAACATTTGGTATATCTCTAGTAATATCTTCTTCACCTAATTTTGTATCTCTAGCCATTATTTCATACTCTTCAATATGTACAGAAGTAAATACATCGTCAGTTACACATCTTTCTGAAATTAAAATTGAGTCTTCAAAATTATATCCTTGCCATGGCATAAATGCTACAGTAACATTTTTTCCAAGCGCTAATTCACCAAGCTTTGTTGATGGACCGTCTGCAATTATATCACCATATTTTACTTTATCGCCTACTCTAACAAGTGGTTTTTGATTTATACATGTGTTTTGATTTGATCTTTTAAATTTTTGTAAATTATATATATCAACGCCTGATTTACTAAAATCTGATTCACTTGTTGCTTTAATAACTATTCTTTTACCATCAATTTTATCAACAACACCATCTCTTTTAGCTACAATTGTAACTCCTGAATCTAAAGCAACATCACTTTCGATGCCAGTGCCGACTAAGGGTGATTCTGGTTTTAATAATGGTACAGCTTGTCTCATCATATTTGAACCCATCAAAGCTCTATTAGCATCATCATTTTCTAAAAAAGGAATTAATGAAGCAGCAACTGATACTAACTGTTTTGGTGATACATCAATATAATCAATATTCTCTGGTTTGGACAAAATAAAATCTAGATCTTCTCTACAAGAAACTAAGTCTTCAGTAAACTTTCCATTTTTATCAATTTTAGAATTAGCTTGCGCAATAGTAAATTTAGTTTCTTCCATTGCTGATAAATATTCAATTTTATCTTCTACTACACCATTTTTAACTTTTTTGTATGGGCTTTCTATGAATCCGTATTTATTAATTTTTGAATAAGTTGATAAACTATTAATCAATCCAATGTTTGGTCCTTCGGGTGTTTCAATAGGACAAATTCTACCATAATGAGTTGGATGGACATCTCTAACTTCAAAGCCAGCTCTTTCTCTAGTTAAACCTCCAGGGCCTAGTGCTGAAACTCTTCTTTTGTGAGTAATTTCTGATAGAGGATTTGTTTGATCCATAAATTGAGACAGCTGGGATGTGGCAAAAAAATCTTTTAGAGAAATAGTAAGAGGTTTAGCATTAATTAGATCTTGAGGCATTGCAGATTCAACATCTAAAGTTGTCATTTTTTCTTTTATAGCTCTCTCCATTCTATAAACACCAATTCTTGCTTGATTTTCAACTAATTCACCAACAGATCTAACTCTTCTGTTTGCTAAATGATCAATATCATCAACTTCTTCTTTACCATCTCTTAAATCCAACATCTTTTTAATTATTGCTATTATATCATCATTTCTAAGTATTGTTATTTTGTCTGAACATTGTAAATTTAATCTCGAATTCATTTTAACTCTTCCAACATCAGACAAATCATATCTATCGGAACTAAAAAATAAATTATTGAAAATTTGTGCTGCAATTTCAATTGTTGGAGGTTCTCCTGGTCTTAGAACTTTATAAATTTCAGTTATAGCTTCATTTTTATTTTCGTTCTTATCAACATTTAATGTTTGAAGTAAATATGAACCTTTGTTTATTGTATTTGTTGATGAAATATAAATTGTATTAATATTATTTTCTAATATTTTTTGAATTGTGCTTTCATTTAATTCAGTACCAATTTTAAAAGTTTCCTCTCCAGCAAGAATATCTTTATGAAGATATTTATTATATAAAGACTCATTTGATACGAATATTTCTTTTAAACCATCATCATATAATTTTTTTGCATTTAAAAAATTAATTTTTTCTCCTAGCTTAACTACTACTTTTCCATTTTTAGCATCAATAATTTCTTCAGAGAAATTTTTAGATTTATAATTTTCTGGATTAAATTTTGTTTTCCATTTATTAATTTTTGTATCATAAGTGTAAGTTTCTTTTATATAATACTCATCGGCTATATCTTGCTTGGAATAACCTAAAGCTAATAATAAAGTCGATACATATATTTTTTTTTTCCTGTCAATTCTAAAATATAATAAGTCTTTAACATCATACTCAAAATCTAACCATGATCCTCTGTTAGGTATTACTCTACAATTAAAAAGTAATTTACCACTAGCATGCGATTTACCTTTATCATGATCAAAGAATACTCCTGGGCTTCTGTGCATCTGGTTAACTACTACTCTTTGAACTCCGTTAGTTATGAAAGTTCCGCTGTTAGTCATCATTGGAACTTCTCCCATATAAACTTCTTGTTCCTTTGCAGATAAAATTTCTTTTGTATTGTTTTCTTGATTTATTTCATAAACAACTAACCTTAACGTGCATTTTAGTGCCGATGAATATGTTAAACCTCTTTGTATGCATTCTTCTACATCAAATTTTGGTTTTTCTAATCTGTAAGATACATATTCAAGGGTCGCTTTGTCATTAAGATCTTCTATAGGAAATATACTTTTAAAAACTCTATCAAAACCTTTAATTAAATTTTGATCAATACCCTCTTTAAATTCAGTTAATTGTTTATAAGAATTTTTTTGTACTTCAATTAAATTTGGGATAGATAGACTTTCTTTAAGTTTTCCAAAGTTTTTTCTGATATTTTTTTTTTCAGTAAACGATAATTGCATCTATCAAATATTACTGACTGTTTTAGCAGGCAGTAATTTAAAAATTTATTAATTAATTTACTTAAGTTCTACTTTAGCGCCAGCTGCTTCCAATTTAGCTTTTATCTCTTCAGCTTCTTTTTTATTTACACCTGATTTTACTTCTTTTGGTGCTCCTTCAACTAAATCTTTAGCTTCTTTTAAACCAAGAGATGTTACGCCCCGAATTTCTTTAATAACATTAATTTTCTTATCTCCTGCAGAAGCTAGTACTATAGTAAACTCACTTTTTTCTTCAGCTGGTGCTCCTCCCGCTCCTCCTGCTGCTGGAGCTGCTGCAACAGCTGCAGCTGCTGTAACTCCCCATTTTTCTTCAAGTTGTTTTGAAAGTTCAGCTGCTTCTACAACAGTCAAACTTGATAAATCTTCAATAATTTTATTTAAGTCAGCCATAATTTTTTTTATTTTTAAAGGTTATTTTTTTGATTTTTCGAGCGCTAAAATAGCGATTTTTGAAGCTGGTGCAAGTAAAATACTTGCGATTTTTTGTGCAGGAGACCTCAAAATTCCAACTATTTGGGCTCTTGCTTCATCTAGTGTAGGTAGAGTTGCAACATTTTGAACTCCAGCTACATCTAAAATATCAGATCCCATTATTCCACCAAGAATCTTCAAATTCTCATTTTCTTTGGAAAACTTTGTAAGTATCTTAGCAGAAGTTATTGCATCTTTAGATAAAGCTACTGCTGTAGGTCCTTTAAATAGTTCTACTAAATCTTTACATCTTGTTTTTTCTAAAGCAAGTTTGGTGATTCTGTTTTTGGTAATTTTAAATTGTATTCCATGTTCTCTCATTCTATTTCTCAAGTCATCTAATTGAGTCATTGTTAATCCTTGATAATGAGCAACAATTACAGCTTCAGAGCTATCAAACTGTGTTGTCATTTCTTTTATATATTCCTGTTTTTTTGTTTTATTCATCATAATAATTAAATATTTTTAGATAATTTAAGTTTATAAGATACTCCCATTGTTGATGTAATGAACGTATTTTTTATCAAATCACCTTTTATAGTTACGTTAGATTTTTCTTTTTCTAAAGTTTCCAAAATAGCATTATAGTTTTTAATTAAATTTTCATCTGAAAAAGATTTTTTTCCTAAAGCTACTCCAATATTTCCATCTTTATCATTTCTAATTTCAACTTGACCCGATTTTGCATCTTTAACGGCTTTTTTAATATCATCTGTAACAGTTCCAAGCTTAGGATTTGGCATTAAACCTTTTGGACCTAAAATTTTACCTAATTTTGATAATTTTATCATCATAGAAGGTGTGCAGATTAGTTTGTCAAAGTTCATATTTCCACTTTTAATTTTTTCAATAAAATCATCACCACCTACTATGTCGCTACCTGCATCTTTAGCGTCTTTTGTTTTAGACTCTTCACAAATAACAGCAACTTTAATTTTTTTTCCTGTTCCTCCTGGCATATTAATAACTGTTCTTAAATTAATTTCATTTTTTTTTTGTTTATTATTTATTTGAAAACTTAAATCAATTGATTCATCAAATTTTGTAGTGCAATTTTTTTTAATTAGTGGAAGTAGTTTTTCAATCATGTCTGCCTTTATTTTCTTTGTATCTGTTGGTAATTTTTTAAATCTTTTTGATGACATTATTCTTTTACCTCTATACCCATTGATCTAGCTGATCCCATTATTATTTTTGTAGCTTGTTCTAAATCATGTGCATTTAAATCTTTCATTTTTTTCTTTGCTATATCTTCAGCTTGTTTTTTTGTAATTGAAGCTACAATATTTCTACCTGGTTCCTGAGAGCCTCCTTTAAGTCTTGCTGCCTCTTTAATAAAATGTGATGCAGGAGGTGATTTTATTACAAAATCAAATTTTTTATCTTTATAAACGGTAATTACCACAGGAACAGGCTTACCCATAAAATCTTTGGTCTTTTCATTAAATGATTTACAAAATTCCATTATATTAATACCACGTTGACCTAAAGCTGGCCCAACTGGCGGTGCCGGATTAGCTTGACCACCTTTAATTTGTAATTTTACAAAGCCTGTAACTTCTTTTTTTGCCATTAGCTTACCTTTTCAACTTGATTATATTCTAAATCTACTGGAGTTGGTCTTCCAAAAATTAAAACGGAAACTTTAAGTCTTAATTTTTCTTCATCTATATCTTCTACCATTCCGTTAAATGATGCAAATGGACCATCTATAACTTGAACTTTTTCTCCTACTGAATACTCCACAGCACTTTGTTGCTGTGTTACTCCATCTTTTATTTGACCTAATATTTTTTCAATTTCTTTATCTGATACTGGTACTGGTATTCCTTTTGAACCTAAGAAACCACTTACTTTTTTAATTCCTTTTATCATATGGTAAATATTATTATCCATTTCACTTTTAATTAGTACATAACCAGGAAAGTATTTTTTCTTTCTTTGTACTCTTTTGCCTCTTTTAACTTCTGTAACATCGTGAGTAGGAACTACAATTTCTTCAAATTTTTCTGATATTTTAGCTTTTTCAGCTTCTTCTTTTATTATTTGAGCTACTTTATTTTCAAAACTTGAGTGTGATTGTACTATATACCAATTTTTCATTAAACACTCACCTTAAGAATTAACTCTAAAAAAAATTTCAAAATTTGATCCAAAAGTAAAAAAAAAAAATTGCTGCAACTATCGCCATTGCAACAACCATTAAAGCACCTTGTATTGTTTCTTTTCCAGTAGGCCAAGTAACTTTAAAGGCTTCTTGCTTAACATCTTGAATAAATTTTAGCGGATTTTTCATAATATCTTAAACTATGTTTGGCAGGAGCGGAGGGAATCGAACCCCCAACCTCCGGTTTTGGAGACCGGCGCTCTACCAATTGAGCTACACTCCTATGGGAGCTTACTCTAAAATTTTTGTTACTACTCCAGCTCCTACAGTTCTACCACCTTCACGAATTGCAAAATTTAGTTTTTCACTCATCGCAATCGGTGTAATTAATTTAACAGTAAACTTAGCATCATCTCCTGGCATTACCATTTCTGTACCTGCTGGAAGTTCTACTTCACCTGTAACATCTGTTGTTCTAAAATAAAACTGAGGTCTATACTTAGTAAAAAAAAAGGTGTATGTCTTCCACCTTCTTCTTTTTTAAGTACATAAGCTTGCGCTTCAAACTTAGTATGTGGAGTTACTGATCCAGGTTTTGCTAAAACTTGACCTCTTTCAACATCTGTTCTTTCAACACCTCTTAATAAGGCACCAATGTTATCACCAGCTTCACCTGTATCTAATATTTTTCTAAACATTTCAACACCAGTACATACAGATTTTTTAGTATCTCTTATTCCAATTATTTCTATTTCTTCACCAGTTTTTATAACACCTTGTTCTACTCTACCAGTTACAACTGTTCCTCTTCCTGAAATTGAAAAAACATCTTCAACTGGCATTAAAAAAGGTTTATCTTTTGGTCTATCCGGTTGTGGAATAAATTCATCAATAGCTTTAACTAATTCTAATATAGCATTTTTTCCAATTTCATCATCTTTACCCTCTACAGCAGCCAAAGCTGAACCTTTTATAATAGGAGTTTTATCTCCTGGAAATTTATAAGATGTTAATAATTCTTTTATTTCCTCTTCAACGAGATCAATCAGTTCCTTATCTTTAACTTGATCTACTTTATTTAAAAATACTACAATCGCTGGAACACCAACTTGTCTTGCTAAAAGAATATGCTCTCTTGTTTGTGGCATTGGTCCATCAGCAGCATTAACAACTAATATTGCTCCATCCATTTGTGCAGCTCCAGTTATCATATTTTTTACATAGTCAGCATGTCCTGGGCAGTCTACGTGAGCGTAATGTCTTTTGTCACTTTCATATTCAACGTGGGCAGTTGCTATTGTAATTCCTCTTTCTTTTTCTTCTGGAGCTTTATCAATTTGATCATAAGCTACAAATTTTGCACCACCTTTTTCAGCTAAAACTTTTGTAATAGCTGCAGTTAAAGTTGTTTTTCCATGATCCACATGACCAATAGTACCAACGTTAGCATGTGGTTTACTTCTATTAAATTTTTCCTTCGACATTACTTTTTTTACCTCACTTTAATTTTTTAATTTTTTGGAGCGGGTAAAGGGAATCGAACCCTTACATCCAGCTTGGAAGGCTAGCGTTCTACCATTGAACTACACCCGCATAACCAAGAACTCACTCCAAGTTATTAAAACTTTATTTATGGTGGAGGGGGAAGGATTCGAACCTTCGAAGACCGAAGTCAACGGGTTTACAGCCCGCCCCATTTGACCGCTTTGGTACCCCTCCTCGTAAAAATAGGGGAAGAGTCCCCTTGTTAAATAAAGCCTTAAACAACATGCGTTTTATATATTTTTATCGCATAAATGCAATATTAGAATTATTAGCAAAAGATGCAAAAAAAACGTGTAAAACAACTAATATTTTATGAATAAATCATCATTTTTTATAGTGGGTAAGCATCCAGTGATAGAGGCCTTAAAAAAATCCCGAAAGGAAGGTGCTTAGAATTTTTTTAACTGAAGAAAGCAAAAAAACTATACATAGAGAAAATCAAAAAAGAAATTTATTAAAAGATGTAAAAGTTTTTTTTTAAAACAAAAAAAGAACTTGATAAATACACAACTAAAGAAAACTTAATGCATCAAGGTTATGTTGCTGAGATTGAACATTTAGAAGAAATTAAACTAAAAGAATTCATAAAAGGGGAAAAAAAATTTAAATATTGTTTGCCTAGATGAGGTTACGGATCCTAGAAATATTGGATCAATAATTAGAAGCTTAGTTTCATTTGATATTGATGGGATAATTGTAAAAGATAGACATTTTCCAGAAGAAAGTAAACTTATGTATAAATCAGCAAGTGGATGTATGGAGTATGCAAATATTTTTCAAGTTTCTAATATAAATACAACTTTAAAATATTTAAGAGAAAAAAACTTTTGGGTTTATGGTTTTGATAGTAATGGCAAAGAAGATTTTTCAAATGTAAAATGGGAAGGAAATAATATTTTACTATTTGGATCAGAAGGTTACGGACTTAGGAAGCATACCCTTGAATATACAGACTACATGGTAAAAATTTCTATTAATAAAAAAGTTGAGAGTTTAAATATATCAAATTCTGCATCTTTGGTATTTCATTATATAAATAAAATTAAAAAAAATTATTAAGTATTTCATAATATTTTTGACAATTTTTTTTATGATCAAATCTATGAAGATTTTTATATCCTAACAATATTTTTTTTTTTACATTTCTTTTTGTTTACACAATAGTTATTTATTTTATTAGCAAGGGCTTTGTAATCATTTGATTTAAACAAATCTCCAGCTTTACCATTCATTAAAATTTCTTTTGGTCCAGAAGAACAGTTTGATGAAATTATGTATTTTTTTAAATATTGAGTTTCTAATAAAATATTAGGTAAACCTTCAAATTTAGAACTTAGAATTAAAATATCAGATTTAATAATATAAGGAAATGGATTTTTTTTATAACCAATTAATTTAACATTTTTGCTAATATTGTTTTCTTTAATATATATTTTTAAAGAATCTTCTTTATCACCCTTGCCAATAATAGTTAAACGTGGATTGTATTTTTTTTTTATATGTTTTATTGCTTTTAATTGAGTTATATGATTTTTTTGATCTGTTAGCCTTGCAACGCTAATAATATTTAAACTTCTTTTAGAAAAAAAATTTTTTATTTTGACTCTACTTAATTTTTTTATTGTGTCAGGTATAAATGGATTGAAGATGGTAATTGGTTTTTTTCCAAATGTTTTAAAAAATAATTTAGAAAATTCATTTGAATTAACAATTACAGCATCTGAAAAACCTATAAAAAAACTGTAAACCATTCGATATAATATATTATTAGTAAAACCACTAGGTGAAGAGTTTGCTCTTGTAACAACTTTATTACCAAATATTTTTCCTATTATTGTTGCAGTAATACTTGATTGAAAAGCAAATATTACATAATTCTTATTAAAAAACATTAAATTGAAAAATAATATTATCATGCATTTTAAATTTTTAATTTTTCTAGATTTTTCATTCCAAAAAATTATTTTTTGGCCCTAGATAAAAAATTGATTTTTTAAAAAAATGCTTTTTATTAAAATTACAAGTTAACAAAGAAATATTTACAGATTTTTCAGATAAATATTTGCTTATAATATATAGATTTTTTTCTACACCTCCATCCTCTATAGATGGAATATAAATTAGTAAATTTTTTTTCATTTTGGAGATTTTTGTTATATATACTATATAATTTA